>NZNP01000032.1 GCA_002694945.1 Gammaproteobacteria bacterium
TCGATCTCGAAAATCGATCAAGACAGAAGGGGCCTTCCCGAAAAGTTTCTCCAACATTTCATAACTGGTTCTTAACCCCTGGGGCATAGGATTAAGCTCATGAGGCTGTGGCCTGATGACATTGGAAATATACGCGTAGTAAATGTCTGCGGCAGTCAAGTTGCTGCCTACGAGATAGCCACTCTTACTTTTATTGATGTGCTTGGTCAGGTAATCCATTAAAGCAAGAATGCGCTGGCGAGCCGGTTCAACTGCAGCCTGATCGTAGAGATAATCCTGCAGCATCGGATTTTGTCAGGCCTTTCGCTCGCCCACCGCCAGGACGGTTTCGTGCAACATGAGGATTCTAGCCTGCCAAATNAGNCTATTCTCGCCAGCNATTTCATTGATTAGNCCNATCATGGCGATCCTCTCGTCGATAGATCGGGGAAATAAGGTNGGACCGTTTCCCAGCCGCTCTGCCAGATCAAGGATTTCCAACCAGCGGACTCGTGGGGCCTCGTCATTGTATAGTGCGANAGGCGCATTCCTATGACGGGTCCATGCAACAAGTTCGGGATTATCCTGGCCNCCTTTTTGGCGAACGGGAAAGAAACCCACATTGTGGTGCCTGAAGAGCGCTTTTGCCGCTTCACCGAATGGTCCTGGTACGCCTGCAGTTAACACTAGTCTCAATCCTNGCTTTGCACGGGCTTGCTCGACACTTAAGTATTCCATGTTNAAATCCTGATGAAGTGGTGAATTAACCAGGCTGGCTCATAGTCCCGATGTATTTAGGATAAGCCACCAGCNCTTTTCCGAANAACTAGACTACCGATCGAATAACCGGCGCCAAAGGAGCAGATAACGCCATGATCGTNTTCTATGAGGTCCTCGTGATTTAGATTGAAGGCAATCAAGGAACCAGCTGAGGCGGTATTGGCGTAGCTATCAAGAACAATAGGTGCTTCATCGTCGTCAGGCAGTCTGTCGAGTAATTTCTTAGTGATTAACTGGTTCATGTTGATATTGGCCTGGTGCAGCCACCACCTTCTTATGTCTTGGAGTGTCAGTCCCGCTTTGGTGACACTTCCAACAATATGATCTGTCGCCATGGGGCAGACTTCCTTGAAGACACGGCGCCCTTCTTGGTGGAAATAGTTATATTCTCTGAAGGGATCGTCGTTATTAGCATTGATCATATAGCCGAGATTGGAACGAATGTTATTCGAAAATACGGTTTCGGCATGNGTATAAAGGATGTCGTAGCTATGTTGGGAGACGCAAGTTTCAGCCCCTTCGATGATAGTTGCAGTGGCGACGTCACCAAATATAAAGTGACTGTCCCGGTCGCGGAAGTTATTCTGCGGTGAAGTCAGCTCCGGATTGATGACCAGAACGCATTTAGCTGTCCCAGCGACGATCATTTCATAGGCCCGCTGCAGTGCAAAAGTTGCGGATGAGCAGGCAACTAACATATCGAAGCCGAAGCCCTCGATGCCCAATGCATTTTGCACCTCGATCGCGATNGCCGGATAGTAGCGTTGCGTATAGGCGCAGGAGACAATAACTGCATCTACATCCGTTGCAGATTTCTGGGCCGCGGCGAGCGCCTTTTTTGCGGCTTTAAGAGAAATTTCGGCCTGATCACTGAGTTCGTCTTCGGCTCTTANNGGGATGTTTGGTGTCATTCGGTCTGGGTCGAGGATGCCTTCCTTGACGTAGACGTATCGAGACTTTATGCCCGAGGCCTTCTCGATAAATTCTGCCGACGAAAGAGGTTTTGCTTCGACTGAACCGTCTGCGATCGAGTCAACATNTTCAGCGTTAAATTTCTCTGCAAATGCGTTGTAGCTTTCAACCAACTCCTCGTTGGTCACCTTGTGCTCAGGCGTCCAGAGCCCAACTCCGCTGATAACTGCCTTGATTTGGCGCATGGTTTTATGTCCCCCGCGAGTGAAACTCCTAATAAAGTCTAGCAATACTAATTTGGATAAACATAGTACAATTTTTTCATGAATATCAGCGATGTACTGTCAGCACCAGAAATCGAAAGGATCACCCGGCGAAGTAATGCTAAGGGCGCTTGGGCGATTCTATGTCAGTGGTTGGGCGTCGTTGCAATCTTTGTCTTTGTAGCGGTTTGGACTAATCCTTTNACCGTAATCATCGGAATCTTGTTACTCGGNGGTCGACAGTTGGGATTCGGTATTCTGCAACATGAGTGTGGACATAAGACATTGTTCTCTACACCGCAGCTTAATCAACTCGTTGGTGATTGGCTGGTCAGCCCTCCAGGGCTGAGTAATATGAATGCATATATGCGGTCTCATTACCCNCACCATCGCCTGGCTGGTACTCACGATGATCCAGATCTGTCTAATTATCGGGCTTACCCAGTCAGTCGCACCCGACTCCGTCGTAAACTTTTAAGAGACATTACTGGCCAGACCGGTATCAGAACAATCCGTTTNATCGGCAGAAATATTCGACATCTAAATGTCCTGGACACCGAAAATCGTAACTGTACGCTTCGAGGAATCGTGGCAAACCTACTCATGCTGTTTGTCCTTGTGTCTTTTGGTGAAGGTTGGCTTTATCTCATGTGGCCAGCGGCAATTATTTTTGTGCAACCGCTGGTCAGCCGTATTAGGCAGATCGCTGAGCATGCAGCGGTTCCCGATCTATACAATCTGGATGCCCGGCAGAACACNAGAACGGTCTACGGAAGCTGGCTGTCTCGCTTGATGATCTGTCCTCATCATGTGAACTNTCATCTCGAACATCATCTTTTACCCTCCGTACCAAAATACAACCTGGCATTGATGCACAGATTGTTAAAGGACAAGGGCTATTACGACGGAGTTTATTTTCCGCGAGGGTATGTCGAATTATTGCGACATGTCAGCTTTAAGGACGATGAAACTTTGGCGGCCGTCTGAGTTCAAGTTACAAAAGTGTGGGTTAAAATTTCTGGGCCTGCTGTTGTTATTTTACTAGTCAGAGTGAAGTCTCATGGAGGAACAAATGAGCCACTTGCAGGATAAAGTCGCAATTGTCACTGGTGCCGGGCGCGGCGTTGGGGCGGCGACTGCGAGGCTGTTGGCCAGTGAAGGTGCGCGTGTGGCCGTNAACGATCTGGACGCAGAGGCCGCTGAGGAGACTACAAACGCCATTGATGGTTTAGCCATTCCTGGTAGTGTTACGGATCCTGATTTTCCTGACCGGTTAATACAGACGACCTTAGACGCGTTTGGCACGATTGACATCGTCGTTAATAACGCGGGCTATATCTGGAATGGTGCTATGCATAATCATTCNGATGAACAGTTTCAGGCGATGCTGGACGTCCATATCACCGGTCCTTTCAGGATACTGCGNGCCTTTTCATCATGGCTGCGACCTCAGGCNAANAAAGAATCAGAGGAACACGGNCGAGCGCNGTGTCGTAAGATTGTCAATATATCGTCGGTGTCCGGNACACAAGGGAGTGCTACCCAGATAGCATATAGCGCTGGTAAAGCAGGTGTCGTTGGGTTGACCAAGACCCTTGCCAAGGAATGGGGGCGATATAATGTNACGGTCAATGCGGTTGCCTTTGGTCCTATTGAAACCCGACTGACCCAGNCTTACAAGGAAGANCCTCCGACCATAGAGGTAGATGGCAGACAGCATAAGGTTGGGCTGCACTCAAACCAGGTGGANGCTATGCAGGCAGCGTCTCCTTTAGGTAGAAGCGGTCAGCCTGAGGATGCGGCGGGAGCAATCTACCTGTTTTGTATCCCGCAATCTGATTTTGTCACAGGNGAAGTATTGACCTGCTCGGGGGGGCTCTGAAAACCTGGGCCAGCTGATAGCTTATTTTGGCGAGGAGAAGGTTTTTGTCGAACCATTTTAGCTTTGTTAGTNGGGGNGCAAGATTGTGTCTGGTCCTTTCTAGCTACNAGCGAAAATGGTGCTGGCTATGCAAGCAGCATAGCCAGGATGAAGAAAAAGTCTGAANCCGCTGGATGAACCAGCGTAATAGTCATCAAAACTGCGATTAGCATGGGTTGCATACTGACTATCTTTTTTCCGTAAAATGCTAACAACCCTTTTTAGGGATCGAACAACGCATTTCTTAGGACGGACATATGACAGAGTGTACGATAGAAAAATTATTTTATTATCCAGTTAAGGGGTGTAAGGCTGTCGAGGTCGAATCGGTAGAGCTGGGGCCTACTGGGGTTAGTGGAGATCGTGGTTATCTTATTTTGCGTGATGGTGATTTTGCCAATCTAAAGTCCGTGCCTGAGCTCAGCCGGATTTCAGTCAAGCTTGAGGGGGATGGTCTTCGTTTCGTTGCCCCTGGTTGTGAAGACCTAGTGCATATAAGGGCGACCGAAGGCAACGAAATTGATCTACAGTTCTATGCAGATCAGATAACCGTCATGGATCAAGGTGATTCGATAGCGAAATGGTTGAGTGAAGTAACGGGGAACCAGCTGCGGCTGGCAACTGTGACAGGATGCTTCACTAGGAACCTGCCCTACGATATTCTGCAACTGGCTCACGGTCTAGAGCAGGATGGATTCTGTGATCTGTCCCCTATCCTCCTGGTTAATGGTGCGACTCTGGATGAAGTTAATCGACAACTCTCTGCTGATATTCCTGTGGAGCGTTTTCGCTGCAATATAGTCGTCCGTGGTCTCGAAGCATTCGCTGAGGATGCTATCAAGAATTATCATTGTGGTGATCTCACATTATCTCATGTTGCTGCCTGTGAACGATGTGTCATTATTAATACCGACCATGTGACGGGTGAGATGAACAAGGAACCTCTTCAATTGCTGCATCAGACCCGCCGAATCAAGAAAGGCTATTCTTCGGGAGTAAGGTTCGGGAACTACTTCAATGTCTCAGGACCCGCCAAGCTTTCAGTAGGTGATCATTTTATTGTTGGTAAATAATCCGCTTTAACTCTTCGCTTATCGAACTTCAATCTTAGAGTAACTAGGTCACGCTAGTTTGTGACGGTGGGGTTAGCATTCGCCCGACGACTTATTTCGGTCTCCACTCGCCACAATCTGTCCTGTCCCCAGCAACTGAAGGCTTCCGTCGAAGCATCTGAAACTCTGAAACTAGGTACACCCCATAAACCCTCATCGAGCATGTCTTTCACATTGTTTTCGAGGAGGGACAGCCAGTCGTCTTGTCGATTTATCGCTGCTTGCCAGTCGCCTCCGCTCCTGATAACGATCGATTTAAGGCCTGCCTCCGTTGTTATGTCCACACCCTCTGCCCAGGCGCCTCTCAGATAGTTACTGCAGTATTCGACACCGCGACCTATCTCCTCCATATAGGGAAACAGCGCGAAAGCACGTTTGACAGGCTCTCCGAAAGGATCGATTATTTTTCCAAAGGGTATGCCATAGTAGTCAGCTTCGCGCTTAGCATCTGTCATGATGTACATTTGTTTAGGTCTTGGTGCAGGAACGCCTCGCATCATCATGGGCATGACAGGCCTTAACTTAAGTTTTACACCGCTTCTCTCGACTAGGTCGATGGTTCTGTCAAAGCTGATCGCAGTGTAAGGGCTTCGTAGGGAGGGAAAGTATTCTAGGGTAACGTTTTCGGCCGCGGCTCCCGTTGCCGATTCTGCTTCTGGCCTAGGCACGCACAAGGAGTTGGGTTCTCTGGACATGCCGATATCGATTAATCGTCGCTCAAGATGCAATAATCGATCGAGTCCCCAGTACCATTCGCCTTCGAAATAGAAAGCGCCACTTAGATAATGGCCAAGTTGTTTTCGCAAACGATCACCGGACTCGGTTTGCCCGACTTTTCTTAGGGATTCCTCTCCAAAGTTTTGAGGAAGTTCAACACCATAAAAAGGCGCGACACTCTTGGCGTCGGTCAGTGACCAGTCCCTAAACCTGCTGCTGTCTCCTTGAAACCTGGCTTCAGGCGCCGAGACCGTATGAGTAATGAAATTAACGGTGTATCGTTCCTTTAGGACAGTTAGTTTCTGATTGGCCATGTAGCTGTAGGGGTCGTCGATCTGATGGAAATAGTGCACGGTTGCCTGGCGGCCTCGTTGCATTCTCCCTCGGGTACGAGAGATCGCCCGCCTAAAATCACTAACTATGAAGCTCATCAGCTTTTGTTTAACGTAAACTGCTGGTTTCATATTATTCACTCCAATAGTCGCGCAGACCGTTGCGATGTTTTCATTTTACGCCGCGTTAACTATCGGCCAGGAAGCAGACTTGGTCAACGGATCAGGTCATAATCANCTACCTGGCTAATCTAAATTAGATACTATATCGCTATACAATTAGCGAANTTCCACATTACAGAGGTGACCCTCATGAGCATCGAAATTTCCAGCCCGACCGAGTACCTGTTGGTTGATGTAGGTAGTAATGTTTTGACGATCACATTGAACAGACCTGAGGCACTAAATGCCTTGAGACCGGAAATGCTTGAAGGTATTGGGATCTTGGTAGATAAAGCTAATCGGGATGATTCCATCGCGGTTATCGTTCTGCAGGGCGCAGGTAGAGCCTTCTCCGCGGGAGTAGATCTTAAGGTCTTGCAGGGCATCGATCCAAAAGCGGGAAAAATCGGAGATGTTTTCGATAAGCCGGCAGCTGAAACATGGCAGGCGTTGCGTAACAGTCGCTGCCCAGTGATTGCCAAGGTACACGGCGCATGCTTCACCGGGGCTCTCGAAATGGCTTTACATTGCGATTTTATTTTCACTACCTCTGATTCAAAGTTCGGCGATACCCATGCTAAGTTCGGTTTAAGGCCGACTTGGGGGATGTCCCAGACGCTCTCTCAGGCTATTGGCGTTCGGCGTGCCAGAGAGATGTCATTTTCGGCTCGGACAGTGATGGGCGACGAAGCTGTAGCGTTGGGTATAGCAAATAAAGCCGTTATTGATGTTGAGGCTCTCGATGAGTTGGTAAGCGAAAGAGTTGGTCAGATCGCCGCAAATTCACAAGCAGCAGTGGCTGCTTTTAAGGACCTCTATAACCTTGCTCAACAAGGCATGCCCATATCAGATGCATTGTCTGCCGAGCTGGATNAAGATTACCCTGAAATAACTGATACTAATGATCGCCTGGCAGGCTTCAAGTAACTAGCTTGGCCTTGATCCGGTCGCGCTGTGGTCAGTACGAGTTGGCCTGAAGGTTCAAGTCGCTCTATGATGTAGTCACTTACCTACGTCAAAGGAGGTCACCGTGGCAGCACTCGACGGCATGAGAATCTTAGATCTTAGTCAGTACGAAGCAGGACCATCCTGTACACAGGCGCTCGCGTGGCTGGGTGCGGATGTCGTCAAGATAGAACGGCCGGGGGTTGGTGATCCTGGGCGGGCCATAGGTATGCCCGATTATTTTATGATGTGGAACTCCAACAAGCGCAGTGTAGAACTTGACTTGCAGTCCGACGAAGGTCGGAAAACTCTGNTGAAGATGCTGCCGAAATACGATGTCATTGTGGAAAACTTCGGTCCCGGTGTCATAGCCAAACTCCGCCTAGATTACGATTCAATCAAGGAAATACACCCGTCCGTGATTTTTGCCAGCGTTAAAGGGTTTGGCAGTTTTGGGCCTTATGCGGATTACAAGTGTTTCGACATGGTGGCTCAAGCTGCGGCAGGTGCATTTTCTGTGACTGGTGAATCTGATGGTCCTCCCATGCGGCCTGGCACTACNATTGGNGACTCAGGAACAGGTACTCAGCTGGCCATGGCGATCCTGGCAGCTTATGTCCATCTCTTGAAGACTGGCGAAGGGCAGCAAGTCGAGCTTTCGATGCAGGAAGGTGTAACTTATTACATGCGTACGATGATGAGTATGGCCCAGAGTGGCGAAGCTGTTGTAGCT
Organism: Gammaproteobacteria bacterium; assembly: GCA_002694945.1. Taxonomy (GTDB): domain Bacteria; phylum Pseudomonadota; class Gammaproteobacteria; order Pseudomonadales; family Azotimanducaceae; genus UBA9659. The sequence continues at coordinate 7,857 of NZNP01000032.1, forward strand.
CGTCAGGGTAACGGCAGAGATCCATTGTCCACCATGTATCCCTGTTCTCCAGGCGGGCCTAATGATTTTATTTTTTTGATGGCTATTACGCATAGGATGTGGGAAGCCCTTTGTTTAACGATGTCCAGAGAAGACCTTCTGACCGACCCACGATTTTTGTCACCTGGAGACCGACTCAAGAACGCCGAGGTGCTCCGTCACGAGATTTCTGTCTGGACGACGCAATACGACAAAAAAGAGGCCATGCGGAGGCTGGCAGAGGCAGGTGTACCGGTTAGCGCTGTCATGGATACCGTAGATGTTTATAGTGATCCGAACCTAATTGCTCGCGACTTCATAAAGGAAGTGAAAACATTGTCAGGGCAAACCTTAAGGATGCCCGGATGTCCCGCCAGATTGTCAAAGAGTGATGTCTCTCTGAAGGCAGCGGTACCTTTGGGTACCCACACCAAGGAGGTTTTGATGCAGGATTTGGGGCTCGATGAAGACCAATTCAGCGAATTGGAGAAATCTGGGGTGCTTGGTTGAAACGAAAAAGAGGTTAGTTGTTGTCGCGGTCAAATCGCCGACCTTGAACGATCCAGAGTGGATCGGCGGAAGCCGGCGATCGGTCTAGGAACTCAACCCGATCCATTTGCCCTGTTTGTTGCATGTAGTGTGAGACGAAGTTGACTCTGTCTGTCGCACTCATCGTATGAAAAGCGTAGATCGCTTTTGTGGGAAACAATCTGTGTGACATNGCGACGATAAAGAAGCCGTTTGGCCTAAGTACCCGTGCGACTTCCTTGAAGATGCTCAGAGGTTGGATTAGGTATTGCACAGAAACAGCGATCAATACTGCGTCGAATGACTCTGAGTGAAAGGGTAAAGTTGGTTCGTTATTTAGATTATGCACAAGTCGCTCATCGAGACGAGGGTTTCCGTCTAATTCGGCTTGGTTCATGCCGAGACCTGTGATGTGTTTATAGCTTTCTTCTTGGGGAAGATGTGATATCCAGGAAGACATTAGGTCGAGAACCTGATGCTCAGGCTTCAATGTTTCTCTGTAATACTGTGTGAGAGCGTCGATCGTTGCATCATCAATATGAGTGACGAATCTTGGCTCCACGTAGAAGTTGGCATCGTTCGATTCGTCTTGTCTGTTGAAAAAATATTCAGGCACTTTCATTGTTTGGTCACAAAACGCGATAGGTGTGATAGCTTGTCGATGTTAGCATTTTTGAGTAACGTCTCTCTATGCGCTAGATTTCCTCTTAAATCACTGCTGATGGTGATTTCACAGATCTTTACGGATGTTTTCAAAAAACTCGTGTAGACGCTTACCTGGTTTCTCTGCAAGCCCTGCATCGATTGCCGCCCGAGCAGCAACAATATTGCCTAAGCCTGCTTGTGCGTTGGCTATAACAAGGTATCTTGCCGGCGGGTCGGGGTCCCAGAAGTTGGAAGGCTTGAGCGGGAACTTAGCTATGGCATCCATGGCATCTTCGAATCTTTCCCTGTCCAGATAGAACTGTGCTAGCGTGAAGTAAACGCCAGCTGTGTCTAGCGCTGACGCAGCCTTCAAAAGATTTGCCTCAGCCAGGTCGAAATTCTCATCCTTGGCTTGCAGTAAAGCAATTGACAGATAACCGTAGCCCGCGTCGATAGCTGCCAGTCTTGCTTGCATAAGATGAGCTTGCTCGATGTCGCCACCCCCGACTTTTGGAGCGTTTGCATAGTAAGAAAAGAGAGAGTAGAGGCCTCCAATATGATTTGGGTCAAGTGCAATCGCTTTCTCCCAGCCGGCCCTCGCCTGTTTGGCCATCGAGATTAATCTGAACACATTAACTTCACCCATCATGGTTAGGTAAGCCATGCCCAGCGTTAGGTGTGCATCCGGATCATCGGGATATACTTCGACTAGGCGTTCCGCGGCTCTCAGCGCATTTTTCGCTTTGCCTGATCGCATCTCAACCTTTGCGAGGTTCATTAGGGCTTGTTTTTCATCAGTCTTCGCGAGTACTTCAAGTAGCTCGAGAGCATTCTCGACATCTCGTTTTTCGTAAGCTGCTATCGCCTGATCTAGTGAACTTGCTGCTTCAGTTGCTGCAGCCAGGCCAGCTAGCCAGAGGAACAAAATTGCGATCTGCACTTTTGAATTCAATTAACTTCCTTACTCTCGATTTTAAGGAAGCTCAAGCAGANTGCGGCGACTAAACAGAAAACGAGAACGCCAGCGTAGGCAGGTATATAACTACCGAATTTTTCATAAACCAATGTGGCTACTGGTAGTCCCAGCATATTGAAAGGAAGCATCATAGGTCCCATAAGTCCAATGACTCTGGGGAAGTCCTCTCTACCGTATATGGTGGCAACCAGAATATTAAACAGCGGCATTTGAGCACCGTATCCAAATCCGAATAGACCCGCTGCGAAGATCAAACTTATGTAAGAATCAAAGAGCACAAAACCGGATACCCCAAAGAATTGGGCTCCAATAGAAATGAAGATGACAAGCTTCTTATTCANATAGTCGGTAAGGANGCCAAACAATGGCTTGGCAATTGCGCCGGTTAGGGTCATGGCAGCGATAATNGTGGAGGCTCTCATGTCGCTCATACCCGCATCAGTCATGTGAGAGTGGATAGACAGAAGAACCGCACTTATAGTGATAAAGCCGGAGCCCATGACGATGGCGATCAGCCAGATATCTTTCTCGGCCAGCGCGCGGCGGAAAGTCCAAACTGAATTGGATTTAGGCTTAGCATCTGTAAACGTCGTGCTTACCTGGACGCCATCGGGTGCAAGTTGCTTTTCCTCTGGTGTCTTGACTAGGCCGATCCATATAGCAGGCAAACCAATTACAGTAACGCCGACTGCAAACATAACCAGCGCGNATCGCCAGCCGAAGTCAATCATGAGCCAGGTAAACAGCGGCACTAGCAATGCACCAGAGAAGGTGACGCCAAATTGAGAAATGCCCATCGCCGTCCCACGCTTCTGGGTAAACCAGTTTGCTACGAGAGCGGCATTGGGTAACGGGCCTGCGAGTGTGAATCCGACTGAAGTCAATAGAGCAAAAGCTAAGTAGAAGTGCCAGAGTTGGGTCGATTGTGAAACTGCTACTAGTCCGACCGCGAGCANCACTATGCCGACAGTCATTAACGGGCGGATTGGGTATTTAGCTACGGCATTCCCTAGCCAGGGGCCCAACAATGCGCCCACTACCATTTGGGATGATAGGCCAAGCGAAACCAGGAATCGATCGGCCTCGAGGGCTTCGGTCAGTGGTTTCAGTAACACGCCAAAAACGTAAAAAGTGGAGCCCATGGCNAGGAACTGAATAACGAAAGTCAGCGCAACGATAACCCAACCGTAAAAGAATAAGCCTTGTCGTTCTGCCACGATTTAGTTTCTCCCCNCCAAGGGAACATATTAGGGTGTTAATGGGTAGGGATAAATAGTTGAATTGTCTTTACTTTGTCTTTTGACTTTTATTTGTCCTTGTTTGTTAGGGTANGCAATTCAGTTAAAGATTAGTCTGATGAAACGAAGTTCGATATGTAGTGCCCTGATTGTTCTGTCGATGTTCTGTTCTGCGGAGGTGCCATATGAACCGAAATTGATACAGAGAGATTTGCTTATCATTGCTCATCGTGGGGCTAGCGGTCATTTGCCTGAGCATACTTTGCCTGCTTATCGACTGGCGATCGATCAGGGCGCGGACTTTATTGAACCCGATCTTGTTGTAACTAAGGACCGACAACTCGTGTGCCTGCATGACGTTTCGTTAAGCCGAACGACAGATATTGCTGAACATGCGCAATTCTATGATCGACAGCGTAGAGTTAATGGCCAACTCGACTGGTTTGTTTCTGATTTCACGCTGGTTGAACTTCGACAGTTGCGTACCCGACAGGCCTATGGGGCGCGTTCGAGCGCCCATGATGGAATGTATGAAATTCCCACCTTCCAAGATGCAATCGATCTGGTGAGAACGCATAANCTTGGGGCAAATCGGCCGGTTGGCATTTACCCTGAACTTAAGGCGACNGATTTCTTTTCAAAAGTGGATGTCCCTNGGCTTTTACTAGATGAACTTGCTGCCAATGGTTTGTCTGAAGCCAAAAATATGGTGTTCATTCAGTCTTCTGATCCAAATGTCCTTAGAGCGCTTCGGAGTATGACAGAGCTGCCATTGGTGATGTTGCTTAGATCGAAAGCTCATCTGCAACCATCGACTCCTAATATTGCGCTTGCCGATGTAATACCTTTTGTTGATGTCATTGGTGCCAGTAAACACTTAATACTCGGGCCGTTAGGGGAAGATACTGGTTTTGTTGCGTCGGCCATGCAGTATGGTGTCCCTGTCCATGCTTGGACAGTTCGTGACGATGCTGTGCACGTGGCCTATAGGAGTGTTCATTCGGAGATTCTGGCTCTTCAGGAAGTAGGCGTTGCTGGTTTGTTCACTGACTTTCCAGACACGGTAGTTCGTCTACTTGAAGCCAGTAAGCCATAATAAAACACCCGGCTAAGCCGGGTGTTTTATCAGAGATTAAACTAGCACTTTAGAGATTTAGAGAGCTAGTTAAGATTCCAAGTCACTTCAAGACCATACAATCGAGGTTCGGTCACCTGACCTGTTCGGCGATAACCGTCGGTAGTACCGTGCGGTTCGATTTGGCGTATACCAATTTCGTCGGCAAGGTTGTGGACGAAGCCAGTAACAATCCAATTCTTGTTAGGGCTCATCCAAGTTCCGCGCAAGTCGTAACGCTCATAAGCAGGCGCCCTGTCAAAGTCGGTCTCAAACTGGGAAAAGTATACTTCGCTTATCCAACTGGCCGACAGGGTTAGAGCAAAGTCACCGCGTTCTCCCATCGGATAATCCCACGTGACGAATGCTGAGCCCTTGTACTCGGGCACCTGTAGTACCTGATTACCTTTGATGTCGAGATTCGTGTCTTGATTGGGTATTAAGTCATCGGGAAAACGGAAATCGGCAGCATCCTGTATCAGCAGTGATTTCGTATATTCACTAGGCGTATAGCTCACATTACCACCGATAGTGATGGTGTCTGTAGCCAACCATAGTATTTCAGCCTCAGCTCCAAGTATTTCTGCTCCGGGTGCCTCTAGGACAGAAGTTGTTGTTCCTCCCGTAACAGCAGACACCTCACTGCCGAATGTGTGAATGTTACTGTAGTCGTAATAATAGGCCGACGCGAAGACTTGTAGGGTATCGTTAAAGAACTGGCCTTTGTATCCAATTTCGTAAGCAACGAGTTCTTCTGGGTCGTATTCGAATGTGGTGGAGAAAAACACTAGGTTAAAGCCGCCGGACCGGTAACCAGATGTAACTGAGAAGTACCACAAGTCTCTGTCATTAGGTGTCCAGTCGAGATTTAGTCGTCCGGTCACTTTTCGGTCGACCCGGTCCATGCTTCGGTGCACGCTTACATAGGTCGGGAAACCATCAACCCAAGGGTCTACGACCCCGGTGGGTTCAAAAGTCACTGGATCTAAAGCGCCCCTTAGCATGTTGAAGTTCGCCCAGCCATCAGTGGTAGAGTCGCCAATACCAAGGCCTGCACTGGAGAAGATGCTCTGCGTGAGTCCTGTAAATACGTCTATGATAGTTGGAATCACGAGGTTTTCTTGGCCCCGAAAATCATCCTCAGCCCATCGCACGCCGAATGTTAGCGTGAAATCGTCGTTGATGTCCCAGACACCCTGGGTGTAAGCAGCCCAAGCTTGTCGTTTCGAGCGAGTGCCGTACTCTAGGTACGTTTCAGAGGTCGGATCACCGTGTTTGATGTTAGGGCTCCAGCCGTTTCCGTCATCACCGCTCCATGGGCCTACCTCTACGTAGCTGGTTCCCTCTGGTAGTTCCTCCGTGAGGACAGTCCCATCCCATTGAGTGCAGCTTCCAGTTGAGCGTATTGCATCACGACAATTTCTTGCGGAAAAAAGTCCTACTGTAGGAGAGGGGAAAACACTTCCAAAGTGGAAAGGGTCGTTCGATGCGTCTACAGCGAATATCGTGCGACCATTTTGGTTGGTATTGTAGAAGTCACCTCGTTGGTCGATTTTCGCGATATACCAAAATGCGCCTGACGTGAATGATAAGTTGTCGCCGATATCATAGAACGCCTGAAACTCATGCGAGTCATGCTGCATCTCGTGGTTTACATAAAAACTGTTGTCTCTGACTTCGCTTCGACTTGAATCGTCATCGGTGATTCTTTCGTAGGTGTATCGGCTGGTACCAAATATATATCGAAGCGAAAGGTTATCGTTCACATCCCAGCTGAATTCAAATTGGTTTCCAGTCTGCTCGAAGTCTTCAAGGTTGTGGCCATTAGTGATAGCGCAAAGGTCATCGCCCTTTATGCCCTTTTTATCAAGAAACACGCACTCCATGGGGTCCAGTGTTTCGCCAAAGGCTTGTTGGGGACGGTTAAAGGCGTTTGATTGACCGTTTGCTACCGTTCCAACGTCTATGCCAGCCCGTCGATATTGTCCTTCAGATACTGCGCCGGTTCTAGGATTGGTGAAATTGAAGACTTCCATATTTGGGTCATAGTAGTTCGGGGCTCGTGGATCGGTCACGCTCCTATCGATAGCTCGATATCCGTTGACCAACCGGTCGTAGTTTCGTGAGCCATCGAAATTCTCGCCTCGGAAAACAATCAGGCCACCGCCATCACCGCCGCCGAAGACACGATGGACTGTAATGTTATTCGTTCTTAGGTTAACCGTAATATCGCTTGTAGGGGTCCACTCGAAAGATAATGCGTAATTTTCTTCTCCTCGGCTGTCTAGATCAGGCCCGCCGCCCAGGTCCTTAATGTAGCCGTCTCGCTCTCGATTCATCCAAGTGAACCTGGCAGCCAATTTGTCTTCAATGAGTGGTCCAGAAAGTGCGCCGTAGAAATCAACCATATCGTGGTTGCCCACTACAGTTTTGATCTTCGCATCAAATTCCTGAGTAGGTTTTTTGTGGATGAAGTTCATGGCGCCACCAATGGCGTTTCTTCCATACAACGTTCCCTGGGGACCACGAAGTATTTCGACACGATCGATATCCCAGAAACTTTGAATAGTCGCTGTATAGAGATCTTCGGAATACACACCGTTGATGTAGGTTGAGATGCCCGGGTCACCACCTAGGGATCGAAAATTTCGGCCAACCCCTCGAATCGCAGCGTCGTAGGGTAGAATTACGGTCGCCGGCACCAGGTTCTGGAGGTCAGCTTGGTCTCTCAATCCGAATGCTTCGATTTGTTCAGAGGTGAATGCAGATATTGAAATAGAAGTATCTGAAATTGATGCTTCTTGTCGTTCTGCGGTTACAACGACTTCTTCCAGTTGTCGTCCGCTGGTTTCTGCTAGAGCCGGAGTGACTCCAAAGACAGAAATCAGACCCGCGAAGAAGAATAGTTTCTTCATAGTGGTTCCCCCTTTGATCGCGCCGTTTTTGGCGGTTTCTTATTTTTTTAATTTTCGGCTTCGTGAGCGGATAGTCATTGTCGCTTTGTGGATAATCACAGCGACCAAACAACTATAAGCCAACTCAGCAGAAGCTAGATCAAGATCAACCTGAACATAGCTAAGACTGATAGTGCCTTATTAGTTTTCGACAAGCAACAACTTAAAAAAATGAATTTTCTCTAACATATTGTTTTTAAGCGTTTTATAGTTTTGAGATAGCTTGTTACCCAAGTGTAGGGAGACAAACTAGGCGCTAAGCATCACCCTTTAAAATTTTGCAGATAGATATTCAGTTTTGTAAGTAAGGGGGCTGATTCTATCTGACTCAGAAAATGGACACGTTTGCTGAGAGATTAGGAATCCGGACGAAGGGAGATGCCGCAACGGTTAGGGCCGAAAACTCCATCCTTTTCCGTCTAAGGCCATATTGACATGTTGCTTAGGACTATAGGAGCAAAAAATGCGTAAGCACGTTTTTAAGATTAATGCCTTTCTCGCTACTCGCCCTTATCTTCTGAATCATCTGCATCGCTTTCCTCGGCTTCAGATTCGACAGACCTAAGAAAATTCAGAGGCAGTATCTCTCGATCCAGTCTAAGCGATGCTGATATCTCGTTACACATCTCATCTGCGAGTTCTACGACTTGGTTAAGCGTTAGGCTAGACAGTTGATACCTGGAGCCTAGCTCGCAGAAAAATTTGGTGTACTTGTCAGGCAGGTAAACACAGACAATTCCGCCAAGTGTCTTAACATCTTTATAACTTGACGACTGCAGTGATAAAGAAGAGATGGGTTGTCCTGACTCTTGAAAAGCCTCTGTTTGTTTGGCTCCATCTACAAAGGTGGAGTCAATAAAGGCGGTTAGACGGCCAATCATAATCGACCTTAGCTTTCTGACCTCTCGTGGATCTCCTTTCAGATCACCCAATTGCTGGTAAAAGGCTAAGGCTTTTTTCTGTTCAGCTTTTTTTTTAAAACCCCCAAGGATACTCATGTTGGAACCCTCTTTAGCCCCATAAGCACTAACTTTGGACTACCTTTTTTCGTAGCTTGTTTGCTGTTTCACTGAGAATCTGGCTTACGCGAGATTCGGTTACGTCAATTACCGCTGCTATTTCTTTCAAGTTTAGCTCATCCTTATAATATAACGATAGAACTAATTGCGTGCGCTCTGGTAAGTCGGATATCGAAGCTTTAAGGGCAGCAAGCAATTCCGTTTTTTGCAAGCTTTCCTCAGGCGAAGGTTCAAATTCGTCGTCACTGTCCAAGTCGTCTGCTGTCAAACCAGCATCGCTAGCTGAATTAACAGCTCCAGCTATGATAAGTCTTTCTTTCTGGTAAGTGTCTACGTCTTTACCAAGGTAACTAGCGATTTCTTTTCCCGATGGTTCACGCCCGAATCTGTTTGTTAGCTTTTCAATAGCGTTCGCGTGCTCTCTCTTGAACGAAATAGTGGTTCGCGTCGCTTGGGACATGCGACGAACGTCATCGAGCATTGCGCCTCGAATTCGCGTTTTCGCAAATTGTTCTAAAGAAATGTTTCTTGCTTTGTCGAAGCTGTTCATTGCTTGCACGAGCCCTTCAAAACCGGACTGCATCAAATCATCTACTTCAACAGTCTTCGGAAGCCTGCCTTTCAAGTGGACGGCAATACGTTTTACCAGTGATAGCAATTCCGGGGTGATATTCGTCGTGGAGTCATGCTTGTACGAGGACGCTGTCCTGTAGGGCTCAGGAATATTATTGGTTGTTGAGTCTGAATTGGAATCAGTGTTCATGATCATTCATTCAAAAACTGTATCTCCAGCCTCGTTGGCAATTCTTGTCGCTATCGTGCGTACATTATACCAAGCTTTCGAATCGGGGAACGATGTATTGATGGGCGTTCTTTGACGTATAGACGCTTTAACTGCTTGATCTTCGTTGATTGCGCCTGCGAACCCCACTGGTTTACCCAAAAACGAAAGGCATAGGTGATTCATTCTTTCGTAGAATTTTTTGCCACTTTCAGCATTTTTAACTTGATTGGGTACTAAATATGTATGGTCTAGCTTATCGCTGAGGTGCAGCAATTTTAGCACCCCATAACTATCAGCGATCGATGCCGGTTCGTCGACGAATAAAACCAAGCGTTGATCGCAAAGCTTCAGTAGGTGCATATTTTGGTTTGAGATCCCGGCAGCGAGGTCAAAAACGATATAACTGTCGTGAAATGTGCTCGTAATTTCTTCGTAAAGATCTGATAGTGCGCCCAACGGGAGGTTGGCTAAGCTGGCGTCTCCGGAGGCGCCTGGGATCAGTTTAAGTCGATCGTCTACTTTGTTGGTCACCTCAAGTAGGGTTTTGTTGCCTTCGACATAGTCAGCTATCGTAAGCTCTGGCGATATCCCAAGCATTAATTGGGCGTTTGCTAAGCCCAAATCAGCGTCAACTAGGAGAACATCTCTTCCGAGATCGCTGAGCGCCAAAGCAATGCTGATGGAAGTGAAAGTTTTACCAACTCCCCCTTTACCACTGCATATCGCTATTCGCTGAGACAATTTTTACCCTCGTTCCTTTTCGCCTGCCTGTAGATCATCTTATCCGTAAAATTTAATGGATAGCGGTGCCCCATTCAAAAAGGAAATTTTACACGATAAAAGTCACTAAATGACGTCTTCAATTATTTTCGAGCTAATCCTTTTTGGTATTTTTGCGTCTATTTGCTTGAATAATTTCGAAACTAGCTCGGTCTGCTCTTCGTCTTCGTCAATAATAAAGTTGGAGCTCTTTTTAAGCCATGCCGCTTCTGAATCAAGTGCAAGGTTGGCTAGCATGGACAAGTCTGCCTCAATTAGAACCAAGCATTCGTTGCCAAAGGCTCCGATAATATTTTCGATGCTAGCCAGATCATTGATAAATATAACGTTAAGCGAAAACCTTTTTGCTATTTGACACAAGTGCGAATCGTCGCTGCTAGTATCATGAGAGAGTCTTAGAAGCATCGTATGTTCATGATCATGGGCCCTTCTTTTAATTAACTCCTTGACCAGAAAAGATTTCCCGGATTTTCTTTCGCCCCAAACTACGCAGCAGCCCGTTTTAGTGCCATTTAGGATTTCTAAAGACTTATCGATGTTACTTCTTGGATCGAGTACCGATATTGATGAATCAGCAATCTCTTGGGGAGTTTTTTCGTAAACAAGTCCTGGGTTTTCTTGTAGCGCCGATTTAATGGACGATATCTCTTTGTTTATTTTTTGAATGTGTTCCCATGGGTCATTATCCGCAAATCTTGGGGAAGAGAATTTTTGATCAGCCATCGTTTGGGAAAAATTCTTCTTCTCGTCTTGTTGTTTAGACGATGCGCTATCTGCCCTTACTTCAACATCTGATTTTACCTTTTGTTCCTCGCGCGCAGCTATGATTTCTGTTTTTGAGCCAACGCGTGTATTCGAGACGATTAACGCATGGTCGCCGAGAGTAGTTCGTATCTCATCCATAACAGATTTTGTGTCTTTACCAACAAACCTTTGGAGTTCCATGGTATTTTCCTCCTTAATCTCTTTCGCTTAATTCGATTGTTCTTACAATTTTGATTGACTGATCATCTGGCACCTCTCTGTAGGATAAAACAGACAGCTCTTTCTTCAGTTTTCCTATGAATATAGATAGCCATTGACGTATTGTCGGTGAAACAATTAAGACAGCTGCTCTATCCTGTTCTTGAGATTTGTTTACCTCCTCGGACAGCGACTCGATCAATGTCTGCGCAAGATTGGGCTCTAGAGTTACCTCATCTACCGAAGATGCTGCTTTCACTAAATCCGTCAAAATTTGCTCAAGGTTAGGATCGAGAGTTATTACCTCAAGTGTGTCTAGCGGATCGCAAAGTTGCTGCATAATCAAGCGTCCCAATCGACTCCTAACATAGCTGGTCAATGCCTCTGGTGCCTTTGTGTATGGTGCAGCGTCGGATAGCGTCTCTAGAATAGTGCGCATATCTTTTATCGGCACCCCTTCGGCGAGTAAATTTTGAAGAACTTTTAGGACAGCACTTAAAGAGAGATTGTCGGGTATTAGCTCCTCAATGAGTTTGGGAGAACTCTCCTCTATACGGTTCACTAATTGTTCCGTGATTTCGTAAGTTAATAGTTCCTCTGCGTTATCTCTAAGGACGCTGTTTAGATGAGTTGCTACGACCGTGCTGGTGTCGACTACAGTGTAGCCAACAGCCTGGGCGTATTCTTTGTCCTTCGCATCAATCCATACTGCCTCTAGACCGAAAGCTGGTTCTTTCGTTTGAGTACCTGAAATAGTTTCTAAAACGGAGCCTGGATTGATAGCTAAAAATTTTCCTAATTCGATATCTCCGCGTCCCCTCGTAGACCCATTAACGACTAATTGGTACTGATGGGGAGGGATATCTAGGTTGTCCCTAATTCTGATAGTTGGAAGCAAAAAGCCGAATTCTCCAGACATTTTCTTGCGAATGCCTTTTGCCCTTTGAAGAAGCCGACCGTGTCGCTCTTCCTCGATTAAAGGAATAAGCCCATAACCGAGTTCAACACTGATAACGTCTACCTGTCCTGCGTCATCCCAATCGAGTTCGAGTACTTCCTCGTTTGATTTTTCTATTTCTTGCGTCTCGATCTCGTCCAGTTTCACGAATTCATTATTTTGTTTTTGTCTGAGGAAATAACTCAGAGCAGCTGCGCTGAGACCCAAGATTAGGAAAACAGCGTTTGGCATTCCGGGTATGAGCCCTAAGACTACAAGTGTTCCTCCCGCGACACCAAATGCCAATGGGTTGCTCAACTGTTTTGTGGCTTGCTCAGGCGCTGATTCGTCGGTAGTTACTCTGGAAACAATAACTGCCGTTGCGAGAGAAAGAATTAGTGCGGGAATTTGTGCGACCAGCCCGTCTCCAATTGTAAGAAGAACATACGCCCTCGAGGCATCTTGTAGGGAAAGATCGTGCTGCAACATACCAATTGCCAGCCCCCCAATAAGATTTATTAACAGGATTAATATTCCGGCGATCGCGTCACCTCTAACAAATTTTGAGGCGCCGTCCATAGAGCCAAAAAAATCGGATTCCTGCGTAACCTGTGCGCGTCTTATTCTTGCCGTCTCCTGATCGATTACCCCGGCGTTAAGATCGGCATCAATCGCCATTTGCTTGCCCGGTAATGCATCAAGAGTAAATCTGGCTATCACTTCTGAGACTCTTCCAGCTCCCTTAGTAATTACGATAAAATTTATTATCATTAAGATGACAAAGACGATAAGTCCGACAGCGTAATTTCCGCCAATTACGAACTGACCAAACGCTTCAATCACTTTCCCGGCTGCATCTCCTCCTTGATATCCCTCTATCAAGACCACTCGGGTTGACGCTACATTGAGTCCTAGACGCATCACTGTGGCAAAGAGAATGATGATTGGGAAAGATGAAAAATCCATAGGTGTAGCCGTGTGAATGGCTACCATAATGATCAAAAGTGCCAGGATGATGTTGAAAGTAAAAAAAACGTCTAGCATTACAGGCGGAATTGGCAAAACGAGCAGTGTTAGTACCAGCAGAACTATAAGTGGTGTTATTAACGAACTGAGCGGGAAAGAAGACGCTAGGTGTCGAAAATTTGACAGAGAAAAAAGTATAGATTCCATAACTTACTGATATTTAAAGATAAAAATATCTAGGCCTGTCCCAAGAAAAAACTGAGTAATCAAAATGCATTTTCCGTGCCTACTCTAAAGAAACGCGGCGGCCGGCCGATATAGATTGCGAGGACCGAATAAATGAGATTTAACGTGATTAATAAGATTTTAGGCAACAACTGCGGGCGGTATGTTGTTTTATTTGCAATATCGCTAGCAGCGGGTTGCGTATCCAGCCAGCATCCCTATGCCGTTTCCTCTAGCTTTAGTGAAAGGGTCGTAGGAGTCGGATATGCCGTCATTAATGCACAACCCGGCAATAGCCCGGAGGAAAAGCGACTAATGGCGATAAAAGCGTCCAAACTGGAAGCATATAAGTCGTTGGCAGAGCAAATCTATGGCCAATACTTGGAATCACGAGGCACTCTGAGCAATCTGAAACTAAGTGATGAAGAAATCACCAGCAGGGTAGAGGGACTCGTAGTCGGCGCAAGAGTGGTTAGTATCAAGCNAATTTCGGCTGATAGCNATGAGACGGTTCTCGAGGTTGGTCATGCCGAGTCAATTGATTACCTTGCCACGGCCAATGATTCCGAGGGTAAGTGGTCTACAAAACAGGGCTCCGAATAAGGCGCNGATGGTCAGTTTGTTCAGATTCAATTATCGAAAACAGCTGAAACACGGTTTATTTGGCGGGGAACATTATGAAGATCGCATCGGTTTACACAATCTTAGTTTTGGCCGTCTTGGGTCCTACGCCTCTTTTTGCGCAGCAGNTGGAAAGCTGGTTAAGCAGTGTAAAGCGGGAGGTGGCTAGGCTCGGTATAAACGAGCGAGGATTCCTGCAATCTGTAAATCGCCTTCGCAACTCGGTTGTTCAAAAGGAAGACCTATTCTTCGTGTCTTCCATGCAATTTGAAGAATTAGATATCCAGCTATTCCCTGATGGCAGTGCCAGGGTGTTGAATGGCAATTCATATATCAACAGTTCCGATATAGACAGAGGAACGATTGAGGAGGGGTCATCTAAAAGGTGCGATCGTAATCTCAGTGAGCAGCCTCGCCTTTCGCTCGCGAGCACAAGTGATAGCTTGCCCATTAATCGGAGCTCCTCCGATTTAACGTCAAGCGAACTAAATTCTTTAGCTTTCTTGGCACACTATATAGAAGACTTAATGCTGATTGAGGAGAACATCGCTTTATCACCTTTTTCCGATAATCAAAGTCGTTACGAGAATATCCTGCGTGGNAGCCACTTCGAAGAGTCGAAGCACAAGGTGTCCTANTCAGTCGAACTTAGCGAGCTTGGCGAACCGCAGTGGTGGTCGGATTTGGATCCAAGGCGATTAGTCTCTAAGTGGCAAAATGGGCAACGACTGAAAATAAGTTTGATGATCTTGGACGATGGCGAAACGAAAAAAGAAGCCGTTTATAGTTATCGACTTTTCGATAACGATTTGGAGTCAGTTGCTACAGGCGCACGGAGCAGAAATGCCACGTTATTTATGGATAAACTTGCAAGGGAGGTCAAGGACTTTGTCCTTTCGGCTCACTGCGTCGTCACTCACTCGAATATTGCTGTAGCATCTAATGGGCGGTTGTTGCTCGAGTCTGGTTCGGATGCTGGACTGAGAGAGGGAGATCAACTTCTCATATTGCCGAAATCGAAGTATTTTAGAAAACGTGGATTGCTCGCTGGCGTAAATCGAATAGCGATCGTGCGAGTTAGTGAAATAAGTGCTTTGAGGTCAGTNCTCGAATTGGAGGAGGGCGGCGTTGACTTTGAAGAGGGTACNGAATATGTCGCCAGGCCTTTATTGGAATTGATATGAGTAAGCTAATTGTTGTTTTTGTCGTGTTGATTATCGGCGGATGTAGCACTGTTCCTGTTTTCGACGAACTAGATTCCGACTTGGAGATAGAACGTACTTCAGACGAAAGTAATCAAGATTTCTCTGTAGAGATAATCAAGGAATCAGGTCTTGTTGAACAGCCATCCTCTGTCCCGCTTTTCGAATCGGAAGAGCTCGAACTAGCCTTGAGAAGTATGTTGTCGAGATTGGTTCGTTCATCTAGTGAACTAGAGAGCNAGGGCGAGGGTTGGGATGAAGGAGTTTACTTGGTAAAAGCNGGGGATACGCTTTCAGGTATTGTCCATGATGCCGTAAAGGGCACTGACATTCATCCTGACTTTATTCTTAACGCTATTGTAAGAAAAAATCCCTCGGTATTTGTTCGCGGCAATCCGAACTGGATGCTCTCTGGGAAAAAAATAAAATTCCCTCAAGCTGAGGATTTTCATAGGATGATTTTTAAAGAAGCTCCTGAGAATGGAGGACAGTCTATCGAGAGCGATCCTTATGAAGGCTGGATAACTTATCCTTAGGTAAAACTTTGATAATCACTGATGTTGTCGCCCAACCGATAAAATCGATAGCGGACAGTATAGAGCCCGCAAAAAGTGTATATTCACTGCGCCTCAATCCGCCAGATGCCAGAAGTCTTGGCCTTCGAGAGGGCCAAGTGGTAAANGGCGTTATCGAAAATAGGCCTGATGGCAACGTTTTGTTGTTGGGGAAAAATGTCCTCATTAAGTTGCCTAATTTCGTACCGACCGCTGCTAGGCTAGATGTTCAAGTACGATTAGATTCGCTAGCCAGTGGATTCTTATCGATACTTTTTGGCAGGAAGGCCGNGTCAAATTCTGCCATATTGAATATTCAGGAGTCCCGCCTTGCGCGATTGATAGCAGGAACAAATAGTTTTCAGGGCTTGAGGGAGCTTCTTAACTTGGCCCCGAAGAGCGGGCTAGCTAACGACAGACTAAGTAATCTTTCGAATTTCAGTTTAGCGACTGATTGGTTTAAAAACTTTGATTTCAGAGCAATCGAGCGAAGCATGCTTCATAGTGGACTTTTCCACGAGCAAATGGTGCGGGATGGCAAGCCACAGCAAAATCTCAAGGAGCTTTTGCTGCGTATCCTTAGTGGGGTTCGGCTTGAGAGGGTAGAGATGTTTTCTGTTCTTGCCGCACTCGAAGACCTCGAATCGAGCCAGATCGAATCGCTCGCCGCTCAGCTCAATAGAAANACNCATTATCACTGGCTTATACCCGTCTCNGGAGAATGGCCTATTGATATTCAATTATTCGGGGGCGAACCCGAAGCAGGNGAAGAAGAGCCGTCNCAAGANGATTACGCATGGAAAGTAGTAATTAAAATAAAAGTTACTGAAACTGAAATAATAGAGCTATCCACCGTTTTCGATACAAGAAATGTCGNTAACTTCTATCTCGCAATGCCTAACGACCAATTACTCGCAGAGGCTAATGTTCATAGAGGATGGCTACTGAGCGAATTACAAAAAATCGGAATAGAGTTGGGCGAGCTTAAGATATTTAGGAAAGGATCCGAAGGAGTATCGACCCAGTATGATTTGAGTAACCAATCCGGCATGGCCAAGAGGCTTCTAGGCGATGCTTAACGATAAAGAAAAAATCGCGGTAGCTCTTCTATACGACAAAGTGCGAGCACCCAAAGTTATAGCGAAGGGCCATGATGAGTTGGCTAAGTCTATAATAGATATTGCGAGAGAATCAGAAGTTCCTGTGTCGGAAGATGAACTGCTGGCTGAGACGCTATCTAGGCTTGAGTTAAACGATGAAATTCCAGAAAGCCTTTTTCGCGCTGTAGCAATTGTTCTTGCCTGGGTTTATAGGCTTCAGGGTAAGACGCCTTGGGATCAGGAAAGCGACGCCCTCTAGGTCATCTTTCCTAATTTGTCGTAGACAGAAGCATTTGCATTAGTTTTCTGTGTTATGGCGCTGAGGAGGTTGCGAGTAATTTCCATTTGTTTATTGAGCAATAAGGAATTACGNAGGTGTTGTTCTTTGCAGATTTCTAGTTTTTGAGTTAGTTCATCTAATAGTTGTCTATCGACGCCCTCTTCCTGCTTTACAACCTCCCAAGCGGTCTGTAGTTGCTGCATAAGCGAGAATTTCTCGCTTTGAATGTCTTCAACTTCCTCGAAATTCTTCGACTGAAGAGCAGCAAACTCTTTGTCTAGCAAGCTGCTTAGAGTCGAGGATNTGNTGGAGACCAGATTTAATTCTTCCACGAATGGCTACTGCTCAGACAATTAGAGAAGTTGTTCCAGATCAGCGAACTTTTCTGCTATTTTTTGAGAGTCTAAAGGGTAGTTTCCCTTCTCAATCTGATCTTTCAATTCTCGGACCTTGGCCTCGTCGAATTGGGCGCGTTCTTCAGAGCGTTGCACTCCCTCACTCAACTCGACTTCTACAGATGGAGAAGGCGAAGTAGTCTTCTCTGCTCGAGAGGCGTTATTTTCGACTGAGCCGCCCNCAATAGAGGCATCAGTTTGCTTTGTTTTTTGTGGTCTGCCAGGACCAACGCTATTAATTTCGTCAACCATAGGTCACCGTAAAGGATAAACTTTTTTACTAGGGGTTAAATCGGTTAAACAAAAGATAAGTTTAGAAAAATTTTCATTGGCTGTACATTCTTCGATTAAGCTGGACCTANAACGATGTTTATAGTAAATAAAATCAATATAAAAACAAAAAATATGAATATAATTCATATAGCGGCGCTTTTGCCTTGCCCCTAGATGAGGACTTGAGCTCTCGAGCCTTTGCAGCAACAAGATTGCGGGANGCCGGTTACCTCTCTGACTCAATCACCACTTTACCCCTACCGGTAACAACCCCCATTACGTTCCTTCCGCTTTCGGTATTAAGGACTTTAACCGACTGGCCAAAATAGCCATCTTGCAATGCTACGCCTGTCGTTATGATTTGAAGTGCTGGGCTATTGTGTACTAAAGTCACGGGATCTTTACGCCTGACCAGCTTTGATTTTCGAAGATGACGCTCCCGGAGTATGTCACCCGCCACGAGTCGTCTATTTGTTTCCATGAAAGACCAGTTGTTACTGTCTTCGACCGCGTCAGATGGCACATTCTCAAACCGAAATTCCTTGGTCACAAAATCTCCTGAGACGGTTGACCCGGAGGGCATAGTTGTCTTAACAACGATGACATCTTTCCCAACCATAATGTCGCTTAACTCCAAAGGATGGTTCTCAGGAATATCTCTTGCGGCAATCAACTGATTTTCGTTTGCTTGTGTCGATTGGAAAGGCCGGAAGTTAGTAAGNGCCAACTTCCGACTTTCGAGATCGTATCTAGATATTCGCTCGCCTCTTTTGACGGCCTTATTTAGCACCAGGACCGTCTGTAGTTCTGGTGATTCTATCTCTGTCTGAATTGGTTCGATTTGCAGGGAGGATAACCAAGTGGGCTGTTTGATGTAGCGGCGCCATTTATTTTTGCAATCAGCGAGTATCAACCGTTTGTTCGATTCAACATAAGAGAAAACCAGATCACTAGAACAAATTCTTTTTTCGAGGCTTCGATTGAGCACCAATTTCTCCTCGATTTCGGAAATTTCATTTTGTGTTTGCTTTGCGAGCCACGCGATCAACTGTGATCTCAATTGACTGCTCTCTTTTATCAAATGGACATCGTAAGTGATGTCTTGGTGGATAGATGAGTTTGTTACAGCGTTATCCTCAGCATTGACGTAACTGGAAGACAGAAAAGCAGTTAGAGCGGTTGCATGTAACAGTGCAAAAGCTAATTTCGTTATTAGAGGCATACTAACTTCCAGTCTCGGAATAGTCAGTATGGTAGCTCAGGCTGTTGGTTAAATGCCGCTAACTTTTCAAACAATTTTCGACAAGTCTTGCCGTTGCGGCAAATGAGTGCCGGCTCGAACTTGCCGTCACTTAGTTCGTTGACATAGTCGGATATAGCCTCTAATCGCTAACCGGCTGAAAAATATGAAGAAAAAAATAATTGCGGAAATTGGCACGCCTATTGCGATGTTACCCGGGCACGACTGACTCCGTNTAAAGTCGGTCGAAACAAACAGAACTTTAGGAAATTTTTTAGTGTCCAGTTTTAGCAACATTTTTGGAATTCATGAGAAAGCTCTTCTCGTCCGAGANAAGCGTATGTCTGTTTTGTCCGAAAATATCGCAAACGCTGAAACTCCTCACTACAAGTCACGAGATATTGATTTTAAGGCNGCTATGTCTGCTTCCTCNAATAAATACATGNGCCTCCAAAAAACCGATTCCAGTCACATGGAATCAAGNGGAGGGTCTCGAGACTTTGAAGTTTTCCGTATTCCGATAAACGCGTCACCCGATGCTAATACTGTTGAATTACATCATCAGCAGTCAGAGTTTGGTAAAGAATCAGGTCGCTACTTAGCGACTGTTCAATTCATTGAAAACCGAGTCGGCGGAATCCGCCGTGCACTTAGAGGAGAGTGAGCACTAGTTGCTTAATCTAGAAAAGGTAGTCTTATGGCTTTAGTTATTAACACTAACATTTCATCGTTAACGGCTCAGCGGGCGCTTGCAGAATCAAATAGCGAACTCCAAACAGCCATGGAGCGTCTAGCAACCGGATCAAAAATCAACAGTGCTGCNGATGATGCTGCAGGGTTAGCGATGGTCCAGCGAATGACCGCACAAGTTCGCGGTCTAGCGATGGCAGTCAAAAATGCCAACGACGGACAAGCACTCACTCAATCGGTGGAAGGGGCTCTTGGTGAAGTCTCTGATATGTTGCAGCGAATGCGAGAGCTAGCTCTTCAGTCGGCTAATGGCACTAACAGTTCCGCAGATAGAAGCTTCCTGCAGTCAGAGGTAAACCTACTTATTCAAGAAATATCTCGCGTGGCGGGCAACACTCGTTATAACGGTGAACTAATTTTAGATGGAACCTTCCTAAACAAGTCCCTTCAAGTGGGCGTTGAAGAAGGTGAAAATATAATCTTCTCCGTCGAGTCAGTAGCTGCCGAAATGATCGGCGCTCATACCCTGGTGGGTAACGGCCAATCTGCTATTGCTCCGGGCACAACGCCTCCGGTCAATCTCACCACAACCAATGACGATATTGAGATTTTTGGCTATCTTGGTACAGTCAAAACTGCAGCATCCCCTACCGACTCGGCTAAAGAGACAGCTGTCAAGATAAATAATCTGACGGGTCAGTCAGGGGTAAAGGCATATGCGAAGACCTACGTCTCTCTCTATTCGGCTACTACCACCGCAAAAACTTATAGTGTAAATATTAATGGTTACGAAACGGGTAACTTCGTAATTGCGGAAGGNGATGTTGAATCAGCAGTAGATGCAATTAATCAGATCTCCGGATCTACNGGCGTAACTGCTAGCTCTGCTGACAATAAAATCTTGCTGTTCGATTCCGATGGCGACGACATAACAATAGAGAATACTCAAACTCTTGCTGGCCATAATGATCTGCGAGTTCAGAAAATTGCGGAAGATGGTCAAATTACATCGACCGTTGGATCTGCNGTTTCTTTGGGAATTTCGGGAACCAATGACGCGACCCGCGTTTCAGGCACTNTAAAACTGGTGTCTCCCAATGCGTTTTCCATAGATCAGAAAGCTGTTAATGAGATACATACGGTAACTCCCGGTGGTCTTTCAACCTATGGAGCTGGTGACACTTTAACTATTAGCGATGGCGTAACAACTGCAACCGTCAGTTACACCAGCTCAAATATCCCTGGCACCGATATCGATAAATTAGTGGAAGGGATCCAATCAGCAACAAACTATGGTGACCTAAAATTTGAGGTAGCTAAATCGGCTGATGGTACAAAATTGGAATTTACATACAAAGCGGCCGGAAGAAATTATCAAGTCGATACGTGGACACCGACAACAAGTGACCTCACTAACGGGGATGGAAGTGCTAATGCAATAGTTATTGACAATGGTAATTCCCAGGTAGCAAACATAAGCCTCGCTGCCGCTGCTCACGGCAATGTGGATGCTCTAATCACAGCGATAAAAGGTCATGGCAGNTATGGCGCCCAGAATTTTACAGTCTACAAGAACGCAGCCGGGACNGGCGTAGANTTTATATACAAAACACCCGGAGACCAAACCAAACCCTCGATTACGGTCGCAGGCGCTCAGGTAGTTGTTTCTACTTCTGATACCAAGGCTGCGGGACCTGGTCGACCTTCATATGACATCAGCGGGCAAACCGACGAGTCCATTGCTTTGAAGGNAGCGGGCGTAAATTCTCTAGGGTATTACACTGAGAACTCTGCAGCGGGGAGTCTTAAAAATCTAACTCAAATACAGATTTCAAACATGGTAGATGCNGGGGATTCAATCTCCATTATCGATGCCGCACTCGATAAGGTCGCTCAAATGAGATCTGATCTTGGTGCAATAGAAAACCGCCTTGCGTATACAGTTTCCAATTTAATGAACATTGCGGAAAAAACCGCCGACGCAAAATCGCGTCTTGATGACGCTGATTACGCGTTGGAATCGGCCCGCTTGGCTAAGGCACAGGTTATTCAACAGGCAGGTACTTCTATGCTCTCACAAGCGAATCAGCTGACTCAGTTAGTACTGGATCTTTTGCGGTAATTAGCTAGCTGGGAGATAGAACATGAGCTTTGAAAATATTATGAGCATATCGGGCGCAGCGATGGATGCCCAAACAGCCAGGATTAACTTGGCNGCTTCTAACGTCGCCAACGCCGACACTGTCGACACGACAGCTGATAAAGCGTTCAAAGCAAAGCGCGCAGTTTTNGAAACTGTTCTCCAAGACGAACTCTATCGCGGCAGAACGTTAGTTGCGGGTAGCGTCAAGATGTCAGAGGTCGCAGAAGACCAGTCGATAAATCCGGAGAGATATGACCCAAGCCATCCGCTTGCTAATGAGGATGGTTATGTCTTTGGCTCAAATGTAAACATGATGACGGAAATGGTTGATATTCAAGCTGCTTCACGATCTTTCGAGAGCTCCGTTGAGGCGAGTAATACAGCCAAACGACTCATGATGCGAACCATTGAAATGTTACAGAAATAGGCATGGTTGATCAGTAATGAGTTTGCCAACAGTAGAAGGTATCAAGACAATAGACCAGCTTAGAGCTGAGCAGAGTCGTCCAGTCGATCAAGAGCTGGATAGAAATGCATTTTTGCGACTATTTACTACTCAGCTACAGAATCAGAATCCNCTCGATCCAATGAAGAATGAAGCATTTGTCGCGCAGCTGGCCCAATTCTCAAGCTTAGAAGCAACCACCGCGATGTCTGCCTCTCTCGAAGATTTTGTGTCGGGTCAACAAGGCGAAAGAATTCTAAGAGGTGCCAATCTGCTAGGAAAGCAGGTCTTCGCGCCTGAAGTAACAATGTATCAGCCAGGAGGTGCCGCCCTCGACGGGATCGTGGCGCTTGATCAGGTAGTTGATAACCTCAAGCTCTACGTCGTCAATGCTGACAATGACCAGATAGTTAATCAGCTAGATTTGGGTCCTCAAATTCCAGGGGAAGTGGCTTTTGGGTGGAATGGTGGAAATGCAGACGGAGAAGCCGCGTCTGAAGGCAATTATATATTTAGGGCCGTTGGGTACATTGGTGATGATTCTTTTGAACTCCCGGCTATGGCGCAAGCCAGAATTACCGGTGTTTCGTGGGACGAAACACTTGGGGAGATTTTTGTCGAAATAGAAGATGGTCGCTCGATAGCACTGTCTGAAATCTCCCATTTATCAGATTAATTAAAAGGAGAAGTTGTTAAATGTCTTTTTATACATCGCTTACAGGTCTGAAAGCAGCGACAACCGAGCTTTCCATTACAAGTAACAACATTGCGAACGTAGCAACATCTGGATTTAAAAAGTCTCGGGCTTCTTTTGGTGACATTTTCGCGACTTCCCCACTTCAGAAGTCTACGGCTGTTGTTGGTCAGGGTGTATCTTTGAAGGAAGTNAGGCAGGAATTCAGTCAGGGTAACGTGGAATTCTCCTCAAACACGCTGGATCTGGCGATATCCGGTGAAGGCTTTTTCCCTCTAAAGTCCGCGGACGGCTTAACTGATATCTATACTCGGAACGGTTCGTTTGTTTTGGACGAACAGTTCAGTGTAATTAACTCATCAGGACAAGCACTACTTGCAGCGGCAGTTGACTCAAGCGGTAAAGCGGATTTGTCTAAGCTCAATAAGCTTCAGATCCCCACAACCACCGCCGGTGAAGCGAGGCAGACCACTCTTGTGGATCTATCGCTCAACTTNCCTTCCGACGCAGACGTTATCACCGCAGAATTTAACCGAAATAATCCAGCCACCTACAATAAATCGACTGCACTAAGCGTTTACGATAGTGGAGGTAACTCTTACCTCGCGACTATCTACTATGTAAAGACCGCGAACGCTACGGCTGATGCGCCATTCAACAAATGGCAAACCTACGTCTTTGTCGGAGACGATGCGGTGAGTGCGGCCCTGCAGCAAGCCAGTGACGATAATGGCGAGCTACTCTNNGTGAACAANTACGGTGANTTNAANCCCAGGTCAGAAGTAGAGGATTTGCTCGTAAACAGNAAAACTCAGAAATTCGCTCTAGACGATCTGACCGATGTNAGAACGTCGGTACCTGCTACAGTTGAGGGCGGAAAGATTCCGAACGATATGAGCGCAGATCAAGGTTTCGACTTTAGTGCGTTTCCTAAGCCTGGTAGCGGCACCTATTCAGCTGCTGAGTTGAAGAATTTTATGACCGTCGANATCGATAATAGCGGTAGTCCGGTCACCGTAGATCTCTCCTCNTTAAAGTCTCCCTCGACGAAGACAACTGGTGTGCAATTGGCAGACCTGATTCAAGACCAACTAAATCGAAAATTTGGTGATGAGAGGTACTTTGATTTAAGCAACGCCAATGACGGCAAGTTTGGCTTGAGCTTCACTCTAAGCGGGACGACAACTAATGTAGATATTAATCTTGCCAGCATTACCGGTCAGTCTGATGTAACTACTTTAAGCCAAGTCAAAATTGAAGACATTAAAGAAGAAATTACAGCAAAATTAGCGGCGGCCACATACGGAAGCGGCACCGGCGTCCCCATTACTGTTGACTATGATTATTCCTCACGGACTTTCACTTTCAAGCCAACTAGTGACGCTTCAGCGACCATCTCAATCGTTGGGGGCACAGTCGGAAGTCCCGTAGCGAATGGACTCTTTGGGCTTGGCATTACTCCAACACCTGTAAACGTTTCGAATGGCACTTACGGTTCTTCAAACGGTGGGTTAAACACTGCCGTGGTTCCGAACGGAGACCTCATCCGACCAGCGGCACAGCAACGTTACGGCATCACGGTGTCTTATGACGGCGCCCAAGAAACTTTTTCAATAAGCTCTGGTACGACAGGGGACGCTTCTGAAATCGAGATAGATTTCACGGTCGGCGGTGCAACGCAATCGGAATTTGCTAAATTCATGGGCTTTGAAGCGACTAATGCCAATGATTCTAAGTTTACAGTCAACGCGGAAAGTGAGGCTGTCCGGGGTATCTCTTCGTTACCTGCTATAACTCGGGGCTCTTCTATCGCGGTCAACGTCAATAACAACTTTTCTGTTGATGCGTCAAACAACACCTTTGTTGTGTCGGTCGATGATGTAAANGGAACATTAACCCTCCCCATTAGTTCTGGTTACACACTTGATAGCTTCATCAGCGCACTTGAAAAGAGTATCAACCAGCTAGCATCTGACGCGGGAAGTAGCGTATCGGGTGTTTCAGTCCAGTATGACGCGGCTACAAACGGTCTTGTTTTTACAACAGGTACCTCAGGTACAGATTCATTTATTAAAGTGTCAGGTAGTGCGACATGGGGACTCGCGAACATTGAGGCAGGGCGTGGTACTACCACCACTTGGATCAAGCCGACTCAATCTGCAGATATTGTCAACGGGGTTGCAGTACAGAAGTACATCGATGAATTTGGTAACGAGACCGCCAGTGCTGACGGATTTTCAACGTTGCCCGAATGGTCACCGATTTTCTTGGACAAGGGTGAGTTGACGTTTAACACCTCAGGTAACCTGGTGTCTCCTTCGGGGGGTGCAGAACTTGAAACGGTTTTCCTCTCTGGTGGTCGAGGTGCTTTGAACCTCACCATTGACTATGGGGAAACCACTCAGTTTTCACAAGCATTCGCTGTTAAGTCGCAATCGCAAGATGGTTCTCCTGAAGGGGACTTGGTTGGACTAGACATTGGTGACGATGGCCTTGTGGTTGCCTCTTACTCTAACGGTTCGCAGAACTCATTGGGAAAAGTAGTCCTCGTAAACTTTGCCAGTAATGANGGACTTCGNCAGAACGGAGACAGTTCNTACNTGTCATCTGCTAANTCNGGNGAAGCGACTTTTGGTGAGCCTGGTACNGCGGGATTCGGAACNGTACGTGCAGGNGCAAGAGANCGNTCCAACGTGGATNTAACCACCGAGCTNGTTGGTCTGATCACTGCTCAAAGAAACTTTCAGGCAAATGCTAAGGCAATTGAAACGTCATCTGCATTGACCTCAACGATTATTAACATCCGAGCATAATTTTGGTTGTAAATCGATAACTTGTTTAGAAGTAGGGTGCTGAAATGGACAAAGGTGTTTATCTAGCTGCAACATCGATTAGGGCGGATAACCTGCGCCAGCAGAACCAAGCGCATGAGATGTCCAACATTGCCACTATTGGTTTTAAAAAAGCATTTCAGATTAATCAAGTAACCTACCGGGTGGATTCAGGGAATGCCCTTTCATCCAGGTTCTACAAAGTCGCCGAGGGTTTAGGAAGAGTTGATATGACTCCAGGCGCCAGAATTGTTACTCAAAACCCCTTGGATATATATGTCGAGGGTGAGGGCGTGCTAGGTGTTTTTAACCGTAACGGCGAGCTGGCATTCACGCGACGCGGAGACCTCAGGATAGATGCTGAGGGTGTCCTCCAGAATGGGAGTGGGTTCACGGTTGCTGATGATGCTGGTGGCGAAATTCAGTTTGACCCNGGGCTNATTCANAGAATNTCAACAGAAGGCGTTATTTACGCGTCTGACCCTGAAGAAGAAATTGCTGAAGAGGTTGAAGTAGGACGGTTACTNCTGAGGAATGCAGCCGGTNTTGAGCTCGAAAAAATGGANGACGGACTCTTNAAAGTTTTGGGCGCAGATGGCCCAGGTGATTTTGCTGGTGCCGACGAACCAGTGCAGGTTACATCGCACGGATTGGANGGTTCTTCGGTTAAATCATATGACGTATTAACCCGAATGATCGAGATCGAACGAGCGTTCGAAATGAAGATCAGAGTTATCAAAGAGCTAGGGGACTTGAGCGAAACTTCTCAGTCTCTTATGCAAGTTAATTAAGGAATAGATTATGGACGCCTCTCTATGGGTCGCTAAGACTGGCTTAAATGCACAACAGACACGTATGTCTGTGATTGCTAACAACCTGGCGAACGTTAACACAACTGGATTTAAAAGAGACAGGCCGGTCTTTGAAGATCTCCTTTATCAGAATATTAGGCAAGCTGGAGGACAAACCGGGGCGGATACAAANGCTGCGACCGGGTTCATGCTTGGTACAGGTACCCGTATTGTAGCCACTGAAAAAATTCAGTCTCAAGGCAATATGATGTCGACTGAAAACGCACTCGATTTGGCGGTAGAAGGGCCCGGCTTTTTTCAGATAGTACAGGCTGACGGGACCATTGCTTATACCCGAGATGGTGGATTCAAATTGTCTCAGGAGGGTGAGCTAGTAACTCCCCAAGGGCTTCTCTTGCAGCCGCAGATTGTAGTTCCGCCGGAGGCGGCTTCAGTCACTGTTGGTACTGACGGCACGGTTAGTGTTGAACTTGCAAATGGTGGTGGAAATCAGCAGCTAGGACAGATACAGATAGCCCGTTTCATAAACGGTGCTGGTCTTGAGGCTTTAGGCCAAAACCTCTTCAGAGAAACCACCTCAAGTGGTGCGCCGATCATTCTTGTGCCTGGAGAGCAGGGTGCTGGTGAAATCGCTCAAGGAATGCTCGAGGCCTCAAACGTAAACGTGGTCGAAGAGCTAGTAAATATGATCGANACTCAACGAGCCTACGAGATCAATTCAAAAGCGATCAGCTCAGTTGACTCGATGCTCAGATTTCTTAACCAGAACCTATAGGGATAGTTAGTGATGCTTAAGTCATCGACTTTACTGCTTACAATTTTTCTAGCGGCCTGCTCGTCAGTTGAAAGAGACTTCGGCGAAACGAGTCAAGTGCTTGAAAAAGCGATGCCATACCTCGANTACGAGGAACAGTCTGTCTCCGGGTCGATTTATCGAGATCAACCGAGGAGTACTAAGTTTGGCTTTCGTAGAAATTTTGGTGTGGGCGATATCCTGACCGTCGTATTGAACGAAAGCACTCAGGCCCAACGAAGCAACGGAATCAACACGGTGAAGGAAGTTGCCAATTCACCGTTGAGCCAATTAAANGCTGCTTTTGGTGGTGGTCTGCCGGTAGCTGGAGAGGACAAATTTACGGACACAGGAATAAGGATAAAGCGAGGACTAAAAGCCCTTGATTACCTGGACCAAAATCGNTCGACGAAAGGGGTCGGGACGTCTGATCAAGCGGGTAGCCTGAATGGTGCCCTAGCTGTCATTGTGACAAAGGTCCTTCCGAACGGAACTTTATTCGTGGAAGGAAAGAAAGACCTACTGTTTAGCGAGGGNCGCGAGGAAGTTTATGTAAGTGGGCTGGTCAAGACGGATGATGTTCAGCCTGACGACACGATTTTGTCTTCTAGAATCGCGCAGGCGAGTATCGCCTATCGTGGCCAAGGGGAATTAGCGAATGTTGCGACTAGTAGCTGGGGTACCAAAGTCTTCAACAAGATATGGCCTTTCTAAAATGAAAAAACAATTTCTTTTTACAGTTTTCATACTTTTCTNTTCATGTTGGGCTCTAGCTGACCGGGTTAAGGATTTAACNTCCGTCGCGGGNGTGCGATCAAACCAACTCGTCGGCTATGGATTGGTTGTTGGTCTGAGCGGTACGGGCGANCGGGACAAAATTAGTTTCACCGCCCAAAGCTTAAAGACTGTCCTTGATCGCTTAGGGGTNGACGTAGATGGTCCAATTTCGAACTATGACCTCTATCAACGCGGAGTTGCAACTCTCGCNTATGATAAAACCAAACTTGACAATGTGGCTTCGGTTATCGTCACNGCTACCTTGCCGCCTTTTGCCAAGCCAGGCCAGACCTTAGACGTGAACGTTGCTGCGATTGGACTGGCCAGCAGTCTCAGGGGAGGAAATTTAATTCTTACTGAACTTCGGGGAACTGATGGCCAAATATATGCCCTGGCTCAGGGGGGATTGACTGTTTCGGGTGTTGAGGTTTCTGCAGAGGGATCTGAGATCAGGATCGGTGTCCCGACCGCAGGCAGAATACCNGGCGGAGCAATTATCGAACGAGAAGTGTTAACGCCGTTTGATCGATCTGANTTCGTGATACTCAACACNAATCAAGCTGACTTTACGACGACCTCTGCAATCACAGAGGTGATTAATGATAATTTCGGCGCTGGTACGGCAAGATCGATTGATGCTTCTTCGGTCGCTATTCAAGCGCCGCAGGATATTAGTGCCCGAGTGAATTTCGTGAGCATGATCGAAAATCTTGAAGTCACTCCTGGAGAACCGAAGGCGCGCGTGGTTGTTAACTCNNGNACTGGCACGGTTGTGATCAGTCGNACTGTTCGCGTTACGGCCACNGCGGTGACGCATGGTCAACTTACGGTCAAGGTCTCGGCAACTAATGAAGTTAGCCAGCCAAATGCTGGAATTCTTGGAGGTGGAGAAGGACAGACTGTTCCAGTCGCCAATGCAGATATAACCATAGAAGAAGAAGCCCGCCCCATGTTCGTTTTTCAACCGGGTGTTAATTTGCGAGATATTGTTGACGCAGTTAATCAGGTCGGTGCTACACCTTCATCCTTGATAGCGATTTTAGATGCATTGAAAAGTTCTGGAAGCCTTCGGGCAGAGTTAATCGTGATTTAGTTTCCACTATGAATACTAATATGAATTCNTATTTCGACTTCGCTTCCCTAGCNCAGCTTAAAGGCAGGGATGCGGTCAAGCAGCAAGAAAACACAAAAGCCGTTTTGGAAAAGTTTGAGGCTTTGTTTATTGATCAAATGCTCCAAAGTATGCGCAAGGCGACCGTTAGATCGGAACTTTTTGACTCAGAAGGGATAAAGCTTTACGAGTCACTTTTCGATAAGGAAATTTCTGAAGAACTTGCTCGAGGAGGGGGNCTCGGTATGAAGGCCAGCTTAGTGCAGCAGCTTGGGTTGGAGTCGTCAGACAATAGCGCTGCCGAGCGATCAAGCGCTTCTTTAACTTTCGAAAGGAATCTGGGTCCTAAAGCAATAAGCAAATCAAAGGCTATGTCGCTTTATACAAAGCAGGCAATAGGATTGTAATCTGCCATGGCAGACTTGTTATCCATTGCCGGTAACTCGGTTAAGACAAATCAGTCAGCTTTAGCGATTGTTGGAAACAACATCGCAAACGCAAACACTGAGGGCTATGTCAGACAAGAGTTAGANGTTCGGGAGAATTTGCCGACTCGAGCCGGAACGGTTGTTTTGGGTACTGGAGCTCTCGCTGTAGGTACAAGGCGTGCTTATGACTCATTACTTGAGTCTTCATTAAGGTCTAGCTTGAGCGATTTAAGATCGCAAGCGCCCATTATCGACTATTCAAATCGGGTTATTGATTTATTGGGTGATGAGAATGCGACCCTTACCTCGGCACTTGATCAATTTTTCAGTAGTTTTAGAGACCTGGCGCTAGATGCCTCATCCGAACTAAGGAGAAATTCGGTAATTTCTGAGTCTCAAGGATTAGCAAGTAGGTTTAACGAAATCGGTGCTCAACTAAGGTCCGTAGACTCGGACACTCTTAACGCACTTGAGTTCAGGGTAACTGAACTCAATTCGCTCTCCGATCAACTGAGCATTGTTAACAAAAAATTAAGCCGACAAGCCAATTTGGAGTCTCAGCCGCCTGACCTCTTGAACACCAGAGATCTTTTGCTTCAAAAAATATCTGGGTTAATAAAAGTAAAAGTTACAGAGGTAGCGAACGGCGAAGTCAGCGTAAGTCTGGGAGACAACGCGAACAGCTTGCTTTTGGTGGACAAAGGGAATCGCACGATAGTTGGATTAAAGCAACGCTCTGCATCTCTACCTGTCGGTCTTGATTTGGTTTTAGATCCAACCGGGAGTGCTGAAAATTTGAATAGCATCACTAGTGGAGAGATAGGAGGCTTACTGTCTTTTAGGGGCTCTACGCTCAAGGACTCTCTTGAAAAAATCAATCAGCTTGCGGTAGCAGTATCGAGAGAGGTCAACGATACATTAGCAAAAGGAATGGATTTATATGGTGCCTCTGGTCGCAGTCTATTTGAGATCTCGCCTGAGATTGCGGTTGATACTTCTTTTGCAGGCTCGGACTTAGCGGTCATCGCTAGTGTTTCGACTATAGACCAAAAAAACACCAATGAGCTGGAGTTGATGTTTGATCAGCCAAACAAAAGATGGATCATTAAGGACATAACGGCCGGACAAACTTATTCCTCAAGTAATTTAAATAATTTCAGCGTGAATGGCCTAACTATCGCGATTTCAGGGAGTCCAAGAGACGGCGATATAGTGTCTGTGCGTGGCGTTGAAGCGCAAGCGTCAAATATACGCGCAGTAATAAGCGACGCAAAACAATTGGCCGCCGGGGAACTGCTAGGTATCACTCTTGGCAGTGAAAATACTGGTGGATCGAAAGCGACTGTTTCAGCTGTAATCAATACTCCCAGCGTTAGCGCTAACAGTATGCAGAACCAGCTCGTTAACAACCCGCATGAATCTTCAGCTAAAACTTATCAGGCAAGCTATCTTGCTCCCTCTTTTGTGGTCGACTCGGGAATTACGGACTTGAAGCTTTCGAGCTTCAGTCCAAGTGGCGGTGGTTCGCAGATGCAGGTATTTACTCGGGAAGGTGTTCATCTCTTTGGGGCAGATACGCTTAATCAGAGTCAGTTAGACGCGATGCTGACTGAACAAAATGGATTTGAGTCTACCGCAACATATAGTAAACGATATTTGAATCAAGGCACTGCCTATCTGGGTAAACCCTGGTCACTGGGTGCCTCTGGCACTTCAGTGATCGAGGTCACTGATACGGGTCAGCAAGTCGTCAAGTCGGAGGCTCAGATCATTGGACAGAGCATTCCTAGTACTACCAATGGTAGCTCTAGTCAGACTAAAACACTAATTGCGGCTGATGCCTTCAAACTTAACGGAAAATCTCTGACGGCTTTGACGCTCGCTCCCTCTTCCACATTGACTGCCGATGCGGTGGTGTCGTGGCTGAACTCAAACATAAGCACGCATTCACTTGGTTTGACGGCTTCTGCCGCGACTAAGGTGACTCTGGGTAAAGACAAGATAGACCTTACCAGTACTTCGTTATCGATTAACGGAACGACTATTGGTATTTCGAGCCCGTTAGCGACGATGTCGGCTTTGGCAAACAAGATCAATGATTCAACTGCCACCACGGGAGTGCGCGCAGAACTAGATGCTTTGGAAAATCTTACATTAGTGAATGTCCCAGGAGTGGCCTCAAAGACAGCGTCGAGCACAATCACATTGGGGTCGAGCGAAGGTGTTTTAAAATTAACGGGCGCACAGAGAGCGGCGATAAAGATAGAAGCGAACCGATCGAGTGGAGACGTTTCTAGTAAAACGGTGACTCTCGAAAGGGTCGCCGCAACATCTGCCCTCGAAAGTTGGGATACGGAGATCCTGGGGATAACTGAGACACTGTCTCTCGCAGGAGTATTGGAAGAAGACCTCGTAGTTTTTACGACGGGGGGAACCAGTGATCAGATGAGTTTTTATGCNNGNTANTCAAAATCTGAGAGCGACNCTCTTTANCAGCGNCAAAGGGTAACAGACGTTAAGTTCACCAGNGCCTCAAATTATCAAATCGTAGACCNGACAACGAACACTATTNTGTCGGAANGGACTTGGTCNATGGGTCAGCCGATTAATTATGGTGCTATATCTTTAACTNTCGAAGGNCAACCAAATACGGGAGATGTTTTTACCATAGATGGCAACCAATCCGGAGTAGCAAGTAACGAGAACGCTCTTAGGATCGCTGGGCTCGATAGTTTAAATATAGGCAGCGATGGCAAGACATTAAAGGAAAGCTACCTCTCCATATTAACGCAAGCTGGTAACTCGTCACGACGAGCAGTTGTTGCGCAGGAAGCTCTTGAGGTCGTCCATCAACAGTCTGTNCAGNCAAAAGANGCAAGAGCNGGAGTTAACCTCGACGAAGAAGCCGCCGAACTTTTGCGNTTCCAGCAAGCGTATCAGGCCTCTGCAAAGGTAATGCANATGGCNAGTCAATTATTTGACTCGATTTTGAGAATTTGATCANAGNTAGGGCANTACCATGAAAATATCGAATTCATATTTATTTGATCAAGCGACCAAAAATATTCAAACGGCTCAGAGCGACGTCTCAAAGTCNCGTGAGCAAATTGCTAGTGGCAAAAGCTTGGTTAGGCCCAGTGATGATACCAGCAAACTGAGGAGTATAGAGATACTCAANTCTCAGCAACATAAGGTCGAGTCATACAAGAACAGCATGAATTACTTGACTGATCGCTTTCAGCTCGAAGAAAGCGTTTTACAATCAGCAAGCGATATATTGATACGACTGAAGGATCTNGCGATTCAAGCGGCAAATGACAGTATGAGTTCCTCTGATAGGGATATTNTATCAACAGAGGTAAATAGCCTTAAAGATGAGCTTTTATCGATNGCTAATACTCGAGATGTAGAGGGTAATTTTATTTTCTCAGGAAGTAAGACAGGCTCACAGCCTTTCAAGGTGAATGGTACGACAGGTGAAGTGAGCTATGAAGGCGATAATCGGAGATTGTTTACCTCTGTTAGTGACTCCAGGATGCTCCAGTCAAACACNGATGGGACGCAGGTCTTTCTTCCGGTAAGCCGCACGACCACAGANTTTACTATGTCTGGAGTCGAGAGCGCAGGTGCTTATAATTTTCGTATTGGCGATTCAGTGTTGGAATTTAACGTCGANGAGCCNTTATCAGATGCAAAAATAAAGGCGAGTATTGAAGAATCACTCTTGAGTTCTTCTATAGACGGTAAAGTGTCAGTAGTGGTTGCTAATGGCAAAGCGGCAGTGCAGCTGACGTTAACGGGTCAGGCGGGAATTGCATTGAGTGGTATAGAGGTCACTCAAGATGATGCTGACTCTACTCCTCTAAATGTCAGCGTTTCCAGCACCAACGTCGTCGGNGTTGACTTTTTTAAGATGGTATCTGACTTCTCGACAGCGTTATCCNGCAATACACGAAGTAACATAGATCGGGCCATCAGTGAGCTCAGTTCCGCTCAAGAAAAGATCGCAGGCTCTCTGGGGGAAATTGGCTCTAAACTCAATACTCTGGAAAGACAAAAAGATATTAATGCGGATCTGGGTTTGCGCGTGGATCAAATGCTCTCGTCTGAAGAAGACCTAGACTACGCTAAAGCA
Source organism: Gammaproteobacteria bacterium (assembly GCA_002694945.1). GTDB lineage: Bacteria > Pseudomonadota > Gammaproteobacteria > Pseudomonadales > Azotimanducaceae > UBA9659. Next base: position 41,528 of record NZNP01000032.1, read on the forward strand.
GTTACTCAATTTAATGCCGAATTAGTGCGTTTGGAAGCGACTCAAGCGAGNTTTGCTAAAGTAGCGCAGCTTTCTCTTTTCCAATTTATCTAGCTCGATAGTAGGTGAGGTTTCGCGGNTTCTNCGTCCGCTGCTGACNNNGGCTCCTCAGCCNTGGATTCTGAGAGAGAATTTATACCCTTTCGTAGTTCGACNGTAAGCTGNGAAAGTTCGTCGAGTTCTCCATAAATCGGTATTTGAGAATTCTCTTCTAGAGTCCGCTGAAAATATTCAAAAAGATCTTTGATGTGGCCATGCAAGCTAGGTATTGGTAGCCTGAGCAAAGCTGTTTCAAGCAGTGAAGATAAATTTTTTGCGTGTCTGATTGACGGCACAGATCTTAGNAGTGCGCTAGAGCCCGCATTTTTAGATGCGGTTTTGAGGCTTAGCAGGAGAGAGTCAAAGAGGAAGTTAAGCTCTGGATTCGTATCACAGAAATATCCCTCAATCTGCGTTGATATTTTTGTTACTTGGTTCATGGTAACTCTCGACTCGATACTAGGTAAGTCGGACATATCTTGAAATTCTTTAACCCGGACCAGAGAAAATAGGGCAATCTTCGTAATCGGTGGATACGCATAATTCAACCAGGCCCTCGGCCCTCGCAATTTCCTCATTATTTAGCTGCGAACTAGTAAATTCGACAAGTTGGGNGGCCATTTTTAGGCCATTTTTCTCAGCTAGGCTTGCTAGAGACAGCGCNGCAACGAGTGCGTCTGAAGACTCTCCTATAAACATACTGAAGTCGAATGGTGAGGATCTCGATTGCTGGGGATTATAGGGATTTTCTGCATCACCCGTAAGAATCATATGTGCAAGCATGTANTGACTATTCGCATCGCCCGAACTGGCTGAGATAGTGAAATGGCGACTTGCTCTCTCTAGTGAAACTTGGACGTCCTCTCCCTTGTAGAAGATCAAGCCCAACATGTAGTGAGAGTCCCTCAATCCTTTCTTTGCAGCCTTATTAAACCANCGTCTAGCGATACTATAGCTCTGGGCCACGCCATGACCTCGATAATTGAGAATTCCCAGGTTATGTTCCGCTTCTGCTAATCCCTGATCTGCTGCGCTTTGATACCACTTGATTGCGGTGTTGTAGTTTCTTCGAACACCTAGACCATTTTGAAAAAGAAAGCCCAAGTTGTTTTGAGCCTCTGCAACGCCCTCGTCAGCGAGGGGTTTGAATGACCGATAGGCCGAAGCATAGTGGCTTCTGTCTAGAGCGTTGAGACCAGATACGAAGGTGTCGGGATGGACGTNNTAAGCTGAAAATATGAAAAAAAAGGCAATAATCTGTTTAAAAGGTGTCGGCAACCTCCTGATGGATGTTTTCATTATTTAATCCTGAGCACGAAGCGAATCTTCNATATCAAGTACTTTTTTGAAAAGATCCCCTTCGGTTATAGCGCCTTTAAACTGCTCTCCATCCATGATCGGAATGCTTTCTCCCACAAATTCTGTAGCGATTTCGAGCGCCTCAACTAGTGAGTTCGAGGTATCAAGTTTTACNGGCTCCAGATCAAGACTGTTCTCGAAGTCATCGGGACTACTTATTAGACTTTGAAGATCGAGTTTCCCGTGAAGGGTATTGTCTCCATTGAGGATATACGCCTCTGTTATTTGATTTGAGCGCATTGATTCCAGGACATGGGCTGAAGTGGTCCCTCGAGGNAAAGTGAGGCACTCGCTCATTTGCAGTTCTGAGACGCGTATTTGAGTCATATTTATATGCTCTCTGCCGCGCGTTAAATCGATACCGCGATCCAATAGTTGTCTGTCGAAATAGGATACACCGAAAAAACGGTAAGTAAGAGTTGAGCATAAAGTTACGGATAGCAGAGCCATTAGTCCATAATCATAAGAACCAGTNAGTTCGACAACAATCAACACAACTGACAGCGGCGCGCCAATNACCGACGAGCCCACTGCAGCTAAAGTAGCTACCGTGATGATGCTGCCATAGTCACTTGGCAGGCCGACCTGAATGAGTAAGCCGGATAAAATGCCGCCAAGTGCGGCTCCCACAAATAAAGCTGGACCGAAGACCCCTCCAAAAAAGCCAAACGCGATGCAGGCGGCGGTGACAAGAATCTTCGCTACTAACAAAAGTATTAGAAATGTTAGCGCGTACTGCCCATTGACCATCTGGTTGATCTGAGTAGAGCCCAAACCCAAAACGTCGGGCAAAAAGGCGCCAATAATTCCCACGACTATTGCTGTCGAAAAAATCATGGTTGTGAAAGAGTATCTTCCTGAGGCGGCAAATTGCGTACCTTGCCTCAAGGCCAACATATAGATTATTGCCACTGCCGAGCAAATCGGTGCGAAAACAATAAGGAAAGGCACTACTTCAATCAGCTCGAGATTTGCCAAGGGTACTTCGAATGCCAGGTTTGCGAAGCCGAAATAATGATTGGACGCTGACGCAACAATAGAGGCAACGGAAATTGGAGCTACTGCGCCAATGGAAAATCTCCGTAAAAGTGCCTCGTGAGCGAAGATTATTCCAGCGATAGGAGCGTTAAAGCCCGCTGAAATGGCTGCGGCGACGCCACAAGCTAAGAGTACATCTTTACTAATCTGTAGGCCACGAATGCGTGAAAGTAAGGTTGCTAGTGTTGCCCCGAAGTGGACAAGAGGGCCGTATTGCCCAACGGAGGCTCCGCCACTAGCAGATATGAAGGCCGCTAATGTTGANCCGATTCCAACGCGAACATCTACGCCAACTTTCTGCTGATGTAACGCATAGATGCTATCTGCTGGGCCCGACCACTTGGTTACTCCTAATAACTTTCTGACAGTCAAAATCAAAATGGCAGACAACACCATCGCGACGGTTGGCAGAAGATTTATGTCGATGTTGCCGACGCGAACTGACATTGTCCCGGAAGAAGATTGCAGAGAGAGGAAATACCTTGCTCCTTCGATGAATAAATTTGCAACGACCGAGATAATTAATCCCAAGATGATTGCTAACAGCGTTTGCATCAATAGAGTCGTGACTATTTTTGTTTTCATTGGCGATCTCTACCTATAGTTTTTACAACGTTAGGATTTTTGTTTCGTTTTTTTTGCTTCAAATGCTAAGCAGTCTCTATTATCAATGACCTTCACCTGTTGTGAAGGTAAATAATTACTTTTGAATCCCATCTTTTTGCACTCATATCGATAGTCAGGATCCCAACTTATCGCGAAAAACATGCAATCCCAGCAAGAAATGTTTTTTGTTGAGGTCATTCTCTGCGTTGCTCTCTTGCGATTTTTATGATGGTACTGGAATGCTTGACTAAATCACCGATTTGATCTTCTGAAAGTCCTAAAGAGCCTCCGAGGTCCTCTATCGCCTTCCTCTCGTTTTCGTCGATGTCGCCGTCAATCAAGGCGTCATCGATAGCGAGTTGTAGTGATTCCCTTTTCCTTCGCATTTGTTCAGAGAAAGCGGACGCTAATATGCCCGACGGAAGCGCAACCATGCCGATGCCAACAATCGTGACGAGTGAGCCTAAAATTTGACCAGCTGCTGAGAGTGGATAAACATCGCCGTACCCAACGGTAGTCAGTGCAGCGATAGCCCACCACATCGATTGAGGGATTGATCCGAATTTATCGGGTTGTATATCTTTTTCGACCAAATACAAAGCCGATGCTGCCAGAGTGAGTATAACGATAAGGAGAAAAAATATTCCCGCAAGATTCTTCCGTTCCTCATGAAGCACGTTGAGTAGTAATTCGAATGAGGTGAAATACCGGGTTAGCTTGAAGACTCTAAGCAGTCGAAGCACGCGAAGAAATCTAAGATCAATCCCCGGAAATATCAGCTGCAGTATGGAAGGCAGAAATGCTAACAGATCAACGATCGCTAGAGGACTTAGCGCGTAGCCCACTCGACTCTTTAAAGGGGATTTATTACTAGTCTTTGACTCAACACATGACCATAGGCGTAAGGAGTACTCCAAGGCGAATATTATCGTTGAGACTATTTCAATAGCCAAAAATTCGTTGCGATAAAGGAGGTCAAGCTCCGGTATTGATTCTAAGACGATACAAATAAGGTTGAGGGAAATTAATGAGATGATAAAGAATGAAAACGCCCGGGATAAGAGATCCTGGGGATCGGTCATCTCAAATATGTCGTAGACTCTTTTCCGCATAAGCATGCTCGCCTGTCGAGCACAGTTTAAAGCAACAAACTTTTAGATTTAACTGTCAATTAATATCTCAATTCTTCGATTTTGAGATCTGCCCTCTGGTGTATCGTTGCTTGCGACAGGCTTGGTATCGGCAAACCCGATAACGTCGATCCGACTATCTGCAACAGCGTTACTATTAAGGAAAAAATCTGCCACAGCAGCAGCTCTTGCTGCAGATAAGTCCCAATTAGATAGAAAACGTTCGCTAAAGGCTATGGGGATGCTGTCTGTATGACCGGACACGGTCACTTTCGAATTAAGGTCTGTAATTGATTGTCCAACCGCCGATAATGTTGGCAGAAAGTCTGTTCTTAATTCTGCGAAACCTGATCTAAAGGAATTTTGTGTTGATAATTGAACTAATATTTGATCGCCGACACGTTCAACGTTCGCTAGTCCCTGATCTATTTGCGACTTTAAATTAGCTCGAACTTTTCTTAACTGGTCTTCGATTTGCTGGTCCTTCCGTTTGTTATTTTCCCTTTGGTTCCGAAGTTCGCTACTGTCGCTTGCCACAAAAACTTCAGATTCGACCATGGATTGGGCTTCTGCAACTTTGGCGTAAAGCTCTAATAGCTCGGTCGGAATTTCCCCCGTGTCTCTTTCGCCACTATCGGCAGAATTAATGTCGGGTCTGAGGGAGTCTTCTTTGGCGACCACGACGAGAGAATCATTTTGGACTACTATTTCCACTTGGCCTTTTGATAATTCGTTAGCGAGTGCTTTTCTGAGAACTTCCTCATCTGCATTTACATCGAAGTCGCCTGAATTAGAGTTAACTTTTAGCTCTTTCTCCTCAGGTTCGAGATCAGTGGTTTCTTCTTGAACGTTCACGATCAAGGAAGGTTCGACTTTAGACGTTCGAAAGTTTTGGGCGATGATATTTTGACCCATAGGGGGCTCGACGCTAGGCACTTCACGCTGAACACCGAAGCTATTGGACATGGATCCCGAGACTTCCTTGAAAATCGATGGGGTTTCCATTTCGACAAACGAAAGGATTAAGACGAAAAAAGCCATCAGAAGCGTCGCCATATCAGCGAAAGTCGCCATCCACGCGGGCGCCATCGCGGGGCACTCCGGGCATTTTTCCTTAGGAGGTTTAGACTCCTCCGGTTCTTCTAGTTCTTCTTCGAGTTCCTCATCGAGGCCTTCCTCCGCAGGCGCCTCCTCATTCAGATTCTCTTCGTTGTCTAGGTTATCTTCGTCAGCCATCGACCAATACCTCTATTCTGCGGTTTCTGGCACGCCCCTCAGGGGTGTCGTTTGATGCGATTGGTCTACTATCAGCAAAGCCTGCGACAGAAACATTGCCGGGCTGAAGATCTGTAGATTGAAGAATATAATCTGCAACCGACGCCGAACGAGCGGAAGATAAGTCCCAATTGGATCTGTAGCGAGAACTGAATCCGACCGGCACGCTGTCAGTGTGCCCCTCAATTTTGACCATCCCACCAACGTCATTCAGTGCTAACCCAACTTTTCTTAGAGTTGCTTCGAAAGAGCGTTTTATTTCAGATCTCCCAGAATCAAAGCTATCCTGCTGACCCAGACGCATAATGATCTTGTCCCCGTCGCGTTCGACCTCTACTAACCCGTTTTCTATCTCATTCGACAAGATAGACCTTATTCTGTCGAATTTTTGATCTTCGTCTCCTGAACTATTCCCCGAAGCTTCTCCCTCTGCGAAAGTTTCGCTCCTTACTTCAAGAGGACTGATCAAGTCGGTCTTTAGGTCTGAGATCTTCTTTGCTATCTCAAGCATTTCTTGAGGTACGATATTGCCGAGACCAATTTGAGATTCTAATGCTTCTTGACTGGATCCCGACTCGCTGACCTCAACAATTATCTCTTCTCCTTGAGTTTTAACTTCGACCAGGCCAGCTGCGATTTCCTCTTCTAAGGCCTCCAGGACTGCCTCTAATTCGTCTTCCTTTGTGAATTTCGCATCCTGATCCTCTGTGCGTTGCTTCACATTGTCTTTACTAGGATCTTCAACTCTTTGACTCTTATTTGGGATAAGAGTGGCTTCTGCTTCGGATGGTGTGAACTCTAAGCTAAGGAGTGTTTCGCCCATTGGTATGTCAATTTTCGGGATAACCCTCGCAACCCCGAAAGCAACGGCCAGTGAGCCACTCACCTGTTCAAATTTTGGAACGTTGACGTTTGCAAAAGACAAGATCAAAACAAAAAAGGCCATCAGTAGCGTTGCCATGTCAGCAAAAGTCGCCATCCAGGGTGGCGATCCCCCCGGACATTCTGGACATTCTTTTTGTTTCTCTTTGGGCTTTGAGGGAGGAGGCTCGTTTTCCCCCTCGATTGCAGTGTCCTCGAGTTCCTCTTCAGAGTTTGCTTCTACTTCAGACATTTATTTATCTCTGGAAACGGCTACGCGCTTGAGAGTTTTTCTCTGTCGCCAGGGCTTAAGCGGCTTTTAAGAACGTCCTCAAGAACTCTTGGGTTCATTGTCCCTTTACGAATCTCCAAAACTCCCTCCAAAATGAGGGCACAGTTATTTTGTTCATTCGCTGAGTAGTTATCGAGCTTTTCGGCCAAAGGTCCAGCGAGAACGTTTGCAATGAGAGCGCCGTAAAGTGTTGTTAGCAATGCGATGGCCATTGCTGGGCCGATGGCCTTTGGGTCACTCATGTTTTGCAGCATCCCAACGAGCCCTACTAGAGTTCCGATCATTCCCATTGCCGGAGCGATATCTTTCCAAGATTTGAACACCCCTGATGCCTCAGCGTGTCGATANGCCATCAGTTCGACATCATTGTTCAGTTTCGTTTCGATTGTCTCCGCATCTGTGCCGTCTACGACCATTCCGATGCCTGTCTGTAGGTATGGATTTTTTATCTCGCCCATTTGACCTTCNAGAGCGATTACACCGTCTCTTCGAGAGATGTTAGCCATTGAGACTATTTGTTCTATCAGTTCTCCTGGGTCTTCGTTGCTGTTGAGTATGGTTTTCATCAAAACCTTTGCCCATGCGTTGATGAACTCTGGAAGAGTCGAACGCATGAGCAAGACCATGATTGAACCCACGAATACAATGACAACGGACGCCGGATCGGCGAATGCTCCGAGACCCGCAGCGGAATTCATCGCCCAAGCGATCAATCCTAGGGTGCCAACGAGGCCAACAACTGTTGCGATATCCATAATTTTTACCTTACGACAACGATACTTTGTATTATTTCCGATACCNGAACCAAAAGTATCGGATAAAACCACTATCTCTTAAATTAGATTTAACCTAACCTAGAATTACAAAGAAACATAGAGAAAATGGGGCATGAAAGGCATTTTTCTTATACTTACTTTAGTGCTATTTGCGAGCGGCTGCGGCAGAAAATTGCCGCCCGATTGTCGGAGTGTTCTCGAAAGCGGCGATTATGGCCGCTTTGAGCTCANNGGGCAGGGTATAGCGAAAGACAAGGACCTTGGCGTAGATTGGTTTAGGTGTTCCGTTGGTCAGCGATTTCTTAATGAGCGGTGTGTTGGAGAACCGCTTTTCCTTCGATGGGAAACCGGCGTAAGTACCGTGAAAGAGATGAATGAAAAGGCCGCAGAGTCCTGGCGGCTCCCGACGCTGAAAGAACTCGCGAGCTTAAAGGTGCGAGGCTGTGGTAATCCGAGCGTCAATTTGAACGTTTTCCCGGATATCTTGGTCGAAAATTATTGGGCAACGGATAAGAGCCCGCACATCGGCTTTCGTTGCGGGATGTATACTTATTCGGGAGCTACTTCTTGCCGTTTATTCGACAATTTAGAGCGGCCAATGCTTATAGTCAGAGACCTGGAACGCTAAACGTACTGGTACTAGCTGATTGTTTCCCAACCTTCACGCAATTCAGTGAGAGCGGTGTACAGTTTGTTTATCGACACTAAGTCTCGTTCAGACCTAGCTTTTGATAATGAAGCTGCAATTGCAGTATAAGTCTCGAATAACTGAGCGGCCAATTCCCCGCCGTGTTCGATGTCTAAGATCTCGCGTAGCCCGAGAACGATCTGCATCGCGTGACTGGTAGAATCATAGAATCCTTCGCTATCGTCTCTCTTTAATTGCTCTTCGGATTGACGCAGCAGTACGCAGCCTTTTTCGAAAAGGAGAGTAACAAGTTGGTGGGGGTTTTGNTCTGTTGTTTTAGTTTCGACGTCGACCGTCGCATAACTGTCTAAGGCTGAAGCACGATACATAGATTTTAGGTCCTTTTTATCCACGTCCCGCTGCCTCAATCTGACAGCGNATCAATTTACACATTAAGANTNTCGGTTACAACCAGCCGAGCTTTAGTGCTGAACCCTTTTAAACGCGTTCATCTAGGAAATTGCCCAGCATTTTGGTGAGATTTCGCATAAAGCTCAGCAGCTCCTCCGGGGGCATTTGGCGGATAACCTCACCAGTCTCNTCGTCGANGATTTTGATCACATCTTTGCCGGCTGCTTGATCACGTTCAAATTGAACGGATCGNTCTCTTACCTCCATCATCAGATCAATCGTCTGAATCGCCTTTGCGACCTCTGTGTCTAGGGCTCCGTCGACGTTGAGTACTTGTTTATTGGCATTAGTAGGCCCCTCAGCAGTCTTTTCTGCTAATACAGAAGAGGGCTCTGGCTTAGCCAGAGCCCTCTCCACGGAACCGGTACCTGGGATGGGTACCGTGCTTTGGGGTACGGTTGTTACTGCGTCTACGGACATGCTTTATTCATCCTTTATTATTATCCTCTAAGCAGCTGGAGTACGGTGTCTGTTGAAGCATTTGCCTGTGAAAGCATGGACGCTCCAGCTTGTTGCAGCACTTGAGCCTTCGCCAAGCGTGCCGTCTCAGCGGCAAAGTCTGCGTCAGCGATTCTCGATCGAGCCGCCGTCGTAAATTCGGTTACCTTCAACAGGTTCGACACGGTGTAATCCAATCGGTTCTGGAGCGAGCCGAGTGAACCTCTCATTGAAGATACGGTCTCGATTGCACCGTCGATGATTGCCAGGGCGTCAGAAGCTTTGGTCCTGGTGAGCACACTGACTGAGCTGACATCGACTAAGGGCGCGGATTGTGTGCCATTGCTGAAAAATTCAGCGGCTGTTAGTTGCTCAACAATGAAGTCGCTATTGGAGGTAAGCTTAAGNTTGCCTCTTATTACTGCGGTATCGGTGGCAGAACTCGTGGATGCTGCGGCGAGACTCACCTCTGTAGAATCTGCTGTCACGCCGTCAATGCCGACAGCCTTGACGTCAAGGTCAGTTCGGGCGGAACTGTTTACTATCTTAATGTCATTGCCGTTGCCATCGCGAAGGAGCACCTTGTTGTCGCCGGTACTGCTGGCCTGAACCCCGGTCGTGGAAGAGATGGCATTGATCTTTTGTATAGCGTCACTGACGTCGTTGCTTGTAAATGTGAAGGCCGCAGTTTCGGTTACTGTGCCGGTCGGACCGATAAACTTCAGCCTAGCTTGAGCGCTGGGGCTAGCGGTTGGTGTATACAACCACGCGTAAGTCTTAGCGTTGGCGACAACTTGGGTAGACGCNGCGACCGCGTTTACCTTTTTCGCGAGAGATTTCGCGGTGTCGGTGGTCTCAACGTCGATAGTTCTCGTTGCGGCAGAAGAAGTGATTTTGAAATCTGCGTCCGCGACGCCAGAACTATAGCTTGAATCGTTTGTGCTAGTTCCTTGCTGGGCCGCTTGTGTTAGGCCGTCAACAACGTAAGCGCCTAACTTGCTGGCTTCAACGTTACCAATGGAGAAGTCCAGAGTTTCCCCGGCTTCGGTTCCAACCTGAAGAGATTTAGCTGAGAAAGATCCGTTGAGAACCTGCGCCCCATTGTAACGAGTGTTTAACGATATTCTCGAAATTTCGTTTTGTAAGGAGGTCACCTCGTTATCTGCGAATGCTCGTTCGGTGGCGGTATTGGTATCGTTAGACGCNTGAACGGCCAGCACTCTCATNCGCTGAAGCATGCCGGATACCTCNACTAACGCGTTTTCAACGGTTTTGATCAAGGCGATCCCGTCGTTTGCGTTCCTAGTGGCCTGGGTCAGGCCTCTGATTTGAGTGTTCATCCTCTCCACAATCGCGAGGCCAGCGGCGTCGTCTCCGGCGCTGTTGATTCTTGACCCTGTGGATAAGCGCTCCATGGCAATTTCCATTTCTTTTCTCGATTCGCCGAGCGCACGCTGCGCCTGAATCGACGGTATGTTCGTATTTAGAACCATTCCCATAACTAAACCCCTTTAGCTGTCTGTTCCGTGGCAGGAAGCGGTAATAATCGGCAGTCTTTTTGCCTCTTTGCCGCTAAAATCGGCGTTTCATTGCCGCCTGCAAAGAACACTATCGGGTTGGTTCAGAAAAACTTTAGAAAATTTTGTCCTCCAAGAGGCGCCGCTTGACCCTGGCTACCTCTTTANTTTCTTGTAGACCCCCGGACCGGGAGTTCTTTAACTGTTTCTAGCTAAAGGGGTCGTGAACTCCCGGTCGGAGAAAGGTGAGGCCACTTNTGATGTAATCGCACTGATATTACGTGGCCCCNTCTACGTNACAGCTCTGAAGTCACGACCTACTTCAGGAGCTGCAGTGCAAGNTGTGGCGCTGCATTGGCTTGCGCCAACATTGCCGTGCCTGTTTGCTGAAGAACCTGCGCCTTAGCNANCTTNGCAGCTTCAACGGCAAAGTCAGCGTCTTGTATTCTTGACCTTGCGGCTGTCGTAAATTCAACAACATTCATTAGGTTAGAAACGGTGTACTGGAGCCTATTCTGGCCTGCACCCCACTCAGCCTTGTACATAGCAACCTGCTCAATGGCACCGGTGATCACTTCGAGTGCGCCAGGGATCCTGTTCGCTGCTGCCACTGCGGGGTTACCGCCAGCTGCGGCGACAGCATCGACCTTAGGCGTTGCTGTCTGGGAGATGTCCAGATAAGTGTTGCCGGTTTTTAAGGCGACCAATATCTCGTCTGTCGTGGCGCCGTCACCATTTGAATCGGCGGTGTCTATTACTTTCACACCAAGGTTCTCTGCTTTTATGTCGTACGTGGTGATTTGAATGACATCGCCATCGTTGTAGCCGACTTGAATATTCAAGGTTGCCGCATCGCCGCCAATTCGGGCTTTGCCGTTGTACTTGGTGTCTGAAGAGACACGGCCAATTTCATCGATCAGCGCGTTTGCTTCTTGTTGAAGGTTCGCGATGTCACCGGTGCTGTTAGTCCCGCTCTGTGCTTGCACCGCTAGCTCGCGAATACGCTGCAACATATCTGTTACGTCGTTGGTCGCGTTCTCAACGACTTTCAACAGGCCAAGCGCGTCGCTCGCGTTTTTCGCAGCCATCGACAAGCCCCTAACCTGGGCGGTCATGCTTTCGGCGATCGCGAAGCCGGCCGCGTCATCAGATGCACTGTTAATTTTTTTACCAGTCGAAAGACGCTCCATTGCATTTTGCAATTCTCGTCCACTGGCCATCAGTGAGCGCTGGGCGTTCATTGAGGCTACGTTTGTGTTTACAACTATGCTCATTTTAAGACCCCTTAATTGGTTTGCTTTTAATGCGGCAGCTTGTTGCCGTTAAAACGGCCACTATTTGCCGCTTACAAACCATAAATCGGCAAGCGGTTGCCGAACTTTAGTAAAAAGAGGAAAAATATTGCCGGGAAGGGGAAAAAGTTTGCCGCAAAAAAAATGCGAGCCGTAACTCGCATTTTTATTCGACTTCTCGGTTATCTATGAAAGCAATGAGATCGCCAATTGCGGGGAAGCATTAGCTTGAGCGAGCATTGCTGTGCCCGTTTGCTGCAGCACCTGGGCTTTAGCAAGCCTTGCTGCCTCGACAGCAAAGTCCGCATCCTGGATACGAGACCTAGCGGCGGTGGTAAATTCAACCACGTTCATCAAGTTCGAGACCGTGTACTCTAAACGGTTTTGGCCCGCACCCCACTCAGCCTTGTAAGAAGCCAGTTGGTCGATTGCGCCAGTGATCACTTCAAGTGCACCCGGTCGTCTGTCCACATGATTTGCTTGAGTGGCATCGCTTGTGTCAGCTGCTTGGGCTGTTTGAGCGATGTTGAGGTAGTTCCCGGCAGCATCTTTCAATGCGACCAAAACCGTATCATCGGCGGCAGGCGTGCTCACGTCGTCAACCTTTATTCCCAGGTTCTGTGCTCCGATATCGTAGGTGCTAATGCTAATGCTATCGCCGTCGTTGTAACCGACTTGGATATTCTTAGTCCCCTTTTCGGAGCCGATGTATGCCACGCCGTTGTATGTCGTGTCCTCTGAGACTCGATTGATCTCGTCGATCAATGCGTTGGCTTCTTGCTGAAGATTTGCCACGTCGCCGGTGCTGTTAGTCCCGCTCTGTGCTTGTACCGCTAGCTCACGAATGCGCTGTAACATATCTGTTACATCGTTGGTCGCATTCTCAACCACTTTCAGTAGTCCAAGTGCGTCGCTCGCGTTTTTCGCAGCCATCGACAAACCCCGAATCTGGGCGGTCATACTCTCGGCAATAGCAAAACCCGCAGCGTCGTCAGCGGCGCTGTTGATTTTTTTACCGGTCGACAGACGTTCCATCGCGGTTTGCAGCTCTCGGCCGCTGGCCATCAGTGAGCGCTGGGCGTTCATAGATGCCACGTTCGTATTTACAACTAAACTCATGTTCAGTGCTCCTTGTTAACGTTACAAAAAGCTACTGGTGTTGCGTTTAGCCATGACGACCCTTCACGGATAATGCGACCCCTACATCTGCACACCCGTAGATTTCAGGTAAACGGTGCAGCCTCGCGGCAACATACAACCGGTTATCTGAAAAAGCGGCAAACAATTGCCGCTCAGGACTTATGTCGGACGGTACTTAAGAAACTTTAGTGATTTTTTGAAAAAAATTGGTGAGCTATTTCTTTTTCTTGAAGTAGTCGGTGTAGATGCGAAAAGCGAGCACTGCTATGAATGCGAATATAATGAAGTTGGTGAACAAGAACTCTATGGGGACACTGGGTACGGCTACATCGGGACGGGTCCCAATGAGTAAAAGGATAGGAGCCGCAACGAGTATAAAGTAGCGGATTTGTTTACAAACCTTACAAGGCTGATCGGCCACGCGAGATCCTTATGAATAAAGCTTCAGCTTAATCTTTCTTGTTGCTGAAAGGTAGGTTTTCAAAGGAGGCGATCATGCTCTCCTTGGTGCTATTCATTTCCTCGATAATAGTCTGCATGGCAAGGAATTGGCGGTTGTATCGTTCCTCAACTCTTGCCATTCGTTCATCGAGGTCCTTCAGATCCTGTTCATAGCCAGCGTTGCGCTCGGTGAGCGATGCTTCTGCGGTAGTAAGATAGCCGTCTGAGGCGGTTACCCGCTCAATAAGGCTTTTTATGTCGCCGGCGATGCCCGCGGGATCACTGTTGAAACGAGACTGATCATTAACGTTTGCGCTAAAAATTTTGATTACATCGTCATAATTGTCGTTCAGGGCGACGTCTAACTTTGCTTCGTCATAGTTAAGCTGCCCGTATCGGTCGATCGATATACCCATTCCCGAAAGCGAATTAACATTGTCGCCAGGTGATGANGACTCGCTGATCATGATCGAGCGAAGTTCGTTGACGATTGACCTAAATATTGTGTCTCCTCTTAGCGGCCCGTCTTCCTCAGAATCAGTCAGTACTTTGAACTCACTGGTAGCTTCGTTGTACATAGCGACAAAGGCCAGNATATTCTCTTTAGCCTTGCTCGTGTCTCTATTGATTGAGATTGTTTCGGTTTGGCTAGTCGTTCCCGCCAGATTCAGGGTAACCCCTTGTATGATGTCAGAAATTTGGTTGGTTGATCTCACGAAGTCAACGCCGTTAACGTTTAATGCAGCGTTTGANGCACTCTGCAGTGTCTCAAAGCTGAGACCCGAAAAATCGGAGNTGACTGAAAACGCGTTGCTGGAGCCTTCTTTACCCACTAACTGAAGCCGATAGCTTCCCGAACCTGTNCCTGTATTAATGACTTCTGCGCTAACGCCTAAATTAGCGTTATTGATGGCGGTNGCGACGGACGACAGATTTGCCGACTCAAGAGACAACGTCTCTGTGACGCCATTGACGGTAATATCGATTCCGATTGCATTGCCGCTGTTCAGTATGCCGGTGTCCGTNTCGAAACCAGCAGAAATAGTTCGTTGTTCTTTAGCTAGCGACGAAACTGAGATNCTGTTGGTTCCTGCGCGAGCATTGTTAGTGGCGGCGGCAATGACTGCCCCTTGCGAGGTGTTTTGGATGTCNAGCGTGTTAAAGTCGCGGGCATCGTTTAGTAGCTCAGCGCCTTGTTTCAAGATATCNAGGATAGAAGCTGCCGCTCCTAAACCGCTGACTTTGCTCTCGGACACGGCCATTTTGCGTTGAATCTGTGATTCAGCGCTAGCGCGTTCGGCTTGGACGAGTGCTTCGACGATAGATTTTGTGTCGAATGACGCACCTGCGCCCAGAGCGTTGATATAATCTATACCAGCCATGCTAAAAAATATTGGTCCTGTTAAAGCGTTATCGGACAGTTACTGCAAAACTTTAGCAAATGTTGTGCAATAAGGTATAGCATTCCAATAAGCACTAAACGTGCCAAATGTACTTGGCTCGAAGCGCGCGGATAGAATGGGCTTGTTATCACATTCCTATTTTTCCATGGCTGGAGGTGGCAAAGATTGGCCACATTATGACTAAAGCCGGCTGATTTTTGCCGGTCTTTTGAGGACTGAAATTGAGAAATAGTAAGTCAACTGCAAAGCCTATTTTTGGTGAAAGCAAAGCCACAGCTGAACTTGCGGCACTTCTGGAAAAAATTGCGCCAACAGATGTCAGCGTCTTCATCGCAGGCGAAAGTGGGTCAGGCAAAGAGGTTTTAGCGCGGCAAATACACGATTTGTCCGGCAGGTCTGGGCAGGCCTTTATAGCGGTTAACTGCGGAGCAATTCCAAGAGATTTACTTGAAAGTGAGTTATTCGGGCACGTGAAGGGTGCCTTTACAGGCGCGGTATCAGACAGAGAAGGTAAAATTGCGGCGGCGAATGGCGGCACACTCTTTTTAGACGAAATTGGTGATATGCCTCTGGAGATGCAGGTTAAATTACTTCGGGTCGTTCAGGAGCGAGTCGTTGACCCAGTAGGCTCAAATGCTTCAGTGGAGGTGGATGTTAGGCTTATTTCGGCGACACACCGGTCCATAGAGGCGCAAATTGAAAAGGGAGAATTTCGGGCTGACCTGTTCTTTCGTTTGAACGTCGTACCGTTAGCGTTGCCTCCTTTACGGGATAGAATCGACGAAATAAAGACGTTCGTAGATCATTTCGCAGCCCTACATAGCACTGGAAGCACCCCGGTAAAAGTGGACGAGAGCCTAATCCGGGTTATTCAAAATTATGAATGGCCTGGAAACATTCGAGAACTGTCAAATTTTATGCAACGGTTGTCAGTACTTTATCCGGGCGAAACCGTGAGCCTCGCGATGATCCCCCTGACCATGCTTCCTGTCGGGCTTCAGGAAGTTGCCGCTAGGCAAAACGAAGCCGAGGGCTTGCCTCAGAGTCCTGAAAGCGACGGTGACGACTCTTATTTGGATATAGTTATGTCAGCCAGGGGGCTAAGTCCGATTGGCAATAATGAGCTATCACTCAAAGAAACCCTGAATTCGGTGGAAAAAGAGATGATTAGTAAGGCGCTGCAGGAAGTTGACGGGAATGTCTCAATGTGCGCTCGTATACTCAAAGTTCAGCGAACCACATTGATTGAGAGGATTAAGAAGTACTCACTAACCTGATTTGCCAATTATTGTCGGTTTTTTGACGATTCCGGCAAAGATTGTGGCTGTCTGCTGCCGCAAAGCACATAACTTACTGTTTTAAATAGAAAAAAATAACTGGCACAAGGATTGCTACATGTGTCCCACTAAAACTCGTGTGGGAAAGCAATGTTTGAAGAACAGCCTTTAGAAATCTTATGGGACGATTTAATTCCTATAGATCTGGACAAGACAGCGAACTTGAATCGGCTCGGTCTTATGCCAGCGCCAGTTGCGTTGCACTCGCTGGAAAAATCGACCATTCCTCAGACACCTTTCCTGATCTATGTTGCTCTTGAAAGCTTTGCATCGGTGGATGCATTAGTCGTTTTCCTGAAATCCCTAGGTTCGCACGCCTTCCCAGTGCTACGAATTGGCACGGAACAACTTGATGAGGGTGTAGAAGCACTGCGTCAGGGTGTCCAAGAGGTAGTAAGCGATGGTCAGGATGGCCCGGAAAAATGGCTTCAGATTTCTCGTAAAGCAAGGTCAGCGCTGCTTAAGACCGACTCGTATGTCTTTGTTGACGAGGTTTCGCAGCATCTTCTAGCTCTTATTGAGAGAGTAGGGTCATCTGAAGTGACTGTTCTAATGAATGGGCCTACAGGGTCAGGTAAGGAGGTTCTCGCGAGATTGACTCATGATTTCTCTCCGAGAAGGGACGGACCGTTTGTGCCGGTGAATTGCGCTGCATTGCCCGAGTCCTTGGCTGAAAGCTTGCTCTTCGGTCACGCGAAAGGAGCATTTACCGGNGCTGCTAAATCTACTATTGGTTTTTTTGAGCGTGCTGAAGGAGGGACGCTCTTCTTGGATGAGATTGGTGAACTATCACTTCAAATTCAGGCAAAGCTGCTTCGTGCTATTCAAGAAAAAGAGATTACCCCCGTGGGTCACTCGGAAAGTCGATCAGTCAATGTTCGTGTGGTATCGGCCACCAACAGAGATCTCGGCCAGTCCATAAAAAATGACGGTTTCCGAGAAGACCTCTACTTCAGAATTAGCACTTTCCGAATTAATGTACCTGGGTTAAGCGAACGACGAGATGACATATTACCCCTTTCTAATTTCTTTTTGATGAAATATGGCAACGGCGCTCGCGAATATCGTTTTACACCTGAGGCCACAGCGAAATTACTTAGCTATGAATGGCCAGGTAATGTCAGGGANCTCGAGAATGTAATCCAACGGGCTATCGTTTTGTCAGATGATGATTTTATCGACGCNGGACACCTATTTTTCGACGAGGTAATAGATTTTGCGGCTGAGTCTCAATCACCGACNCCTATTCCCCAGGTGCCAGAACGGGAGGTGTCGGGTGGATCGAATAGAAGTTACGTCAATGACGGGCGCTCAAATTTGCCTTCAGGGAAAAATCTTCAATCCGCGATGGACGCCAACGAGTTCCGTGTAATCGCCGAAACCTTGCGAACATGTAGAACGAGGAAAGAAGCGGCATCAGTGCTCGGTATTAGTGAGAGAACGTTACGATACAAAATGGCTCGAATGAAAGAGCGTGGCTTTGAAGTTCCAAAGCGTCGTTCGGCTTAATAGAGGGTTGTTTCCATGGTCCGATCAAATTACGAAAATTCCGTCGCATCTCTTCTTGGTCAAATACAATCTAACAGAGAACGGCTAGATGCTTTGCGATTGGAGGATGCAAATGCGTCCAGTCGATTAAAAGTTAACGAAGCGAACGATGTTGATTTTGCGGAAATTACACAGAAGGCGTTGAACGAAGTAAGTGCTATTCAAGACCAAAGTACGGCCCTCCGTGAGGCTTACGACAGAGGCGAAGATGTACCCTTGACTAACGTTGTCCTCGCCATGCAAAAGTCTTCGCTCGCCTTTGAATCGACGCTTCAGGTGCGAAATAAAGTGTTAAAAGCCTACGAGGATATTCTCAATATGCCCGTCTAACGCGGTATTTTGAGAGAGGATAAACGATGTCTGAAATAGCTTTAGAACAAGATGCATTGCCTTCGCCGTCTGATATTGGCGAGGTAACCACGGACTTGGTGCAGAGCGGGCAAGGTCAGGAAGAAATTGGCGGAGCCAATCTTCCAGCAGAGAGAGAAAAGACTGCCCTTGAGAGCTTTATGGATCAACCGGCTGTTAAGCAGGCTGCTCCGGGGGTCCTCGCATTACTCGTCATACTCTTTTGTGTGTTTTTCTATATGTGGATATCTGCGCCAGGGTATCGCTCAGTTTATCCTGGTATGCTGGAGAGCGATCGTCAGGCTGCTTATGAATTGCTCTCCACTAGCGGTTTTGACGTCAAGATCAATACGTCATCTGGCGAATTGGAGGTAACTAACGATCGTTACCATGAAGCTAGGATGGTGATGGCGGCGCAAAATATTCCTAAGAGCTCGTCCCTTGGCAGTATCGGCTCTTTGGTTGAGCAAGGCTCTATAACGACCAGCAGGTTCATGGAACAAGTCAGTTATCGAGCAGCTATCGAAGCAGAATTAGCTGAATCAATTGAACAAATTGGTTCCGTCAGTTCAGCGAGGGTCCACATAGCTGAATCACATCAAAGTGCATTTGTCAGGAACAAAAGTCCGTCAAAAGCCTCTGTGGTAGTTAAACCCTACCCGGGTCGCTCGGTGTCTAGGTCGCAAATTCAAGCGATTGTTCACCTCGTGTCCTCCAGCGTTCCTCATCTAGATAGAGAAAAGGTAACCGTAGTAGATGACATGGGTCAGCTATTGACAGACTCTGAAAGTGACGTTGCATTAGCGTTGACGGCTGCCCAAACAGAGCATAAAAAAGGTATAGAAACAGATTATCAAAACAGGGTTCAGCAGTTGATCTCTGCGATCGTGGGCTTGGGTAATGTTCGAACAGAAGTTGATGCTATCGTCAACTTCACCGAGGTGGAATCGACGTTTGAGGAATTTGATCGTGGTGGTACTGGCCCCAGGACGAGATCTGAATCTCTTCAGGTAGAGCGCGATGCCATGCTTGCCGCTAAAGGTATTCCTGGTAGTCAATCAAACAATCCGCCTGGAGTTCCNAATATTGAAGAAACTAGACGAATAGCCGGTCTTGAATCATCGGCGAGTTCNTCTGATGTCGCTTCNTCGTCGACAACAAGGAATTATGAACTGGACAGAGAGATCCGATACGTTAAGCAGCAGGTGGGTGAAATAAGACGTTTGTCCGTGGCCGTAGTAATCAACGAAAGTGCATTCAAAAATGAGGAAGAAGGTTTAGATGAAGAGCGCTTAGAGAGAGAATTGGTTAGGATCCGNGACCTGGTTCAAGGTGCGATCGGTTATGACTCTCAGCGCGGNGACATTGTGACAGTTGTCTCTTCGGAGTTTGCAAAACCTGTCGAAGATCTGGACACGACGCCGTGGTACTTTGAACCAGACAAACTGGATGGNTATATTCGACTGTTGGCTGTATTTGCCGCCTTGCTCTTTATTTATTTNACGATGGGACGGCCTTTCCTCAAGGAATTGANGGGTAGAGATGAACTGGAATTACCGCTGGAGCAGTTAGAAGATGATGGTTTGACAGATGAGGAAAGAGAGTTGGTAAGTTCTGGTGATTTAGAAACAATTCAGGACGTAACGGCGCGCCTAAAACCCAAAGCTGTCGGTATCCCAGCGGAATATCTTGATACTTCGCAACCTTATGACCAAAAGGTCGCTCTCATGAGATTCTTGGTCAAGGACGATGTGGGTCGAGTGTCAAATCTACTTAAGCGTTGGATACAGGAATAATAGGTCTGTCGGAGGAGTAGTCTGATGTCCGAAGTTGAAATTGAAAACCATGGCGAAATGACGCCGGAACAAGAAATAGCATACAACGAGCTAACAGAGACTGAGAAAGCNGCGATAGTAATGTTTTTGCTCGANGAAAATGGGGCTTCAGCGGTGATGAAAACGCTATCTCCAGGTCAAGTAACAGCTGTATCCCGAGCGATGATTAGGGTTAGCGACGTTGATCAACCAATCGTAGTAGCTGTTGTCGATGAATTCCTAGAGTCGCTTCAAGGGTTGACCGATTTGGGCATGGGAGGTCCAGATTACGTTCGCAAGGTATTGTTAGAATCTGTTGGCGAGTCTAAAGCCGCTACAGTCTTAGCGAAAGTTGATCCTACTGCCCGTTCTTCGGGACTTGAAATGTTGGATTGGATGGCGCCGCGAGCAATCGCTGATATGGTGGGCGCAGAACACCCTCAGGTAATCGCTATCATTCTTGCAATGTTAGACGAAAGAACAGCTTCCGATGTTTTGAGTTATTTGCATGTGGACCTTAAAGCATCTGTTATCGGGCGTTTAGCCACTTTGGATACGATATCNGATTCGGCCTTGAGCCAGCTAGAAAAGGTTATGCAGTCTCGCTTTTCTGAATCAACTTCTATATCTGCTGCTCAGTTAGGAGGACTCAGGGTGGCGGCTAAGATTATGGACAAGACCAAATCAGAGGACGCCTCCGATATCTTTGATGAGATGAGAGNAGCGGATGANAACTTGGTGATGGCTATCGAAGACAACATGTTTGATTTCGAGAATTTGACTGACCTGGCAGATAGAGATATCCAAACGATGATCAACAACTTCGATGAAGAAGAGTTGAGGACTGCGCTCAAAGGAGCCGAAGAGGAGTTGCTGGATAAATTCAAGAGTAATATGTCCAAAAACAAAGCAGAGATGTTCCAAGATGAAATGGACCTCATGCCACCGCTAGCGATTTCTGTGGTTGATGCAGCTCGGAAATCCATCATACGTCAGGCTCGGAAGTTGCAAGATAAGGGAGAGCTTATATTGGCATCTCCAGATGGAGGAGACTTTGTCTAATAGCACGTTCTCGAGTAATACCACGCTNTGGGGGAAGAAAAAGAATGCGGATGAACGCATTTTCCATGCAGATGAAGAAAAAAATGCTGGTTCATTTTTTGAAGTAAAACCTCTTTCCTTTTTAGATGAGGNAACTGCAAGTTCTGAGTATGAAGTTATCGAAGAAGCTGAATTGATCGATGAAGCCTCTTNAGATTCACGAGAAGTGGATGCAGAGAGCGCGGAGCTTAATGAGCCACGAATATCGTTTACAGAGTCAGAATACGAGTCTCTGCTGAAGGAAAAGTTGGCAGAAGCTGAGTTAAGAGTAAAAGAGCGATTAGAAGTTGAATTCAACATGGAGCTGGACCGACTCTCTCTGCGCCAATCAGACTTCTTTGCGGCGATTTTAAGTGCTCTNAGATCNGAAAATTTGACGTCTGAGATAGCTGATATCTCACTGAAAATNGGTTCATTCTTGGCTCGAAGTCAATTGCAGATAAACGAATCGGTTATCTCCGACTTTGTGAGTTCAGCTTTAGAGGACCTGAACCATGCAGATTCTCAGCACATCTCAGTTCAAGTTTGCAGGGAATGGGAAAACTACCTTTCTGCGCTAAGTAAGAGTGATAGTTCAGGTCTAAATTTCACCTATGAAGACACGCTTGTTCCTGGCGATATCATTGTAACCGCTGGTAACTCTGGTTACCTTGATTTGCTCGATGAAAGAATGAAACAGATCGAAGATCAGTTACNNTCNACCCCGCCGTCTAGCAAAGGANAGTANTTCATCGACGCGCTTCGAAAGTCCTTTAGCGAGGCNGGCGTTGACGAAGAAGGAGTTATTGATTCGCCAACGTCAACTGAAAATTCAGCAGATAGCGATGAAGTTTTAAATGAAAGTGGCTCTGAGTTGAACAGAGAAACAGAACAAAGTGCGGCGGAGTCAGGGTTTACTATCAAAAAAAGCATGATCGCTAGCATGAGACCTAGCGAATCGGAGCCACCCGGGACAGGTTCACCTGCTCCGGGCTCCCCTGCGGAAGATTTAGCTTTATACCAA
This sequence comes from Gammaproteobacteria bacterium, assembly GCA_002694945.1. GTDB lineage: Bacteria > Pseudomonadota > Gammaproteobacteria > Pseudomonadales > Azotimanducaceae > UBA9659. The sequence continues at coordinate 63,424 of NZNP01000032.1, forward strand.
GCTGGCCAGATAAGTTTAGATGAGTACCTNGAGAGNGTTCTTCCTGATTACGTCGGGCAGAACAANGGTGGTCATACCAAAGAAGAAGCCAACGATGAATAGCGCTTTTAANCTTTCGGGNGAGCTTCTCTCTACTCNTACTCGCTCCTTATACNACTCTATCGAGCGTCCNGAGGCACAGACATTTGGTAAGGTCACTAGGATTGTTGGCACAACCATTGAGGCAAAAGGNTTGATGGCNTCTTTGGGCACGATTTGTCTAATCGATGCTCATGCGGGACAAGAAATAGAGGCNCAGGTAGTNGGTTTTAAAGAAGGAACGCTCTTGCTCATGTCATTTGACGGCAATCAGGGACTGGAGTCAGGTGCTCGGGTACGAGAAAAAAACCAATCAGACATGGCGTTAGTTGGGTACGAGGCTTTAGGACGTGTACTAGATGCGAGAGGCGAAGCGCTCGATGGCAAAGAAAGTCCGAGATGTAAAATTCCCCATCCTCTTGCAGGCCCCAGTGTTAACCCCATGCTCAGAGACAATATTGACGAAATTCTTGATGTTGGCGTCAGAGCGATCAACTCTCTTCTAACCGTGGGTTGTGGCCAAAGAATTGGTCTTATTGCGGGAAGTGGCGTGGGTAAATCAGTGCTACTTGGCATGATGACTAGATTCTCCCGGGCAGATGTAATTGTTATAGGTTTGATCGGGGAAAGAGGACGAGAGGTAAAAGCTTTTATTGAGGAAAATCTAGGTATCGATGGCCTGCAGCGGTCTGTCGTAATTGCTTCTCCTGCGGATAGTTCGCCTCTGCTTCGCATGAGAGGTGCTAATTTAGCGCATTGTTATGCTGAATTTTTTCGAAGCGAAGGTAAGAAAGTTCTGCTTTTGATGGATAGTTTGACCAGAGTGGCACANGCGCAACGCGANGTTGGTCTNGCAGTAGGTGAGCCACCTGCAACCAAGGGTTATCCGAGCTCGGTTTTCAGCATGCTGCCTAAACTTATTGAGAGAAGCGGCACAGGTTTAGATGGGCGTGGTTCAATAACAGCGATATACACTGTCCTCGCTGAAGGCGACGACTTGAATGATCCGGTTGTAGATATCGCGCGATCGGCATTAGATGGACAAATAGCGCTCAGCCGGGAACTTGCTGACGAGGGTCATTTCCCAGCAATTGACTTGCAAGGCTCGGTTTCTCGATTAATGCAGACCCTACAACAGAAAGAATATCTTCAGCGCGCTACACATTTTAGAAGGCTCTGGAGCGCCTACCAGCAAAATAAAGATCTCGTGCAGGTCGGAGCTTACCAGCCAGGAAGTAACACTGATTTGGATCGGGCACTGGCCNTGAAGGAAGCAATCTTGNGNTTTTTGATTCAAGATATGGACCAAGCTTGTGATTTGTCAGAATCGATGCACGCTTTGGGAAGNCTTCTCGATGAATAAGTCTAAATCGAATGTTTGGACNACCNTAAGAGACCAAGCTACAGAAGCCTTAGAAAACGAGAAGCGAAAATTACACGCAATGATTGCTGAAATTGATCATGCCCAAAAAACTATTGAGGAATTGTCAATAATTAAAGCTGATTACCATCCAGATAAATTGGCCTCCTCAGACAAGTCAGGGTCTGTAGGGCAGATCCAAAGAAATTGGAATTTTGTAACAAACATAGTAGACGCGATTAGGAAAACTACTGAACAAACGCTTTTGTTGAAAAAGAAAGAAAGAGAATTTCAACAAAAGTGTAAGAAATTGGAACTCGAAGTTCAGAAATATGAGACGTTGGAAAAAAGAGCGCTCACCAAATACAGAAGAGCCGAGGCGCTAAAGGATAGCAAAGCTGATGATGAAATCGCTGCGTCTTTCTGGTTGAGAACGAAAATCGACTAGCCCCAAGTAGAGTTGCTGGCACGTAGTTTGCTCATCTGAAGTTATCGATGAGGATGCTTCAGTATGAGCGATGATTTGATCACCAGTTTTAGTCANCTATCTCCCTCTGGCGAGAGTAAAGTTTCGGCCGAAGGNTTCGCGGGCGAAGTGTCGCAAGGGCCTGAATTTAANAGAGTTATTGCTCAAGAAAATAAGAAACTCTTAGCTGCNCAAAGTTCGGTTACGGACAATAAGATTGAAGAACTTGAGTTANACGAAGAAGTAANTCAGCNGGCTGGNTCCCCAGGAGAGGCAACTAGCGGACAACATTTGGCTGTTGGCTCGCGCGCGAGCGGCAATANGTTGCCGAATTTATCTCTTCACAACGGTGCTTTAGCAGTCGGCAGGTTAATTTACACTGCCGATACCGTCGCTGTTACGAATGAAAGTCTCTCCAGGTTTATGGAGAGACAGGGGTTGGTAAATGACCGGTTACGNTCCGAAAGCCCCGCTCAGGCCACCAACTTCAACGAACACAATCAGTTTGGCGCTAAGGCTGTTTTTCCGCCTAATANTTCTGAGCTCGACAAGGCTTTATTGGCTGANGAACAATCATTGGAGGCAACTCGCCCCACTGTCGATGACTCTCTAGAAATTCCGAGAGGTAATGGATTTCGAAGTTCACCCCAGACAGCTGACAGCATTGATGCTGCTGGCTCTGTGCCATTCGGTAGTAATGCCATCTCTCAGTTAGCCGTAAAGCAGATGATCAATATACGCGGATCTGCCCCGAGTAACACCTCCGTAACCCCAGGACAAGATATCAGTCCGATAGAAACGAACAAGCCAGGGTTGGCGCTTTACGAAGGAGATGGNGCGCTTTCTGTGGTTAGCGAAAAGCAGANTNCTGNTAAAAGTAACTCGGCCGCCGCAGAAAGCGGCGATGAATCGGAGAAGGTCGCNCGATTCACTCCCATTATTCAAAAAAATCATGGTCCCAGTGAATCTTCGGCACAGGGGCGAGTGAATCCNGAGCTTAAAATTTCTGAATTCTCAGGCCAGTCTGAGAGTTTGGGCAAGGAANCAGGTGAAGTAGTCGGGAAAAAGATNGACCATCAGACCCAAGATCAAATTAACAGCNTNAAGTTGGAGGCTAACCGCGATTTTGAATTAGCGCGTCTCCAAAGTGACTCAAATAAGCTTCAAGCGAGCGGCCAGGATAAATCTCAATTAGGTCTAATGAATGCTATCGACAATCATGAGAATTCTCTCAAGGCTTATCGTGATGTGAGTCAGACTGCCGAAAGAGATGCTTTGCATAATGAACCNGGGCTTAATCGTGTCGAATTTAAGGGGGCGCTAAAGGATGCACAAAGAATGGTCGCTTCCAATACTTACAATAATTTGACTGACTCTTACGAAAATTGGAGCAGTAAGTTTGGAGAGATTTTAGCGCAGCGCATAGCGGGACATGTGAGCAAAGAGAATTGGAATATTCAACTTNGATTGAATCCTGCATCGTTGGGAGAAATTTCACTTCAAATAGAATTGAGCGAAAAAGGACTTGAAGGTCGATTTGGGTCTAATGAGGAATCCACCAGGCAATTACTCCAAGATACCCTGCCGAAACTTAGACTCGCCCTAAGAGATCTATTGGACGAAAATCAGGGACTTAGCTTCGATGTTAGTGATTTTGGCTACTCAAGCAATGAGCGAGAGGATCAATCCGAAAAGAATGCTTCGTCTGAAATCGTTGAAGAGATAAACTTTGAGACCGAAGTCTTGCTTGGAAGAACGCTGGATGCTCGGCTAAGCTCGGTAGTTGGGCTGGATATACTCGTATAATAGTACGTTACGCTTAGCTAAGCGGAAATTATGACAGGAGTTTGTAATGTCAGAAGCAGCAGTAGATACAGAAGAAGAAAAAAGTGGTGGAGGTCTGATTAAGATTATCCTCATCGTTGTAGCCGTTTTATTGTTAATGGTAGCCACAGCTGTTGGTACGATGTTCGCTACAGGTTTTTTTGACGAAAAGCCTGAAAATGAGGACCCTGAAGTCGCTCTTCAGGATTTAGAGGCAGAACTTGAGCAAACCGATGAGATAGTCGCAGGGCCTGGCCCTAAAACTGCTGAGATAGAACAAAAGTTTCTAATCAGCTATTACACATTTACTGACGCTTTCCAGGTAAATCTAAAGAGCTCTAAAAAAGTGATGCAGGCGAAATTAGGCGTTTCTACTTATTTTGATGAAGATACGATGTTTCAGGATGAAGATGGGGCGAAAGGATGGATCCCGAGGCATTTGGTAGGAATCAGAGCTTCAATTTTGAAAGTTCTTAGAAACGTCTCAGCTGAAAAGATAGAAAGTGAAAGTGGCGAGATGGAGGTTCTCGAAGAGGTCAGAATGGTAATCAACGAGCATTTGGAAAAACATGAGAAAACGACTTCAGCGCCGGTTGAGGAAGTTTATTTCATTGAGTTGATAGTTCAGTAGGCTTCGACTTNAGATGTCTGAAAACAACGAACCATTACTTTCCTCNGAAGAGTTGTCCGCCATTGAAAAGATGGTNGATGGTGGAGAATTCGGNGANGAAGTTTATAACGTNAATCCNNANGCGCAGCCNTACAGCGTAGCNCGNAACGAAGAAAATCTTGGCGTCAGTTATGGTGCGCTGACGCAGATCAATGAACGATTTCATCGTTTTTTCCGCACGAGGATGCTGACTGAGCTGGACTATAACCCGCGTCTTTCAACAGCGACCCCACAACTCATGAAATACTCGGACTATATNCGAAACGTTGCGTCGCCCTCGTCGATCAATGTGGTAGAACTTGCTCCATTAAAGGGCGAAGCACTNATCGTGATTCATCCTCAGGTCGTATTCAGNTGTNTGGANAATTGGTACGGCGGGCAAGCTAGATCCTTGTCGGTAGGAGATGAAAGAGGGTTCACCGCTAANGAAAATGCGATTATCGATAANNTATGTAGNCTCATGTTTGAGTCTTCAAATGAAGCNTGGGCACCCTATCTTGATATAAATGTCGANCTNGTNAATCGTGATATAAATCCGTTGTTTGCNAANATCGCAGGCGATGANGAGTCGGTGGTNGTNAATCGNTTNTCNATTAGGTTGCGTGACGAGGAAACGGAGCCTTATATCGACATAGTCTATACTTATCAAAGCCTAAATCTTCAGAGAGACTTGTTGAGTACAAGAATCCAAACGCAAGATGCAGATGAAAAGTGGTTAGATCGATTGTACACGACAGTCGGTGAAGTGGATTTCAGTTTGCTCGTTAGCGGTGGAAGTATTAATTTGACAGTGGATCAACTTTTGAGTCTAAGTGTAGGTGAGGTGCTGTCATTTGATCCTTCGGAGACAGCGGAAATCAGTGTCAATGATTTTCCCTTATATCACGCTTTGGTTGGTGAGAGCGGCAGTAAAGTCGCTGTGCAAGTATTAGAAAATGTTTTCGAAGAGGATTTATAGATGAGTGAAGAAGAAGGTCAGGGCGCCGAGGAAGATAATCTTGTCGATAGTGCCCATACGGATTTGTCCTCTGATG
>NZNP01000033.1 GCA_002694945.1 Gammaproteobacteria bacterium
TCTACATCCCAGTTATACACATACCTTTTTCCTGGAGGTGGCAAATCATAAACTCTCACTTGACCAACATAACCTGTATTGTTTGGTCCTCTATTTGACGGTTCTGTAACAACTAGTTTTGTTCCGTCTGGGGTTAAAGATAACGAACTACCATGTGCTCCACCTCCAAGTTCACCATAAACAATTCCTGTTTCTACCCAATCGGAACCATCCCAATCAAAAACTTTTACTCCACCCGTTCTAACATTATCAGAGGGCCTGCGTAATTTTGTAGCACTAGTTGCTAATCTAAATCCATCTGCACTTATAGATGTAGAATATCCCATATAATCATCTTGTTGGGAACCATTAATATCCGATCCTATTTGAGACCAAGTGTTACCGCTTAACTCAAATACTCTAGTTTTACCAGCAGAATTAACACCATTAATATTTTCATTGGGATCCCCAACAGCTAATCTTGATCCATCTGAAGAAAGTGAAACCTGATAAATACCCACTGCCTCACCCGAAATACTATTCCCAACTTGAGTCCAAGTTGCAGTTCCAGATATAACCTGATAATCATAGACTTTTATTTCAGCTGGACCTCCTCGATAAGCTTCAATTGCAATTCTTGATCCGTCTGGTGTGAGATCTAAACTTATACCAAAATCATGGAAGACGCTGTTTAAGTCCCCTTTTATGTCTGCTCCGACTTGTACCCAATTATTGCCAACTAAATCATAGATTTTTACATATCCAGAACGGGTTGTGCCATTTGACCCATCCATAGCACCAATTGCTATTCTTGATCCGTCATCACTTATTGATATTTGTTTTTCACCACAACACTGAGTATTTTGGGCCGATCCGTAAATTGTTGAACCAAGCTGGGTCCATGATGCTACCCCTGTGGGTGAGTATTCATAAATTAATACTCCGCCCCTGTTGAATCCTCCGTAACCAGATAGGTCATCCTTCTCACTTGCACCAAAAGCTAATATGGTTCCATCGCTACTTAAGTCCACATCTTGTCCATATTTATCTCCAGCGATACCATCAAAATCGACACCAACTTGTACCCAAGCAGATGCAGATGCATCCCAATCAAAAACTCTTACAAAACCTCGATTATCGTTAGAAGCATTTCCACCAAATTCCGAGGCTTCTGGAGTTAGCGGAGTTCGCACAGACACAAGTGTTTGGTATCAACGTAACTTCGAATTACCCGTCAATTGGGAGGGAAGGCGCATCTGCCTGCGTTTTGGTGCAATCGACTACAAGTGCTGGGTTTTCATTAACGGCATCCTGGTTGGCGAACACACTGGCGGCTATTCACCCTTTGGTCTGGACATAGATCATGCTCTTCATCATGGCACAAACACGATAACCGTCCGGGTCGAAGATTCGCTCTCGTGGACACAACCCCGCGGAAAACAGGCTGGAACGACCCGATGGCCAATCGACTACGACGGTATAATAGGTATATGGCAAACCGTGTGGCTCGAACCACTGCCAGATGTATCCATCGAGTCAGTCTTCGCACAGTTCTTAATGGACTCCAGCCAACTCATTTGTCTGGTTGAATTCTCGCAACACGTCGAAGGGGAATTGCAGGTTGATTTGCTAATGTCAGGCGAGTTGATCACTAGCGCCAAAGCATCAACGCAGTTGCGAGGTGAAGCGCGAGTTCCTCTAACTATCGAAGACCCTTTGCTGTGGTCACCTGATTCGCCATACCTTTACGATCTTCATCTGACACTTATCACAGCGTCAGGCCAACGAGACATCGCCACTAGTTACTGTGGACTTCGCGAAATCAGCACTGAAGGTGGTACTTTCAAACTCAACAATGAGAAGCTGTACATCAGAGGAATACTCGATCAGGGCTATTTCCCCAAGGGCTGGTATACCGCTATCAGCGATGACGACTATAAAAAAGATATCGAATTAACTCTCGCGATGGGTTTTAACTGTGTTCGAAAGCATCAGAAAGCCGAGGACCCACGATACCTCTATTGGGCAGATAAGATGGGCCTGCTAGTATGGTCAGAGATGCCTTCTGGTCGTATTTTTTCTACCGAACTGATTCAAGCACTGACAAATGAGTGGCAGAACCTCGTGAAACGAGATCGAGGGCATCCGTCAATTATCACTTGGGTACCATTTAATGAATCTTGGGGTGTCTGGAATCAGGCCGAGCGACCAGAGCAGCGCGCCTTTGTAGAAGGTATCGTCGGCCTCACCCATGCACTCGATAAGAGTCGACCGGTAGTCGGTAATGACGGATGGGAATTCAGCGCTGGTGACCTGTGGACGCTTCACGTGTACGAAGAAAACACGAATTTAGGTAGCCGTTTGTCAGAATTGGCAAAGGACCCGGGCTCCTACGTCAATATAGGCGAAGGAGGACTAGGACAGAGAGTTGGTGCCTTGCCGGGGAGCAACATTGCAAATCTGCCAATATTGCTCACCGAATGCGGGGGTATTGGTTATGGCCAACACGGGGATAATGACTTTGCCTATGGCGAAATACCGTCGTCTGAGGTCGAACTCGAGCAGCGCATCGAGGCCGCGATCAACGTTATCTATGATGCCCAAGACTTACAAGGATTTGTGTGGACCCAATTGACAGATGTACAGCAGGAGATTAATGGTTTGCTGTATTTCGACCGCCGCCCTAAGATACCAATTAAGTCACTGAAGAAAATTTTTGAACATCATACAGATTAACGTGCAATAAAGGTTGTCGGCAGTTGGGTACCAGCAACCTTACTGCTTATTTGCCCACCTAAATAGCGGCGCTTATTTCTTGGATTCGCTGATTCAGAATTTCATCATTCTCGGAGTAATCTACCGGACAATCAATAAGATGAACGCCAGGCTCTGACAAACATGTATCCAGCGTCTCGGCGAGATTCTCCGCACTAGTTACCCTGTGACCTTTAGCGCCGTAGCTTTCTGCATACTGCACAAAATCGGGGTTGTTATATTCAAGTCCCCAATCTTTAAGCCCCATATTTGCCTGCTTCCACCGTATCATTCCATAAGCACTGTCATTGAGAATGAGAACGGTCAAGTTCATTCCTAAACGAACAGCAGTCTCCAGCTCTTGAGAGTTCATCATAAAGCCACCGTCACCACAGATAGCCATGATCTTTTTATCTGGATGGACGAGATATGCACCCATGGCGGAAGGCAAACCCGCTCCCATAGTCGCAAGGGCGTTATCAAGCAATACAGTATTCGGCTCATTCGCAGGATAATTCCTTGCGAACCATATCTTATAAACACCATTATCAAGACAGATAATGCCGTCCTTTGGCATAGCGTCTCTAACATCCCTTACCAGTCGCTGAGGCAGAACCGGGAAGCGTTCATCATCCGCTCCTTGCTTCAGGTTTTCAGTCTGATGAGCTTTTACTTCCATCATCCTGCTGAAATCCCAATTATCTGAGGCTGTGAGTCCCTCTTTGATCTGCCATATCGCGTTACCGATATCTCCGATGATCTCTATTTGAGGGAAATAAACAGGATCGACTTCTGCTCGATTAAACGAGACGTGGATGACTTGAGTACCTCCTTCTGTCATAAAAAATGGGGGTTTTTCGATGACATCATGGCCAACGTTAATGATTAAGTCTGCCGCCTCGATAGCCCGATGAACGAAATCACCAGCACTCAGCGCCGCGTTACCCATGAATAACTCGTGTTCTTCATCAATGACCCCCTTGCCTAACTGCGTGGTTACGAAAGGGATTCCAAAGTCGTTGACCATCTCAGTCAACATCCGACCGGTCAACTTACGGTTAGCTCCAGCACCAATTACTAGGATAGGTGACTTAGCGTTACTGATAGCTTGCACTGCGGCATCAATCGCTTTGGCTTCTGCAATTGGGCGTCGCGTTCGCTGAGGCATAATCGGCACTGCATCAGTCTCTTCATCCGCAATATCTTCTGGCAGCTCTATGTGAACGGCGCCAGGCTTTTCGTCCTCAGCTATTCTGAACGCCTCACGAATTCGACTCGGAATATTATCTCCCGCTACAATTTGCTGCGTGTACTTGGTAATCGGCCCCATCATGTCGACTACGTCAAGGATCTGGAACCTGCCTTGCTTGGACTTTTTAACGGGTTTTTGCCCCGTTACCATCAACATCGGCATCCCACCAAGTTGTGCATAGGCTGCGGCCGTTACGAAGTTGGTCGCACCCGGACCGAGCGTTGCTACACAAACGCCAGTCTTACCAGTGAAACGTCCATAAGTCGCGGCCATAAAACCTGCTGCCTGTTCGTGACGAGTCAGAATAAGTTTGATCTTTTCTGAGCGTGACAAGCTATCAAGGAAATCAAGATTCTCTTCACCAGGAATTCCGAAAACGTATTCCACCCCTTCCACCTCTAGAGCCTGAATAAATAAATCCGACGCTTTCACGCTTTTCTCCTTTAGTTTTATTTGTCATTGATCCTTACTTCTTTGCCAAATGTTGGCCGAAGTNCTAGACAGCATACATTTTTTTTNTGGGGTTGTCTGGAAACCAACGATTTGTTTCAACGGTCAGGAGATCCGCATGCGTGTCCTTCGTANACGCCGATATTNTCNATCGTCACATCGAGGGCGCTCTGGGCAAAGTTGAAAGCAACGCGAGCCCTGAGATCCGTCCCGGTTGCTTCAAAAGTATGCGAGTAAGGTTGAGAAGANGCCAAAAGATTAGCTGTAAACTGTCCTCCGGACAGATTCCGATAATCGTCCAAATTAGAATCAACATAAGCGGTCATCACGCGCGGACCCTCGGCTTTTGCCTCGTAGCAGATAGTATAAGTTTGTCCTTCCTGAACCATAATCGAGTGACTTAGCTGGGCTCTCCAAGGGTCNACTGACTGACGGCGGACCGCAACCAAGACTTCNCCGGAGACAACGGATATNGAATCCGTCACCAGTTCTACNGTATTCCAATGCTCATTGAATTCATTAGAAAAGGTACCTCCGCTTTCGATCAAATTGCCTTGCCGCGATGGGGCCAACTGCTGTTCGACAAAGAACATCATGTCGTTGCTAAATAAACCCGATGCATTCTTTAGTTGTAGAAAATGCAATCCACCTGTTTCAGGCAAAGCTGCGAGACTAACTCGCAACAATTCTTCCTCACANAATGGCAAACTACCNCCGGNACATCGGACATCCGCCTCAATGCGTTTGCCATCAACAAAAACTGAAGCACCATCTGTGACATGTCTCGCATTGAAGGTCAGTGTTAGCTCATCTGTCAAAAATGGCAGATCGACATTTCTAGTCTGCGTGCCTATATGGCTTTGAGGCCAAATCGCAGGTTGCGGATCATCATAGCCAACATTTTTACCTACCCTACCGGTCAAAGTCAGCACCATGCGGCCGTTACGGGCTAAATTCAGCAGTTGGCTCCTCTCATAATATGTTGATTCATCGCGGTGATGGTAAGCGCCNTCGCTGAACTCAAGAGCAAGAAAACGATTCTCCTGACCGTCGATAAACACTCCTTCACCCTGCAATAAAATCGCTTCATCACCGGCCTGCTGCTCCAGAGCCTCAAGTAAGCTCGAGGTCTCAATGCTATCAGCACTTTGTCTCGTCAAACTCACCTGCCTACCGAAAGCGCCAGAATGGCCGGTGCTTCCTTCTAGTACCATCCTCCAGTTTTCCTCTGTCGAGCCCGCCAATGACCAAATATCTCTCTCCCGGAAAGAATCATTGATTCCCGCTAGATTCAACAGATCAATTATATTGAGGCGNCCCTGCGGCAGAATCATCCATCGATCGTATGCGCCGCGCCACGTCGGGGCGTCCATACCAGTACCCGGCGTATTAGTACTGACCAGAAAAGGCATCTTGTGACAGTCACCACAGGTCTGTGCTCCAGTAGCCATTCCGCCCGCATTGTTAACAAAGCTGAAATTAAAAAAACCTTGCCGTGCACCGATAGACAACCCATTGTCAAATTGTCGTTCGGGTGCAGGAGGGTAAGGAACACTCAACACAAACTTAGATAAAAGTTTCCGTTCTGCGTCGTTAAATGCGCCTGCTTGGCCTTGGCTATTCAATTCGCAATTACCGACTTCGCACATAGTCGTCGCCAGACTACCGTCAACTAATACACGAATGCAGCCTTCNGGGTCATTTTCCGCACAGTTTGGTTCAACGTCAGCGTTGATCGATGCAGTGTTATTGCCACCAAATGGATCTCCCGGGATACCATCCCAATGGTAAGGCCCTGTATCCCTNGCNCCCCGAACCGGCATCGTAAGGCGAGGGGGAATCTGCGTGCAGCCATCCACATCACAAACCGGTGTCTCCAACACCCAAATGAGCTGATCCGTGTGACCATCGGGGTGACAACTCTCACAGGAAAAGGTCCCGCTAGTAGACATGCCAGCATCATTAAAGAGACGACGTCCAGCCTTAATATCAGGATCCGTGGGGTCAACCAGATTGATTGTTCTTTGCACCTGCATCTCTCTCGTTTCTGAAACATCAATCACAGTCACCGAATTATCGACAGCGTTCAGTACAAAGGCTTCATTGTCATCTGTGAGCGCAATTCCCCGGGGTACCGCTCCAGTATCTACACGCCCGAGTATCTCACCCGTATCAGGGTTTAGAGTGAACAATTTGTTTGAACNTGCCGCCGTGACAAACAGCTTTTGCGCATCCANCGACCACTCAATCGCGTAGGGCGTGGCAAGGGCCTCGCCGACCGCCGGATGCTGCGGAGGAAGGGGTTCTAGATCCAAGCGGACGGGTGTATCGCACGACTCTTGGCAGTTGACTCTGGTAACCTGATTGAAAAAAGCTCGATTACCCATTTCAGCAAGACCGTGCTTCAACGTCCCTGCCCGTCCGTTGGCATCGTTNCGCGCGTCGGTTTGAGCTACAAAAATCCGATGTTGATTATCGACGGNAAGTCCATACAAAAGCGTTCCTANACCATCAACAACCTGTAACTGNTCCTCTGTATCGGTATCGAAAACAAATAGATCACGATCTGGTAATCCNGCATTGATAATGATGTCTGCGTCGTAGTGAGTAGAAAGCACGTTATTATTATTGAAGACGTGTTCAACTGCGTTAAACGTGCAGGTATCACCGTCGATCCGTGCGAACGCGCAACCGGACAACTGAGTTTGATTGTTCGACTCGAATGGTAAAACATATAAGCGATCACCCTGCACGGCGATAGCACGTGGATCCTGGGCACGAATCGGCAAACGCCCAGTCACCTCATAATTNTCNATTACTGCGATNTCGTTAGCCGGCCCTAGAGCCACGAAGGCTTTACCAGAANCAGCAAAAGCGATACCCGTAGGCTCATCAAAATCCGTCACCAACGTTTCATCCACCAACGATTGAACGGTAGCTATAACGTGATGATAAGTCGAACTGGTCGGATCTAAATCTATCACGCTCACAGAGTCAGAAATATGATTGGCTACCCAAAGCTCATTCCCTTGTGGATGCACAGCTAATCCAACCGGGTCTATACCNACGTTAATACGCTGCACCACAGAACGTGACCAAGGATCAATGACATCTACGGTATCCGCTGGAGTATTGGTTACATAAATGAATCCCCCAGCGCTGACTATTGGATTAACGTGAGGACTTAGGAAAGAGGGNTGTCCGGTATTGNCAATAGNTGCTCCCCNGATACCAGGCACCACGCTCGCTGGAATGAGACCNCTGCTTAAGTCCGGACTCACATCCACGTTCAGCAATCTTAGAAACCCGACAAGATCGTCGTAATTGTTACTAGACAATANTTGTTCATCGTGGATTGAATCTTTGAGACTGGCCAACNTGCCATCGTCCGTAATAGCAATATAGTTCACCATGGTTTCGAAGTGACTTACCTCGGCATTTGTTTCAAATACCAGTCCACCTGTCGCCGCTTCACCCTCAGGTTTGTGACAATTAATACAACTAGCATCAACNATTGGCTCNGCTATGAATTCGTCATAGAAAGTCTCTGCACTCGTCGCACGNGCNCGATCAGTATTTTCNTAACAGGAAAAGTTAAAGAAAGTCGAACCCTCAACCAGGTTGAGGTTAACTAAGTANAGATTTTCATCATTAGAGCCTGACACCATCAGCGACGCAGCACCGATCCAGCTGACATTAAACAATGAGGAAAGTTCGTTATTATTTATGAATCGTTGCTCACCTGGTGACAATGATGCCATTAGTAAAACGTTCGGTTCACCAAGCACTATACCTGCGGCGTCGTAAAGAGTTCCTCTAATATCAGTGACGGGCTGATCTCCGCGATTAATCAATCGTACATACGAGTTGCCATCGCCCTCAATCATATGGACCGCTGATTGTCTAACACAGTTGGTATTACTCACGAGTCCGCTGGGACTGGTCAATCGTGTTATGGCATCAAATTTATCGGGCCCCTTCAGNGTAACCATCGCGGGTCCTTGCCAACTATCAACGTCAAAAATCGATTCGAGCAACGACGAAGTCAATACCGTTCTGCCACCGGGTTCTAAAGTTTCTGCCAGNATTACTTCTGGGGTAGTAGAGCCATCTGCATTTACTAGCTGGCCGCTTAACGACGAAATTTGCCTTGAAGAATTAATCACATGCATCTCACTGTGATTAACACTNGAAGCATTGGTCATTAGAAAAACCGCGGCAGTTTCCTCATTTTCGTAACANCTAAAATTGAAAAAGGTATCTGCAGTCGTTAGGTTCAGGTTAAGCAAACGAAGATTGGGGTGAGGCGCCGTCAACACTAAAGAGACTTGACCCGACCAATCAGAGCCTATTAATTCTTTTAACCGATTCTGAGATAACCAAACTTGTTCTCCGCTCATTAACTCGGAATACAGCGACACATGAGTTCTGCCGATAGGACGACCCTGGCGATCTATCAGGCTTCCACGAATGTTGATGATAGGAGTTTTTCCGATATTTATAAGCCGGATAAAACTGACGTCCTCCGAATCAACGCCCTCTATGTTGTGAACAGCATCCTCCCTGACACAATTAGTATTGGACCTNAGACCACTTGGACTGGTTAAAACAGTCATCACTTCAAAGCGATGATCTCCCTGGACCTCTAACATCGCGGGACCTGTCCAAGCGTCTACTCCGAAGACACTTTCAAGATCCTCTGCGGTGAGGATCACTCTNCCCTGCGGAGCTACATNCCCGTTATGAAGAATCACNCCTTCATCACCCAAGCGTTTACCACTTTTATCGACGAGAGAACCTCGAAATCGCTGGGCTTTAACCCCTGAGTTGATGAGATGCACATCAGTTCTATTGATGCTGGCGGAATTAGTCACGAGGTAAGCGCGAGCCACNGACTCAGCCAGCGACTCGGCCGCCACCAACAAAACAATTAGCAAGACCAACAATGAGCGCATGCTTCGCCTATTTGGTTGAAGGGCACAACAACTAAACTTAGATTCGATAAGCGAGGACCAGTTTACGATAGCGNCAAGAAACTAATTAGTAAATGTGTTTTCGGGTTGGTTTGCCAACCATAATAGCAGCGCTATTTCTTAATCGGCTCCNGTAAATCAAGCAGCTTCTTGATGTTCCGATTGGCTTTTGTCTGCGCCTCTGCCACGCGATTNGATANTTTTAAAAAAGGTATCTTGNCAAGAAGGGAAAGAGCTTTGATCATAGGGCTTGCCTTTANAACATGGCTTTCNGCGTTCAGCCGACTCGTCTTAAGCCACTTACTTAACTTAGCTTCTTTTGCCCAGCTTTCCTCATTTTCAGAATCAGCCAACGTATTTCNTAGAAAGTCGATGTCAGTATTGGGATGAGGGACCGGCTTACAGAGCTCATTTTTTTTTCTCATCGTCTTGATAATTTGCCTCTACATAACCTAAAAGAGCGGCTGAAAAAACTTGCTGACAGGTGCGCACTGACTGGAGTGTAATTTGTCGGTTTTGAAAAATCGGGGTGGGCGGCATTTTGGCCAGACCATCACCAGCGCAATCGATATGCAAAGTGTTCAGGGTAGTGACAATTGAGCCTTCTTCAAGGACGATTTCATTTTCACGAATAGTTTTGACTCTACCTTTTCGGACGATGTTATTGATGCGCTTTAATTGTTTCAACTCGGCCTGAGTCACCGTACTGCATCGGTACATTGTAGGTTTAACGTTGTCATCTATTCTTAGCAGGCCGCCCGCGTTCGAAATATTTTCGAAAAAATCATCGATATCTTTTGCTTCAGAGCCTGGGATAATTTGATTAGCGAATAGCTTACCTAACGATTCAAACGTGGGCTGGATATGCGCCCGGTCCAATATCCAGGAATCTCGCGGCATGATCCATCTGATCTGCTCTGGATCTACTTCATTTTTAAGGAGAAAGAGAGCAGCATCTATCGCCGTTTTCCCAGCTCCGACGAGCACGAAATCGTCGAACCTCTGACCCAAAACAGGCAACTCNTTTANGGGAGCACAACTCACATCACCTTCTATCGAGAAAGGCGGTGGCCTCTTCGAAGGAATCACTACGTTCATGTAGGTCGAATCCACTTCCTTTTTGAAAGANACAAAGTATTTTTCATTCGATAGCAAGGACACAAACTCGCCGTTTCCCTTGTATTCGCAGCTTGGGAAATACTGCACTCTACCTGATGATAGGAATTGTCCCTGCATAACTTGATCGAAATAACTGCAGACCTCGCTGTTGCTTGCCAGCTCATATAAACCTTTNTTTAAGCCGGTCATGTCAATGTTATCGNGGCCTAGATTCTTCGAATTAACACCATAAAAAGCAGAGGGTTGGTGCAATCGCACGAAGGGGTACGCGTCGTTCCAGTGACCACCTGGCTGGTGGTGCTTGTCTACAATAATCAGGTTCGCATCTGTTTCCGTTAGCAATGAGTCGGAAAAAGCCATGCCCATAGCACCACTACCAATAACTAAATAGTCCGTTTTAAGTTGCTGCAAATGGTGACTCCTTGTCTCAGTTATTTAGCATCTTCCATTGATTGGCGACGCAGACGACGCATCCCGAGGAGCCAGCGATCAATGTTGTCTCCTTTACGGCGAACATATTCTTCGACCTCTGGATGAGGCAGCACATAAAAACGCTCTTCTCGCAGACACTCAACAACCGTCTGGGCCAATACCTCCGGCTCAATAATGCCATCTGTTTGACCATCGCCAAGACTGCGTGGCGCCATCGCCGTGTTTACACCTTGGGGACACAGTACTGACACCTTAATGCCCTCGTCTCCGTGGTTGATCGATATAAATTCCGCCAATTTCACAGCGGCACCTTTTGTTACGGTATAGGGTCCTGAACCCAAGGCTGCCAGCAAACCTGCGGCAGAAGCAGTATTCAGCAAGTAACCATCGCCCCGCTCTAACATACCGGGCAATACTGCGCGAGCAGCATAGAGATGGGACATCACATGAAGCTCCCACTGTCGCTGCCAGACATCATTGGTAGCATCTGTCAGCGTTCCTTCTCCACCAGCACCGGCATTTGAACAAAACAGATCGATCTGCCCAAATTTTTCAATGATCTTATCAACCAGCCCTTGTATCTGATATTCCTCAGTTACGTCACAGACCATGCCTTCACACCCAAGTTGCTCTGCGGCAGCAGCAACCAAGTCACCATCCAGATCTGCTAGCACAATGGTTTTCGCACCTTCAGCCAGAAAGGCTTTNGCCATCGCCAATCCGATACCGCCACTGCCTCCTGTAATAACGGCGACNTTGCCCTGNAGTTCCATATCGTTCAATTCCCTCTCAGTANCTACGCGATTCGCAGTATACATGAGAGGTAATCAACCGCTTAGGTTTANCTGTTCAGCGATTGATAAAAATGCTATTACTCGCTTAAGGANTCTCTAAGGATAGAAAAAATGTCAGAAGCTGTTGCCAATGAACCNGTAGTTGCGCCAACCATAGTTTATCCACCCTCTTTCGACGACCTAGTCGATGAGCGAGCAGAAAGGAAACACAAACTTGCAGCTGCTCTGCGGATTTTCGGCCGCTTTGGTTTCGATGAAGGTGTCGCCGGTCATTTCACGGTGAGAGATCCTGAAAGAACTGACCATTTCTGGGTTAATCCGTTTGGACGATCTTTCAAACAAATGCGAATTAAAGATCTAATACTCGTTAATCACAGCGGAGAAATTGTCGAAGGTAATGGACTACTAAACCAGGCAGCCTTCGCCATACATTCCCAGATACACAAAAATCTTCCTCATGTGACAGCTGCAGCGCACACTCACTCTCTTTACGGTAAAGCTTGGTCCTCACTGGGTCGTCTGCTCGATCCGATAACCCAAGACTCTTGCGCCTTCTACAACGATCACGTCCTGTTCAACGACTTTACTGGTGTAGTGCTAGACACCTCAGAAGGCGANCGAATTTCGGCCGCATTAGGCACAAAAAAAGCAGCGATACTCCAAAACCATGGCCTACTAACAGTTGGTAAAACGGTCGATGAAGTTGCGTGGTGGTACATCACCATGGAACGAACCTGTCAGGCCCAATTGTTGGCAGAAGCCGCCGGTGAACCGGTAAAAATTAGAGATGATGTCGCCGAATTGACCAGCAAACAAATCGGTCAACCCCAAGGTGGATATTTTAGCTTTAAACCACTCTACGATGTGCTAATGGCAGAAGACGATCAAAGCTGGACCGAACAGTAACGTGCTCCCCTTCAGGATATATGCGCGAGCGTATCGGCAAAAAGTNTCAATGCTGCCTCTGTAAAGGCTTGCATATTATGCTGACGGTTATCGGACCAGGTCTCTATTTTTAGCGTCGCGTTANTAGGACCACTAACACCGATAACACTAACCCCCGCCCCGTGGCCGTAGGGTGTCCCGGCAGGACCCGCTGCTCCTAATTCGGCAACACCCCANGTCGTATCAAGCTTATTTCTAGCTGCATGGGCAAACTCCTGTACCATATCTTCAGTCANGGGTTGCAGAGCTTTCAATTTCTGTCTGTCAAAAGACAAAAAAGCACGACGAGATTTCTGAGTGTAAACAACACTTCCACCGACAAAGTAACTCGAGGCACCGGGGATCGCTAATAGGTTAGCCGCTATAAGCCCTCCAGTTGAAGATTCGGCGACAGAAACTGTCGCTTTGCTGGCAATAAGTAGTTCGGCAATACGGGTAGCTGTATCTAGAAACATAACACTTAGACCGCTGTAAGATCCCCATCAGCTATCCAGCTGCCGTGAAAACCAAATGGGACTCTGACCGGCAACNGTATCTGTNCTAAAGCGGGTCGTGACATATCTAGCGCATCAAGAATGATAAGCTCGCTAGCATTACGGGCTTCATCATAAACATAAGTCATCAGATAACCGTCGTCTTCCGCGGTCGCAGACTCCTTGGGAACAAAATATGGCTCAGACCCATGACGCCCAGGTCCAAACTCGAAAGAAGAAGAATCCCCCGTCTGCATATCGTGTTTAAAAAGCCTTGGAAAACTATTCCCTTCCGCCGCCACGGTATAGCCATAACGATAAGCTTTGCCGTTTAAATCTGGATGNCAGCGAGGAAATTCCTGATCGCGGTCATCCACTCTGGTTTCAGTCACTTTACGAAGCGTTGGACTAACTTCCCAACGATCTAGCTTAGGCGTGCTATCACCAAATGGACCATTGATATCTCCATCAAACATTNTGTCATAGCGACAGATATCGACAATGACGTTGCCCCCTTCTGTTTCGTAGGCATTCATCGGATGATAAGCGTAACTCTGCGATACTGGCGACCAAACAATTTCCTCGGGACCACCATTCCTTGGCATGAGCCCGACACGCGCTTCATGCTCTGGGTCCCAGCGAAACGGGAAACGGGATCCCGTAGCCAACGCCATAAAACTGAGTGTTACGGGAAAATCATAGATGACGACGAAATTTTTCGTAATGCTCATATCATGAATCATGCTCATCGCCGGCATTGGGATATCCACAACTTTCGCAGTGTTAGCCTCTGCATCCATGACAACATACTTGACATGATCACGATAGCGGGCCCAATCATAACTGATCGCATGCAGCTCATTGGTTTCCCGATCGACTTTTGGATGCGCCGTAAAAGCCCCCCATTTGGGAGAATGGCCAATAGTCTCCAATTCATAGCTCAGTTCAACAGGTGGGGTTCCTGATTCTACAATCGCCCAAGTTCTGCCAGCGTGACCGATGACGTGTGTGTTAGGGCTGCCGGCTGAGAGGTTCCGATTTCCGACCTCCTCTCCCAGTTCTGCCACTATGCCTTCGCTTCTGACCCAACGGTTGCGATACCAATCTGCTCGCCCATTCTCTAGGCGGAGTCCGTGCACCATTCCATCCCCAATAAACCAGTGATGAGATACTGGGTCAACTTCGTTCAATGGATTAGGACCGTTACGCAAAAAACGACCCGTTAACTCAGTCGGAATAGAGCCGGTCCAAGTCAGTTCAGTCAGTGTTGTTTCGACATCAACCGGCCCATAATTGTTCTCAAGATACATTTCTGGCCTGTAATAACTTTTCACCGGTCCTGCCTGCCTACTGCACCCAATCAACGACCCGGACGCAAAAGGTAGGGTCATACCGGCTTGAAGCAACGCTCGTCTGGTAACCATAACTAGAACTCACTAACGATATAAAGTAATTATTTCTCTGAAATAAGTTATTTGATAAAAGTCTTGCAAGTAAGGATTTTTTCTTCGGTGTTGCTTCTTAAAAAAATTCCAAAGCCAACGCAAAAAATTTTCTTAAAGGAACTGGGAGTGCAGACAGTAACATATTTTGGAATTTGCATTNATTATCAGANAATGANATTTGAGGGATTTCTCAAGTAANTTTNACCACGANATGTATTAGCCTCATTAACCGAAGATCAGATAAAAAATTTATTTCCACACAGTCAGGTCGCGATATAGGCGTCAGCGTCAGCGTCGTATCTCCAATCTGTCTTATCCTTTTCTTGCGGTTTCGAAGGTGGCCGCGCCTGCAATATAGCCTCTTGGTGAAATTCTTTAGCAATTTCAGANTTTGGATTATCACGAACAAACTCAATNGCTTGCTTAAACTCATACAGCCGATCTANTAACTNTGTGGCTGGAATTCTTTTTTCGAGAACCTCAATACCTTTGGGNTTTACGAAAAGCCCCTGTTTTTTATNACCGATCTTGAGCCAGACTTTCACTTCTTCATCTCTTCGATCAACAGCTGTCTTTACCACTTTCCAGTTTTCACTTGCCACTTTGCTTGCCTCTTGTGTCAATTGAAGGTACCGATCTGAGGCATCGTCGATCGAATCTTCTACGTTTGCTATCGTTTCACGCACATATTTGTCGAAGATTTTCTCCACTATCATTCTCCGTGGTTCAAAGCAGTACAGGCAAAGCCTATCTTAGAAAGCCTATAAATCGAGANGGTTTTCATGGAATTCCAGGGCTCCCAGACTCATAGTCTCCGAAGGCCTATGAAACATCGAGGACTCAGGCAGATTCTCGCTTTCGTTTAATCCCTTGGGGATGGTATCAGTTAAAGTTTGGGGGAGTGCTTCGCTCAACATTTCCTCCAAGGTACTTCTCTCAACACTATCAACTAGTTCAGAGACATCAATTTGAAAAGCCTCTTGTTTCAAAATCTCTTTTTCTTCGGTTAATTCCAACTTGGAAAGATCGATAAAGGTTTCATTTCTAGTCATTAGCGAATCCAGCTTCGGAAAATCATCCGCTACTACTAAGGAAGAACAATCAAACCCTTGTTGTTCTTCTCCCAAGGTTTTTTCTATTTCTGAAGACAAACTTTCAGAAAAACGCTCTCCAGCCACCGACAAACTTTGCCTATCGTAGGACTCTCCCACTCTTGACGACGAATTCTCACTCCCAAGGTAAGTATTAGACTCAGCTTCCAAAGAAGCTTCTTGAAAGCCAATTATCCTTGTGCTCGCATACTGCTCGTGAGTTGGACTCTGTTGAATAAAAACAGTCTTNTGTGCGGCAAACAAGGAATCACTACTTTCGGATATTCCTTGACTAGAACGCTCGACATTATCGCCAATGCTAGCAGAGTAAGACGTCGAATCGGTGTTATTAGGATCAACATAATTAAGAGCCGCAAGACCACTGCGGCCAGTTACCCCAGAATAGTCCAAATCGATTTTGTCCGGTATCAAGATTGACTTAATTACCGACGCCACACTTTGTTGCGACAAAAAATTCGAACTGGTAACCGAAATTAGGTTATGAAGTCTCNGCATTCCCATGTTGTCAGCATCGACTCCNGAGCGAACTTCGTCTGGAATAGCGATTCCTTCAGGCGGCGGTTGCGTCGCGTCGCCCGGCGGTGGCTGATTCGTGTCATCCGGTGGCGGTTGCGTTACGTCGCCCGGCGGCGGCTGATTCGTGTCATCNGGTGGCGGTTGCGTTACGTCGCCCGGCGGC
>NZNP01000034.1 GCA_002694945.1 Gammaproteobacteria bacterium
TCGCCCATACACTTCGAATGCGCTTATCACTCAACCCTTCGTTTACCAGGAAATGAAGGTTTAGGGTCTGTTGATATTGTAATAGGGAGAGTTCTAGCAATTCACATAAGTGATGAAGTTCTAACTTCAGATGGTCTCATAGATGTCCTAAAAATTCGGCCCATTGCTCGTCTTGGCTATTACGACTACACATCGATTGAAAGCGTTTTCCGAATGGAGATCCCAGGCAATAATAAGGAATTATTGAGAGGATTGGAGGGCAGGCCTGAATAAGTGACATTACCTATGCAGGCATCAAAGAGCTAAATTTGTGAGCGGTTCAATTGAAGCTGATCCAGACCCTCTCATAAAATCTGCCACCATAAAATCGAAACATATCGCTGAGGAAAAAGCCAAAAATAAGACTTATAAATTTTGATGAACGAAAATCTGCCGATATGTTTTATCGGTTTACTTAACGGTGCGATTGAAAATATTTTAATACGCCGCTCTCCCAGCGACTTAATAAGTCTCCGCAAAATCGTTGAAGCCGAGCCTCCAATGGGCAGTCCGGCACTCAAAATAATCGGTTATAAAAAACTGAGGGCAGGGATTATACAATTTTTGCCAGGCTCAAAATAGCATTCCCCGTATCCATAGTTAGCACTAGTTAGAGCGGCGCACTTCGAATTATCACTAATCTGCAGAGCCTGCTTCCTTATCTGAAAGAAAGCAGCAAAGGAAAGTAACTTTTCGACAATAAAAACACCTTACCATGGAGTTCTTGATGAAAATTGATGTGCGTACTTTAATGGGTGCTGGCGTTATCGCGCTAACCACCCTAACAACCGGAATGGTGCAAGCCGCTGACACGATAAAAGTGGGTGTGCTTCACTCGCTCTCGGGAACAATGGCGATTTCCGAGACTACACTTAAAGATACTGTTGAAATGCTCGTTGATGAGCAAAATGCGAAAGGTGGGCTGCTGGGCAAGAAGCTTGAAGCAATCGTCGTAGACCCAGCCTCTAACTGGCCATTATTTGCCGAAAAAGCTCGTGAGCTATTAACGGTAAAAAAAGTTGACATCATTTTTGGGTCTTGGACTTCCGTGTCCAGAAAATCTGCTCTCCCAGTACTGGAAGAGTTAAATGGTTTGATGTTTTACCCGGTTCAATATGAGGGTGAGGAGTCCTCAAAGAACGTCTTTTATACAGGTGCGGCACCTAATCAGCAGGCCATTCCAGCAGTAGATTATTACCTTGAGGAATTGGGCGTTAAGAAGTTTGCGCTTTTGGGAACAGATTACGTGTACCCGCGGACAACAAACAAAATCTTGGAGCAGTATCTAAAAGACAAAGGTATCGCCGCCAAAGACATTTTCGTAAATTACACGCCTTTTGGTCATTCTGATTGGTCGAAGATTGTAGCGGACGTTGTAGCGCTCGGTGCAGACGGTAAGAAGGTAGGCGTAGTTTCGACTATTAACGGTGATGCGAATATTGGCTTTTATAAGCAACTGGCTGCGGCGGGCGTCTCTGCGGATGACATCCCAGTTGTAGCATTCTCCGTTGGAGAAGAGGAGCTATCCGGTCTCGACACATCAAATCTTGTTGGGCACCTTGCTGCATGGAATTACTTCCAATCTGCAGACGCCGACGTAAACACTGCATTTATCAAAGCTTGGAAAAAACGTATGGGCGCCAAACGTGTCACAAACGACCCAATGGAGGCACATTACATCGGGTTTAATATGTGGGTTAATGCGGTTAAGCAGGCGGGAACTACGAATGTTGACGCTGTTCGGAGTGCCATGTACGGTCAGAAGTTTCCGAATCTGACAGGTGGTATCGCAGAAATGCTGCCTAATCACCACCTGACGAAACCAGTTCTTATCGGCGAAATTCAAGCGAATGGCCAGTTCGACATTATATCGCAAACAAAGCCTGTTCCCGGCGATGCCTGGACTGACTTTCTACCAGAGTCAGCGGTGCTTAAATCCGATTGGAAAGGTCTCAGATGCGGGATGTACAACACAA
Organism: Gammaproteobacteria bacterium; assembly: GCA_002694945.1. Classification (GTDB taxonomy): domain Bacteria; phylum Pseudomonadota; class Gammaproteobacteria; order Pseudomonadales; family Azotimanducaceae; genus UBA9659. The sequence continues at coordinate 2,016 of NZNP01000034.1, forward strand.
AAACTAAAAAGTGTGTACAAATTAAGTCTAACTATTGATCTAGTGTCATAACCGGGGCTGACGTGCCCCGGTTACTTCCCACCATATTTGGCAGTGTAATGCATTTTGTTGCTTTCCTCGTCTTCCTCACAGGCTTCATTTGTGCTGCGCTTCCATCTCCAGCTATTTCCAATGACCTGCAACCCGTTTTGGCCGAGATTTCCAAATCTATTGAGCGGCCATCGCGCAGGACGATTGATAAAGCAATCGAGAAACTGTTCAGTTCGGGTGCTAATGGCGTTCCAAGATTTTTAAAACGATGGCGTGAAAAGAAGGTCTGGTTTGATAAAAAAAGTCGCAAGTTCTTTTTTGGTCCTGACAAGCGCGGGGATATTGAACTTATTGATATCGACACCGGCGCTGTTGTCGGGAATTTCTCGTCACGGTCCCTAAAGCAAATTAAACCTAATTCTGGAGTAAGATCGGTAATTGGGGCAGCGCTTGTGAGGTTTCAGCTCTCTGATCCTGATCCAAACACCAGGGCGGCCGCCCTTCAAACATTGGAGAGAGATGCCAACAAAAGCCAGTTGCAGCCACTAAGAGCTTCCATAAGTTCGGAGACTGATCCAGCACTTAAAGTTCGCAAGCAAAGACTTGAGAGATTGTTGACTATTACTTTTGGCAGCACACCTGCTGAGAGAATAAAAGCTATAAAAAGTTTTGCTGGCGATGTGGGGATAGATGTTCGAGCAAAGCTCAATCCGCTGCTGTCAACCACCAGATATGTCGCCGCGTCCGTTCCAAAGGACAAAAATATTGCACGCGTACTATCGGTTCAAGAAGACTTAAGCGAAACTGAGGCCCACTTTCTATTAGCCCTTGCCGGCCTTGCACCAAAGCCCACTAAAAAGGCGGCTCGCGATGCAGCGATCATTTCCAACATAATTGATGGAGAGGTCGCGGACCTAAAAGTGGAGAATTTAAGCACTGAGACAGCCCGGGAGGAGGCATATCGCAGGCTAGCGAATGCGGGGAAGGTGCCCCCGTCTTTGACGCAAGAGGCGTTGACGGTGCTTATCCGTTCACACATTTTTTTTGAAATCTACAAAGAGCCGGACGCCCGAGTGACAGAAGCTGCGCTTGATACGCTATCCTCCATCAAGGGAGCCGTTGGCAGTAATCAGTTACTTGATCTTGGGCTCGACGCTCTCTCGTTGGCCGCTATTTATTTTCTTGCCGCCATCGGACTCGCCATAACATTTGGTGTCATGGGTGTAATTAACATGGCCCATGGTGAATTTATCATGATAGGCGCTTACACGGGGTTTGTTGTCCAAAAATTTATCACCAACTACACAGTGTCAATTCTCGTGGCTTTGCCGACGGCTTTCGTTATCACGTTTTTCGCTGGCGTCATGATGGAGCGTTTGGTCATTCGGCACCTAATGCATCGCCCGTTGGAGACACTCCTGGCTACATTCGGTATTTCAATCGCCCTACAGCAACTGGCCAAGAACATCTTTGGCACTCAGGCAGTGCCGCTTACAGCTCCGTCCTGGCTAGACGGCTCATTAGTCATTAATGACATCGTTTCTATCTCTTACATTCGGATATCTATTATTATCTTGGCAGCAATATTTTGCGCTTTACTGGTCTACATATTAAAAAAAACTCGCTTTGGGCTTGAAGTGCGTGCGGTAACGCAGAACCAAAGTATGGCCTCTGCTATGGGTATCAATCCAGANCGCATAAACATGCTTACTTTTGGNTTAGGCTCTGGTATTGCCGGTGTCGCAGGAGTTGCAATAGGCTTGTTTGCCCAGGTCACCTCGGAATTAGGCGCCAACTATATTGTTCAGTCATTTATGACAGTGGTTGTAGGGGGTGTAGGCAGCATTATTGGAACGCTTGCTGGTGCTAGTATGATTGGCTCTCTGCAAAAAGTAATCGAATGGTTCAACCCATCGAATACACTCGCCGCCCAGACTTACATGATTATTTTTGTCATTATATTTATTCAGTTTCGACCTCGGGGCATCATTGCCTTGAGAGGTCGCGCGGCCGGGGATTAATCCATGGCTCGAAGTTTGCGCACCTTGAAAAAGCCGAGACCATTCTTAGAGCGGAACCCCTCAGTCCTGATTTTTATGGCCGTTCTATCTATCGTCACTCTAGTTGCCACAATTTTATCGGAAGGTTTTGGTGNAGGCATAGTTTCGACGAGCTTCATCAAAATTCTTGGCAAAACGCTTTGCCTTTGCCTTGTCGCCCTCGCTATGGATTTAGTCTGGGGATATTGTGGAATTTTATCTCTTGGCCATTTTGCGTTCTTCGGCTTGGGAGGCTACATGATTGGGATGTGGCTTATGTTCGAGCGCACTAAGGACATTGTTTTGGAGTCTTTATCTGGCCAACCCTTGCCGCCAACAACAGAAGAAATCCGAGACGCTATTGGAACCCAAATTTTCGGGGTTGTGGGTGGTTCGGATATCCCGGCTATTTGGCACTTTGCCNACAGTTTTGGAGCACAGATTGCGCTAGTAATTCTGATCCCAGGTTTGTTCGCCTTAGCCTTTGGTTGGCTTGCATTTCGGTCACGCGTCACAGGAGTATACCTTTCTATCCTGACCCAAGCGATGACGCTTGCACTCGCCCTATACCTTTTCCAAAATGACTCAGGACTTCGAGGAAACAATGGCCTATCGGGACTTCAAAATATTCCGGGTCTCGACGCCGTTCCCCAATCAATTGTCTCGGTAAGCTTTTTATGGGGCTCAGCAATAGCGCTGGGACTGGGTTATTTGTTAGCAGCATGGATTGTTTCCGGTAAATTTGGAAATATCATCGAAGGTATAAGGGATGATGAACCCCGTGTTAGGTTTTTGGGTTATCCAGTGGAAACCTTCAAATTATTTGTCTTTACTCTTACCGCTGTGATTTCCGGAGTAGCGGGAGCTTTATACTATCCCCAAGCCGGGATAATTAATCCAGCCGAATTGGCGCCAATAGCATCGATCTATCTTGCCGTTTGGGTCGCCATCGGGGGGCGAGGGCGGTTATATGGCGCGGTCATCGGTGCGGCGGCAGTATCCCTTCTCTCCTCAGCTTTCACAGGTGGTCAAGTCCCCGACTTACCCCTTGGCTTCGCAACATTACAATGGGTGGATTGGTGGACTGTCTTCCTAGGGTTCGGTTTCGTGATCATCACCTTGTATGCACCACAAGGACTTGGCGGCTTAATTGACCGTCTCGTACGCAGGGAGAACCGCTAATGAGCGCCCTTTTAGAAGTAGATGACGTGTCTGTCTCATTTGATGGTTACAAAGCAATCAATCACCTCTCCTTCTCCATCAACCAAGGTGACTTACGTGCAATTATCGGTCCGAATGGTGCAGGCAAAACGACGTTCATGGACATAGTTACGGGCAAAACACGTCCCGATAGCGGCAAGGTTGAGTGGGGATGGCCAACCCGTGACCTTTTAAAAATGTCAGAGAGCGAGATCGCGCGGCTGGGCATCGGACGAAAATTTCAACGCCCAACGGTTTTTGAAGATCAAACNGTACAGGATAATTTGATTTTGTCGTTGAAGAAGANCCGCAACCCNGTCTCTGCGNTATTTTATCGNGCAANCAAGTCTGATCTTTTGNGTGTTGAAGAAATCGNAGCCGAGATAGGCCTNGAAGAGAGCCTGATCAGAGTCGCAGGTGAGCTGTCCCATGGTCAAAAACAATGGCTTGANATCGGTATGCTTCTTGCCCAAGACCCGAAACTGCTGCTCGTAGACGAGCCTGCTGCTGGCATGACCCTTGCGGAGCGAGAACATACAACGGATTTATTAAAACGCACCGCCGGAGAGCGCGNCGTAGTTGTGGTTGAGCATGACATGGACTTTATTCGTAGGCTTGATTGCAGAGTGACAGTGTTGCACGAGGGAGCAGTTCTAGCGGAGGGCTNACTCGATTTTGTGAGCAAAAATAAGAATGTCATAGAGGTCTACCTCGGGAGATGAGTTCGATGCTGGAGATAAACGATCTGTGCCTTCATTATAAGCAATCGCAAATCCTGTTCGATATAAATCTAACGGCGGAGCAGGGCGCGGTAACCTGCGTCATGGGAACTAACGGTGTTGGCAAAACCAGCCTTCTTAAAGCAATTTCTGGCACCCATCATCGTACGTCCGGAGATTATCGACTATGTGGGCAAGAAATCCTGATGCCACCGCCACATGTCATTGCAGCCGCTGGTGTTGGATATGTTCCACAAGGACGTATGATATTTCCGCTACTCACGGTGCGTGAAAACCTAGAAACGGGCTTTGCTTGCCTCCCTAAATCGGAGCGGGCCGTTCCCGATGAGATTTATGAGTTATTCCCTGTTCTCAAGGAGATGATGGGACGTCGAGGGGGAGATCTCTCTGGCGGCCAACAGCAGCAACTTGCGATAGGGCGGGCTTTGATCACGCGCCCAAAGCTCCTCCTACTTGACGAGCCGACCGAGGGTATACAACCATCAATTATTCAAGACATCGGCAGAGCAATCACATATCTTCGAGATAAAGGTGAAATGGCAATACTGCTTGTCGAACAATATTTCGAGTTTGCGCGTGACCTGGCAGATGATTACGTCGTAATAGACCGGGGCGAAGTCGTTCTGTATGGTGAGGGAAGCAAAATGGTGGAGGAAGATGTTCGCCGCTATCTCACAATCTGATGCCAAAGCAGATGTATCCAGCCCAGAAGATCCTGTCATCCAAGTAAACGGCCGAGCTGAAATTAGATTTAAACTTGGTGAACACGGTACTTGTCTTGACCATCTGTATCATCATGACCCCGTACGGATCGTGTTTCCTACGCCAGCCGAGGGTGATATTCCTCAAGCCACTGTGATTACCACCTCAGGAGGACTCACGGGCGGTGATAAGATTGCTATCACAACCGCTGTTAAACAATCCGCACGCGCCATGATAGCCTCTCAGGCGGCGGAGAAAATCTACCGTTCGGCAGGCCAGAATGTGCAAATCAATGTAGCTTTGGCTGCAGAATCTGATGCCTGGCTTGAGTATCTTCCTCAAGAAACCATACTTTTTGACGGAGCCAAACTCGCCCGAATTACGAGTGTTGATGCGATGCCAGGTTCCCAAGTCCTCGCAGGTGAAATAATAGTTTTTGGTCGCCGTGGAAGCGGTGAGTCCTTTCGAAATGGGTTTTTCAGCGAAACCTGGCGAGTCAGATTGGACGATCGCCTCACCTGGGCAGATACTCTACTTCTCAACGACCCGAAGAATGGTGCCCTTCACCACCCTGCCGGCTTTGATGGCGCTGTCGCAATGGCAACAGCCATCTATCTCGGCCCAGATGCCTCGATGCACCTTGACCTCGCGCGCAACCTCATCTCATGTACAGGAGATCTTGTGAAATCCTCAGCGACTATTGTAAATGGCGTGCTGGTTATCCGCTTTTTAGGACGGGAGACATTCTCACTACGCACTGCCTTTGGTTTGTTTTGGCAAAATTTTAGGCACGGCGTTTCGGGCCTACCGGCTAAAATGCCTCGCCTTTGGGAAATGTAGACATCGATCGAACGAGTAGGAGAAAATAAATGAATTTAACACCCCGGGAGAAGGACAAACTTCTAGTAGCCATGGCTGCGGAAGTCGCCCGCAAACGTCTCGCAAGAGGTGTAAAATTGAACTATCCCGAAGCGATTGCTTTGATCAGTGACTATGTGGTTGAGGGCGCTCGCGACGGTACCTCGGTCGCGGATTTGATGCGGGATGGTGCAGCGGTCATTGACCGCAATCAAGTCATGGAAGGTGTTGGGGAAATGATACACGAGATACAAGTGGAAGCCACCTTTCCAGATGGTACCAAACTCGTGACCGTTCACAACCCAATCCGTTAGGAGACAACAATGAAACCAGGTGAGATCATTCCAGAAACCGGTGTATTGATACTAAACGAGGGGCGTGACGCCACATCGATGATGGTAATCAATACCGGAGACCGTCCAGTCCAAGTCGGCTCTCATTATCATTTTTTCGAAGCCAATACGGCCCTCGATTTNGACCGGGATGCGGCGCGNGGAAAACGATTAGACATTCCGGCAGGTACCGCGGTCCGATTCGAGCCCGGGCAATCAAGAAAAATCAGCCTAATAGACTATACAGGGAATCGGGAAGTCCATGGTTTTAATGCCCGAGTGCAAGGAAAGTTGGAGTAGCAGAAAATGGCATATGAAATAGAGAGGGGTGCCTACGCGGCAATGTTNGGGCCAACTACTGGGGATAAGGTCCGGTTAGCAGACACTGAACTGATCATCGAAGTTGAAGANGATCGAACAATTTACGGNGAGGAAGTCAAATTTGGCGGNGGTAAAGTGATCCGAGATGGTATGGGCCAGTCTCAGGTGAGCCGGGCCGATGGAGCAGTGGATACGGTAATTACCAACGCACTCATTGTTGACCACTGGGGTATTATCAAGGCTGATATTGGACTCAAAGGCGGCAAAATCCATGCCATCGGCAAGGCCGGCAATCCCGATGTCCAGCCCGGCGTCGATATNATCATCGGCCCAGGCACCGAAGCCATTGCCGGCGAAGGTCGNATCGTCACGGCAGGGGGGATCGATGCTCATATTCACTGGATCAGTCCACAACAAATAGATGATGCCCTGTACTCTGGCATNACCACCATGCTTGGCGGTGGCACAGGCCCGGCGGAGGGCACCAACGCAACGACNTGNACGCCAGGNCCCTGGCATTTGNCACGAATGCTTCAAGCTGCAGATGGANTGCCGGTGAATCTTGGATTCTTCGGCAAAGGAAATGCGTCGCANCCNAGTGCNATAGCGGAACAAGTGACAGCAGGNGCCTGTGGGCTGAAGTTACATGANGACTGGGGCACAACACCGTCATCCATTGACACCTGCTTGAAAGTTGCTGAGGAGATGGATGTTCAAGTTGCCATCCACACGGACACTCTTAACGAGTCAGGTTTTGTCGAGAATACTGTAGCCGCNTTCAAAGGCCGNACCATTCACGCNTTCCATACAGAGGGTGCCGGCGGCGGCCATGCCCCCGACATCATCAAGGTNTGCGGCGAAGCCAATGTTNTNCCATCATCCACNAANCCAACNNGNCCNTTTACNATNAANACNGTNGACGANCATCTAGATATGCTGATGGTCTGCCANCACCTNGATGCCAAGATCCCNGAGGACGTGGCCTTNGCTGANAGCCGNATNCGCCGGGAGACCATCGCNGCNGAGGANATTCTCCATGATCTNGGCGCNTTCNCNATGATTGCCTCGGACAGCCAGGCCATGGGNCGGGTNGGAGAAGTNATNATCCGGACCTGGCAAACAGCNGATAANATGAANAAGCANCGNGGATCGCTNCCNGGCGAAACCGGCGATAANGANAACTTACGGACAAAGCGCTANATCGCCAAATATACNATCAANCCCGCNATCACCCACGGCATCGCAGAATATGTCGGGTCCATCGAGGTCGGNAAACTGGCTGATTTAGTGCTNTGGAANCCCATGTTCTTNGGGGTCAAGCCNGACCTTATTCTGAAATGCGGNTCCATAGCGGGNGCNGCNATGGGNGATCCNAATGCCTCNATCCCTACACCACANCCNGTNCATTACCGACCCATGTTCGNAANCNTNGGNCGTTCTNTNCAGGCNAGCTCGGTNAGCTTTGTCTCCAANGNCGCNNCNGANGCCGGGATNGGNGNNACANTNGAACTTNCCAANGATGTGGTGCCAGTATCCGGCACCCGGACCATTACCAAAAAAGACATGATCCACAATGACGCTACACCAGAAATGTTCGTCGATCCCGAAACCTATGAGGTCCGCGCGGATGGGGAACAACTCATTTGTGCACCGGCCGAAGAATTGGCCATGGCCCAGCGATATTTTCTGTTTTGATGCGGCGCGCGCGGGATATTACGCCGGCTGGAACTTGGCGCCAGGAGAAAGCAACAGCTACCGTTACACTGACCTTTGATGATCGGCACCGCCGCCGCCTCAAACTAACTGACGATAGTGGCGAGGGTTTTATCTTGGATCTCCAAAAAACAGCACGGATCCGCGATGGGGATGGCTTGCGGCTTGAGGATGGAGCCCATATCCGTGTCTGCGCTGCAGATGAGGACGTTCTCGACATTGTTTGCCGGGACAACGAAACGATAGCCAAGGTTGCCTGGCATCTAGGCAACCGCCATACGCCAGTTCAGGTGTTGTCCGGTGGGACTCTACGCATCCGCTACGACCACGTGCTCGCAGATATGGTGAACCTTTTGGGAGCAGACGTGGTTCGATGCCATGCCCCATTCGACCCCGAGGCCGGCGCGTATGCCGGGTCTCACGTTCATGGTCACGGTCATGATCGTGATCATAAGAATTCCGAAGATCACTCTCATGCCTCCTGAACCGATAACACCCAGTATGCTTTACAAGCTGCTTTCTTGGATGTCACCCGGATTTCCGATCGGGGCCTATGCCTATTCCCACGGCATCGAGTTTGCTGTCGAAAGCGGCCAGGTCACGGATGAAGAAACTCTGCGCGATTGGATTGAAGGTATTTTGATGTATGGTACTGGCCGCACTGACACGATCTTCCTAGCATCAGCTTGGCGGGCCGTTTGCGACGGCGATGAGGCCTTGCTCAAGACCACCGCTGAACTGGCCGCGGCCTATCGGGGAACTGCTGAGTTAGCGTTGGAAAACGAGGCTCAAGGCGTGGCGTTCATTGATGCGGTCTCTGCTGCATGGCCGGAACTGGAGCTGGAACGCTGGACCTTACTCTTGACCCAATCAGAAATCACCTTGTCCTATCCTGTGGCAGTAGCAATCGCTACGGGGTCTTCGGGCATACCACTGGCTGACTCATTGACGGCCCACCTTCATGGCGTGGCCGCCAATCTGGTTTCCGCCGGTGTCAGGCTGATCCCGCTCGGTCAGACGTCTGGACAGCGCATCCTCGCCCAACTCCAGAGAGCGGTGGCGGAGAGTGCAGAAAATAATGCTGTTCAATCTCTCGAAGATTTGGGCAGTGCCGCGCCGATGATCGACTGGACATCGGCACAACATGAAACACAATATACAAGGTTATTCAGATCATGATGTCCAAGACCTCTCCCCTTCGCGTCGGAATTGGCGGACCCGTTGGCACCGGCAAAACCGCACTTCTCGACCGCCTATGTAAAATGCTGAGGGACGATTACAATACGGCAGCTATTACCAATGACATATACACGCGAGAGGATGCAGAGTTCCTCACCCGCTCAGGCGCGTTAGTGCCAGAGCGGATTATGGGGGTGGAAACGGGCGGCTGTCCGCATACCGCCATTCGCGAAGATGCCTCGATGAACCTGGCCGCGGTTAATGAGCTGAATACGAAGTTTCCTGGCCTGGATATTATCTTCATTGAATCGGGAGGTGATAATCTGGCAGCCACTTTTTCCCCAGAGCTTGCAGACATCACCATTTACGTCATTGACGTGTCTGCAGGTGATAAAATACCACGCAAAGGAGGTCCCGGGATCACCCG
>NZNP01000035.1 GCA_002694945.1 Gammaproteobacteria bacterium
AAGTCAAGCTGCATGATGAAGTCATTCCGGAGAGAGCCGGCGTTATTCTCTATCTGGGTGCTGGTAACCGTGATGAACTTGTATTCGAAAACCCTGATGTATTTGATATCCATCGACAGGATCTTCATATGGGCAGAGAAAACAGATCAGGTCGATATAAGGATGGTAAAGCTGGCCACCTCGGCTTTGGTATTGGGCAACACTTTTGTATGGGTTACGCGATGGCGCGTCAGGAATCAGCCATAGCCTGTCGACGACTCATGGATCGTATAAAAAACCCTCGACCCAAGTACATTGATCATCCGGGTATCACATCTCCGTCGATTGACTCGGGGGGCTTCAGAGCTCCGTCGGAGCTTCTCATGGAATTTGAGTGTGAAGGTTAGGATAGATACCGACAAGTGCATCTTGGCAGGAGAGTGTTACTACAACCATCCAGAAGTTTTTAAGCAAGGCGTTGATGCGTTGCCAGCTCTAGTCCTAGGTGAGGTTGGTTTGAAGATGTTCATTAAGCAGGTGCAAGAGGCGGTAGAGGTATGTCCCTCTGGTGCGATAGTTATCGAAGACTAACCGCAAAACCTAAGTTTAGCGGTTAGTCAGCCTTTACTGATCTCTACATGCAGCAGAGTAAAACTTTTGTCCGAGATTGGAATCTTTTCTCAGCTCAAGTAGATAGTATCGTTACGCCTGATATGCCGGGCGCCCCATAGACATGGGTGTATGCAACCTTGGGGTCATTTGGAACCTGGCGCTTACCGGCTCCCCCTCTAAGTTGAAGCACGTTCTCGTATACTTGTCTGAGGCCTGAAGCGCCCACAGGTTCGCCGTTGGCAAGACATCCGCCATCTGTATTTACGGGCAGACGACCTGTAATCTCCGTCTCGCCATTTGCAAGCATCTGTTCCTGTTCGCCATGTTCGCAGAAACCGTTTTCTGCCATGTGCATAACTTCAGCCCCGGATTCTGTATCCTGCAATTGAGCGACATCGACATCCTCCGGCCCAATGCCTGCCATTTCAAAGGCTGCTCTGGAAGCATCGACTGTCGGACCATCTGAGTAGTCTAACGCTAACGATGGTGCTAAGACTTCGAAACTTCCGTAACGTCTCGACTTGACCACCGCTGACTTCAGGAATATTGGTTTGTCCGTGTACTTGTGAGCCTGGTCGGAGCGCGCCAGAATTAGCGCGACACCACCTTCGCCAGGTGAGCAGAACATATACTGTGTTAGAGGATAAGAGAGCATGGCAGATTGCAGTACTTCATCCTCTGTCAATGCTTGTCTGCGCCATGCGTTTTCATTCATAGAACCGTTGCGGAAAGCCTTCGACGCGACTTTGGCCAGCGAGTCCTGGGTAATACCGTATTCTTCCATGTAGCGGTTGATTTTCATGCCGAAGAATTGGGTTGTAAGAGCCATACCACTCCCGCCGTACCAGTCCCGTTCGCCACTTTTCCCTGACTGGATTCGGAAGGCACCGCGTTCGTGCTTATCGAAACCGACAGCGATGCCAAGGTCAAAAGCTCCGGATTTGATTGTGTTATAGGCCGAGATCAGAGCAGATCCACCAGTAGCACATCCGTTGACTACGTTGATGAACTGTAGTCCAGTCAGACCCATCTGTGAAACAATTGTGTCCGCAGCACCAGCAGCAGTGCTGCCACCAAAAGCAAACTGAAGATCACTCCATTCGACTCCTGCATCCGCACAAGCTTTTCGGATGGCCACGGCACCTTGCTCCATCCCTGTGACCCCTTCATGGCGACCGAATGGGTGCATCCCTATGCCTACAATTGCTACNTCGTCACTCATTGTNCTATCTCCAGTNTCTTAGTCTTTTTTCTTTTATTGATTTTGTTGTTCGTTGTGCTTTGGGCTAACTTTACCGAATTATTTTTATGCCACCGGTGCAAAGGCGAAAGTAACAAGATCGTTACCGTCTTCGTCTTGCCCGATGACCTCACCGACTAGTTCCATTTCCATACCCGTTTTCAGTGCCGTCGGGTCAGCGACGGTCAGTCTGGATTCAANCTTTAACTGACCCGGCAATTCCACGTAGCCGACACCGAAGGGCTCAAATTTTTGCGGATCTGATTCTCCTAGATAGGGAGGCGCTTTTGGTGGGAAACCCTGAATCGTCCAAGTCCAGAGTGTGCCTTTGGTACCTAGTTCAACGGGTTCAACATCGTCCGAAGTACACTTGGGACAGCCTTTCTGAAAAGGGAAAACATGATTGCCGCAATTCTTACAACGCATGCCCTTAAGCCGAGGGCCATCGTCGGTAAGAGTCATGACATTTTCGTTAATTGATACCTTTGCCACCGGTAAGCTCCGCCTCTTAGAAGGGCAAAGAAGGTAGCAGTTTTTTTATGTTCCTGCCATGTTTTTGTCTTCCTGGTCGAGCGTCAGGCAGACAGAAACAACCATCCCACTTACCAAACGAGAGCTACTAGACTATTACTCGCTCCGAATGCACCGATGGACGCCTAACAAAAAGAATACCTTAGATATAGTGTTCTTAAGGTTTCAGACCTTTTATATAGCGTCTATCTGATTGGTGAAAATTTTCTACAACCATTTTTAAATTCTGATACTTTTAGTATCTAAAATTTGTTCGGTTTTTCCTTCTTGGCCTGCTGCTTGATTTTTGCTTCTCCCTCTGGCTCAACAGCGCTCTGGTGAATCAGGCGTTCATGAGCATGGCCCATATGTTGTAAAGACATGGCAGCCTGCAGGGCTGGCCAAAGACCCTGAGCATCTTGCATCTGATTGACAGACTGTTTGGCGAGCTTCAGGCCGACCATTGGTTGTTTCGCGATATGCTCCGCCATGTTGGTCGAGAAGTCTTCTAGTTCCTCGCGAGAGACTACATGATTAACCATTCCAAGAGTTTTCGCTTCGTCGGCTGTGATAGCCTCGCCGGTGAACAACATTTCTTTTGCTTTGCGCACTCCGACTTCCCACGGGTGTGCGAAGTACTCNACGCCATTAACACCGAACGCGACGACGGGATCAGAAAAGCGAGCGTCTTCACTCGCGATAATGATGTCAAAAGGCCATACGAGCATCAGGCCTCCGGCGATAACGCGGCCTTGAACTTGGACGATTGTCGGCTTGGGGATATTTCGCCAGCGCCAGCAAAAGCCGAGGTAAACCTCTTCCTCAAAAGCCCAATGGCCTTCGATACCGGGTTGGGTGAATCCGCCCCAAGTTCCGACTGGATCATGGTTCATAGGTTCTCGATCTTTCATATCATGGCCAGATGAGAAATCGGGACCGTCGGCCGACAACANGATGACCTTGCATTCGTTGTCCTGGCAGGCGAGATCAAGAGCATCGTTCAGCTCGTAAAGCATTGCCTTGCTCTGTGCGTTACGTTTTTCTGGTCGGGCCAGCGCCAGATGAGCAACGCCTTTGGTTACGCCACCATATCTAATAAATTCAAATGTATCGGCCATGTATAGCTCCCTACTTTGCTAATCGAATCTTGGTGAGTCTGGAATGATGGGCACTCTACCATAGCTTAGCTTAAAGATTTGTTAGCATGCGTAAGGTTCGTTGCTGACTTGCTGTTTTTAAGAATTCTCTTGGATGAACTTTGCTACGAGGCTGAAAGCTTGATCAGCCTCAGGCAAGTCAAACCCTTGAAAGACATGCACCAATGTTGGCCAGGCTTGCAGAGTAACCTCGCTGCCTTCGNTCCTGGCTTTATTGGTATAACGTAGCGCATCGCTGTACAGCATTTCGTCTTGACTGACTTGGATTAAGGTAGGGGGTAGGTCTTCTAGGTGTCCAAAAAGAGGTGATAAATGTGGGTGACTAGCGGGGATGCCGAGATGCACGCGACTAGTAATGCTTCGGAAAAAGGATGGGATAGCTAGCAGTCGCCCGATACTAGGGCCAAGGAAAGGGTCAGAATCCCTATTGTACTTCCAGCTAGGACCGCTCATCGTAATGTCGGTCGAAGGAGCAAATGCTATAGCTCCATTCGCTTGCCGCCATCCCTGGTCTCTTGCCCAAGCGATCAGCGCCAAGGTTAGGTTGCCACCAGCCGAGTCCCCCGCGACGAATGTTACGGCAGACTCGGATCTGCCCTTGGGACCATTGTTCAGTATCCAACNGTAAGCTTTGCGGGCATCNTCGTGGCAGTGAATCATTTTGAACTCTGGTTGCATGCGATAATCAATAGCAAGTACTGACAATCCTGAGCGTCTGGATAATTCAGCAGTGATGTGGCGGTGAGTTTTTGGAGAGCCAACTATGAATGCTCCGCCGTGNATGTATAACAGTCTTNTGGAGGGGCTAGCCTCGCCNGCGCAAACCCACTCGGCATCCATACCATCGATATCAACATGGATTACGTCGATATCAACCTCCCTGGAAAAAACTTCGGCGAATCTCCGCCGCCCCTCTTTTGCATTCATNGTACGCGGCCGANCAAGGTACGCGTCTAAGCGCGCGACGACGTCCTTATGTTCCGGGCTTACCTGGGACTCTTCAATTACTAAAGTTGGTTCGGGTTTATCAAACCGCTTCAAATCAGGAGCTTTATAAAGATGTGCAAGTAAAGCAATCCAGACGATGAAGGACAGNAAGACCGCCGTNATAAATATCATCCNGAATCTTCAGGAAACGGATCTTGCATTCCGTCTGTCAGAGGAATTCGAAAGGTATTTAGTGTCAGTGAAATGAGGCAGTAGTAACCAATTGTAGCTGTTAGTTCGATCATTCCGGTCTCGCCGAATGCTTGTACGCCGAGCCAGTACGTCTCGTCCATTAGGCTGTGTTGGTTGACCATCTGAGATGCAATAGTGAAAGCAAGTAGCTCATCGCCGGCGAGATCGGGTTCTTCGCCAGCCACCATCTGATCCAGAGCCTTTTCGTTTACACCTGCTAGTTTCGCTAGTCGACGATGAGCGGCGAATTCAAATTTTGATCGATAATAGGCCCCAACTGCGCAGATAGCGACCTCTTTAATATTCTCTGGAAGTGATCCTCTAAATCGAATAGCTTCGCCCAGAGCTTGAATTGAATAACCAACTTTTGGTGCTCTAACCCAGCAGCCAAAGGGCCCTATCATTCCAATACCAGGATTATTGGTACCCCTGGGTCCCTTTTCGATTGCCTCAAGCACCTCCTGTTGCTCAGCGTTGAGGTCAGTGCGATCTAGCGGTGATAATCTCATAAGCTCCCCGTCTTAATGTTGATGGAGTAGGATAACTAATTCCTGAGTCTCTATGAGGAAAATTCTGTGACAGACGCAGTGTTCCAACGCGACAGCTACCTGCAGCAACTGGATGCCGTTGTGACCGCATTGGATGCCGAATTTGTCGAGCTTGATAAAACGATTTTTTATGCTGAAGGTGGTGGCCAGCCCGGCGATACTGGCCGGTTGACTGGCGGTGGTGGCAGATCCGTGAGGGTGATAGATACACGCAAGGGTGTCGAACCGGGCTCCATTTGGCATCAGGTGTCCGGAGAAGATCATGGTCTGACTGTTGGTGATAAAGTCGAACTCGCTATTGATTGGGAGCGCCGGTATCGACTTATGCGCATGCATACCAGTATGCATCTGCTTGGCTCATTGATTCCTGTGCCTGTTACCGGCGGTAAAGTTGGAGCCGATAAAAGCAGATTAGACTTTAATTTGGGTGACCAGCAGTTAGATAAAGAGTGGCTGACAGAGCAGATGAATGTTCTTATTCGGGCGGGANATGATGTTGGTNTAGAGGCGATTACTGAAGCTGAACTCGATGCTAATCCGGGTTTGGTCCGAACGATGTCGGTTCAACCACCGCGAGGTGTAGGTGATATTCGAATGGTTCGTGTGCAGGGAATTGATTTTCAACCCTGCGGCGGTACGCATGTCAAGAATACGAGCGAAATAGGCCCAGTGAAAATTAGTAAAATAGAAAACAAAGGCCGGCAGAATCGTCGCGTTCACTTGTTGTTGGACTCATGAAGTTACCGTCATTGCCTGAGGGATTTACCGTTAAGTTTCTCGGCGATCTTTTGCAGCGGCCTTTACGTTCTGTTGGGATAGAGAGTGTTGGTGAAGGCACAGGTATGATGGCCGATATGTCTCGTTTAACGCTCGAATTTGAGGACAGCACGGAGCCTCTCTGTATAATCGCAAAATACAGCGCTCAAAATCCCACAAACCGCGAGGTGGCGGTCAGCTTTAATCTTTACGAGCGAGAGGCGCGTTACTACTCGGAGCTGGATCACCAAACCGATATATGCACGCCAGAAATATATTTTGTTGATGTTGACGGCTCTGACCTGCTGATTCTTATGGAGGACCTTGGTGATTACGCGGTGGGTAGTCAGGAGCTTGGCGCGGATCTGCATCAGACTGAAATAGCCATCGATCAGCTTGCGAAGCTACACGGAGCTTTCTGGGGCAGAGTTGATCATCTTGAATGGGTGCCCGGAATAGCCAATAGTTTTCATGCGGACAATATGTACAACTTCTGCCAGACGGGCTGGGATGTCATGGCAAATAGCTTTGACGTTGCATCACAGGTCAATCCTTTCAAAGATGCGTTTGTGGCAGCTCTGCCAATGCTTCAGGCGCAACAAAACCGTCAACCAAGGACTCTGCTGCATGGTGATTTTCGAATGGAAAACTTGCTTTATGGAACGGAGGCTCGGCACGAAGATGTTGTCGTTATCGATTTTCAGGGACCTCTGCTCGGCAGTGGGTTTGTCGATCTGGCGCTATTTCTAGGGCAGAGCACTCGAACATCAATTCGCCGTGATCATGAACGGAATTTGGTAGATCGATACATGACAGGTCTAGAGCGGCAGCACTTGAGCTTGGATGATGTCCTTGACCCTTGGGAGGCTTATCGTCAAGCAATATTGTATAACTGGGTCTATGCCTCTGTGGTCGCCGGTACATTAGACAGCAGCAACGAGAAGGCGTTCGCCTGGATGCAGCAGATGGTAAATCGCCAGTTAGAAGTAAGCCTAGATCTCGATATTTTCAGCCTGATATAGGGCTTAGTCGGCCAATCGCACGATGATTCCCGCGTTAGCTATCACGATTGCATCTTTCCCATCGTCAGCGGGTATCTCCAGACCGCCTTTTTTCACTGTAACATTGACTGTTCCGTAAGGCAGCGCCTTTGCGACCCGATCGAGATCTACCTCATCGGGTTCCGGTATACCTATAAGGAGGTCTATGTACATGTCATGCGCTGTTTTTTTCAATGGCGCGAAGAAATGCAGGCTTGAATGGTGGATAGCATCAAAAACGGCTCTTTCTGCGGCAAGCGTATAGTCACGACCATGCACGTCAGTTCCCATGCCCATCTCAGTTACGTAACGAGTTTTCATTATCGCCCTCCTGCAGGTTGCTCGGCCATGGGTGGTGCGGTCTCGTTCTTGGATAGATTGACCAAGTCCTCAAGGACTAGGTAACCCGAAGGTACAACCAATAGCGTAACCACAGTCGCAAACATCACACCAAATGCCAGCGAAACAGCCATGGGTACCATAAACTGTGCTTGCACACTGTTGTCGAACATTAAGGGTGACAACCCTACAAATGTTGTGAGCGAAGTAAGTAAAATTGGGCGGCATCTTGAAACGGAAGCCTCCACGAGAGAGCTTATAAGGGTTAAACCCTGATCTCGACGTTGGTTGATTCCATGCACCAGAACTAGCGATGAGTTGACTACAACTCCCGCGGCCGCCGTAAAACCAAGTATCGACATCATAGCCATGCCAGAAATGTAGCCGAGGCTCTTCATAATGAGATGACCATAGATAGCGCCACATAGAGCGAAGGGGATGACACTCATGATCGTTAATGGCTGAAGATATGATTTGAGTGGTATAGCCAATAAGGCGAATATCACGAAAAGAGCGATAAACAAGTAAGGTATTAAAGAAGCGACAGACTCCTGTTGATCTGCTTGAGCGCCCTCCAGCCGGTAGCTCACCCTGGGGAAAGCGGCAAATATTTGTTGTATGGATCCCTTCCGTAAGTCTGCAATGACTTCGTTGGCTGTAATCTGAGAGCGGTCGACGTCCGCTACGACGTTCACGACCCGCCTACCATCTGCTCGTTTTATAGTTGAAAAGCCTTGGCCTAGATTCGCCCGACCGACGGTTGCAAAGGGTACTTCAGATCCGTCAGGGGTTCGAACTCGCATTGTACTGAGTGAAGCGATGGAGCTGCGTTCCGCTTCGGTGTAACGAACCATAACACGCACATCGTCTCTACCTCGCTGAATACGCTGAGCTTCCTCGCCGTAGAAAGCCTGCCTCACTTGCTTCGCGAGATTTCCCAAGGTTATACCCAAGGCCTCGCCGGAAGGCGTGATAGCTAATTTCAGTTCTTGTTTGCCTGACCGAAACGAATCGGTGATATCTACCACGCCCGGATATTCATCAAGTTTGGCCCTTAATTTGGCGGCAACTACACGAAGCTCTTCGACATCCTCACCTTCGAGCTGGATGTCTATGTCGTTGCCGGCCGTAAAAAGCGATGAATTGAACTTAAGCTCGACAGCATCTGCAATTGGCCCGTTCACATCTCGCCAGATGTCGGCAACTTGTCTTGTTGTGATATCACGAGTCTCGCTGGGTGTCAGTTGCAGTATTACTTCGCCCAAATGACCATTGGCCGTCCCGCCGGAAGCGGCGCCAGGCTGGGGTGGTCCGTTATTTGCCTTTAGCTGGCTACCCACCGCAGCCAATATATGGGTCGCCGGTAACTGCCCAGGGAACTCTTTGTTGAGTCTTTCCTTCACCTGTGCTGCTGACTTTTCCAACTGTGTGATGGCCTCATTAGTCAACCGAGCAGGAGTACCCAGAGGCATGGTGAGCTTGGCAACGACCTGATCCGATGCTAATGGTGGAAAAAAAGAAAAAGGTAGTCGGCCACTTGCAAGGATGGCCATCCCCGATAAGAAAGCGGCAATAGCGATTGCTAAAGTGAGATAGCGCGCTCTGATGGCTCCCTCGGCAAGCTGACGAAATTGAATGTTGATGAATGTTTCGAGATTGTTAGCGAACCTCGATTGGATAGACATGATGCGTCTGGCGATGGGTGCAAAGAAGCCCGCGAGGTGGAGGCCAAAGAAAATGCTAGCGGAGCCAATAGCTAGGGCGACATAAGAGCGAAAGTCCCAGGCAAATCCAAGTAGTATGACGGCCATGATAGGCACGAGCATCATGCCCACTTCGCCCGCTTCCGATTTTACCTCTGTGTGTCCGAGGTGAGATGGCAGGATCATTTGGGACTCGACTAAAGAAAAAATCAAACAACACATGACAGTTGTAGCGATCACGGCCATGACTTGACCCATGAAACCGACTCCTAGCAGCAGAGGGCTAAAGGCGGCCATAGTCGTCATTACACCAAAGATGACGGGTGTCGTTACACGTTGTGTCCCCTCAATGGCGCCTTTTAATGTTGTAAAACCTTCTTGGTGCGTCGTGTGTACGCTTTCGCCAACAACTATCGCGTCGTCCACTAGAATCCCGAGCACCAAAATAAAACCGAAGAGGGAAATGACATTGATGGAGAGCCCTAGCGCGCTAGTCAAAAATATGGCCCCGAGGAAAGCGACTGGCACGCCGATGCTCACCCAGAAAGCTAACCGAGGTCGCAGAAACAGCGCAAGCAGAATCAGTACCATTAGGAAACCCTGTCGACCACTTTCTAGTAGAGTATTGATGCGGTCGTCTAACTGAGTCGATTCATCATTCCATATCGTTGCTTCGATACTTTGCGGCAAAATAGAGCCGATATTTTTGACGTAATTCCGAACCGCATCGCTAATCTGCTGGACATCCTCTTGACCAACTCGCTTAACCTCAATTAAAGCAGCAGGTTTGCCGTTAAACCTGAGTATTTGATCGGTGTCTTCAAATGCATCTACAACGGTAGCTACATCTCTTAAATAAAGCCGCGTTCCATCAGCTCGGGTCCGCAACACAAGATTCTTAAAGTCGTACCCATCGTATGCTTGCCCTTTGGTGCGCAGAAGTATCTCGCTGGCTGCTGTTTTTATGGAACCACCTGGCAGATCTAAAGAACCGTTTCTTACAGCGTTTGCCACTTCATTGAAGGTGAGTTCAAATTGTCGTAGTGAGACCTCTGAAACCTCAATCGAGATCTCGTAAGGCCGAACATTGACCACATCTACCTGCGTAATTCCAGGTAGTTGAACTATATCATCGCGAATTTGTTGGGCTACTTCTTTTAGCGTCCGCTCGTCATCGGGTCCCGTGATAGTGAGAGAGAGTACGTTGTTAATGTTTTCGTTCAAGGTGGTAATCGGTTGTTCGATTTCCTCTGGGAATGTGTCGATTGAATCAATTCGATTTTTGACCTCATCGAGGGCTTTTGATTTGTCGCTGTCTTCAAAGAGTTCTACCGAGACACTGCACAGTCCCTCACTGGCATTTGACCTGATGGTCTTGACGCCAACCACGCCCTCCAGCTTCTCTTCGATTCTTACGCACACACCGTCTTCGACCTCTTCCGGAGCGGCGCCTAGATAGGGGACAGCGATTGTGATGAAAGGCAGGTCGATGTCTGGAAAGGTTGTTTTTGGCATGACGGGAAGCGTTACAAGCCCCGCAAGGACAATCAGACCCATAAGGAGATTGGCTGCAATATGATTATGACCAAACCAGGCGATGATGGTTTTCATGATGTTGCCACTAAAGCGGTTTCAGTAACTGGTTGTACTAGCATGCCAGGCACCGCATTGTTTACAGGTGAAAGGCATAGTAGTTCACCCGGTCTGATACCGTCAGTGATATAGATGTTTTCGTCAACGCTCCTGAGAATTGTAACGTCGCGGAACTGCAGGCGATTGTCATTGCCAACAACGTAAATCTGTTCGTTTGGTTGCAGGGCTGATCGGGGCAGGACAAAAATGTTATTCACTAGGTGGCCAATAATCTCGGCTTCTACAAATAAGCCGACTGCGAGAGGTGGACGATTGTCTGTTTGCTTATAGGGGGCCTCAACCTGCGCGATCACGTTGATCATGCGCGTTCGAGGGTCGAGCTCCCCCTCGGTTCGAACGACGCGACCCTCCCAAGTATGTCGTTGTCCTGCGAACTGCGCTCTTAGAACGACTGTTGGTTCTCGATTATTGAAAGGCGTGCCTGCCAGTGGCAGATCAAGGTATGCGAGCTCCTCGTCGTGCAATGGTAGTCGGACCTCGGCTAGATCTGTGGCGTAGAGGTTAGCGATCGGAGCGCCTCGATTCACAAATTGACCAATATCTACCTTCTCGTTGCGCACCCTCCCATCGTAGGGCGCAATAACTCGAGTGCGCTGAAGATCGCGCTCAGCTCGCATTAGTCTTGCCCTGGCTTCTCTAAGGCTCGCGTGCGCCAAGCGGAGTCGATTAAGAGCGTCATCCTTCTGTGATTGACTGGTGGACTGTCGTTTAGCCAGATCGAGCTGTCTTTCATGAGCTTTTTTAGCGTTTGTTAGTTCGCTCCGAGTCGATGCAAGGGCCGCTTTGGCCTGTTCCAGACTAACTTCGTAATCGAGTGGATCAATTTCGAGTAAGAGATCACCTTTGCGAAAGAATCCGCCAGAGACCATATTAGGGGAGATGGCGATCACACGGCCGGAAACTTCGGGAACCAGCTCACTTTCCGTTCTCGGTAACACGGTTCCGTGAGTGATAGCGCTGAGTTGGACGGTTTCTTGCACAGCCTTAGCGGCACGTACCATTGGCGCATTGGGCGTGGGCGGTTGAGGGTCGAGCTTAGGGCCGGTCGCGATTATAAGACCTGCAATCCCAACCCCTACGATAATAACTGCAAGTGAGAGAAGGTATTGTTTAATCATTTAGGAATTCTTGCTCCTGGCTTAGACCGGCGGTGGCGAAAGTTATTAGATGTTCGATTGCATCCTTAAAGGCGACTGGAGGTTGTTCATTCATAACCGGATTAGGGAATTTAAGCAGATGAATCATAGAGCCGATCATCAGATGAAAGCGCCAGTTCAGCTCATCTTTAGCGAGACCAGGTACAACGCGCTCCAATGCTGTCTGAAAACGCTTTGAGACTTCACCAAATTGCTCGGCCATGATAGGTCGGGTTAGTGATTCAGGTTCGCTAAGCATCCTACCCATGACGGCTGGTAGCTTCGAGTTAGGAAGTGTGTCCGCTAGAGGATAAAAAAAGGCCTCTAGCAGAGATCTCAAAGTCAGCGAACACTTACTATCTTCGAGTCGACTTAGCCGTATGAGTCGCTCGCTGTTTACCGGCTCAACGTGTCGATTTATGACAGCAGCGAGAAGGCCCTCTTTACTGCCGAAATGATAGTTTGTAGCCGCAATATTAACGTCCGCAAGCTGTGCTATAGCTCGTAGCGATGTAGCAGAGTAACCCATTTCAACGAACAGCTCTTCCGCAGCATCTAATATTCGATCTTGAGTAGACCCAAGTTGATTTGGACACATGTTAATAGCCTCAATCAAACGATTGTTTGATTTGAGTATAAAGNACTTCGTAAATAATTCAAACGATTGTTTTAAGCCATGGTTTCACGCACGATATAGAGNATGAGATCACTTAGTCCCAGACTAATATAAAGACAGGAGTTTTTATCCGATTAACACGGGTGCAAGTGCGTCTTGAGATCCTGGTGTCATCTCTGTCAATTGAATCCGATCTATACCGAAATCACTTAGCGAGTCGAGGGCTGCGCCAACAGAATCTGGATGGCCGTGAAAACGNCCGAGGAAACTATCACCAAACAACGNTTTGATTGCCTTGATTTCNTTTGATTCGCCGACGCTGATCATCAAGAAAATGCTTATCGGCGTTTGGGGAGCTGCTGTCTTGACGCGTTCAATGCTAAGGCGTANGTCATCTTCAGTCACAGAGGCCAGCGCGGGAATATTTAGAGAACCGCCTCGAGTACCTCGCGAGCTAGCCTTGATTTCGATACGGTCAACCAAAGGGCTAACTTCCCTTATTCCTCGTGGACCACCAACTGAGCCAATAAGCGGTGGAGGCGTCGAGCTTATCGGTCCGAGTCGGTTTTCACCAGCTATGTCGATTTTGTAATGTAAACCCTCAAATTGGCATTGACCACTGACGAGTAAAGCGCTTGTGATCTTGAGGGCTTCTACATAACGGCTTATTCGNTCTGATGGAGCTGGATAATCCATGCCNCTTGCTTGCATNTCGCTTTCTAGCCAGCCAGCACCTAGGCCTGCTTCGAAGCGACCGCCAGAAGCCTGCTGTAGNGCAAGAGCAGCTTGAGCAAATTCAACTGGGCTACGAAAGAGGTTGTTACAGAATGATGTGGTAAGGACAATTTTNGAAGTTACTGCGCTCATTCTGGCGGCGGTGACGAAAACGTGAGGATAGGCATGGCTNACCCAAAAGTGATCACTGGCACAGATNCCATGCCAGCCTTGTCGCTCAACGCTTGTTGCCCATGTCTCTGGATTATCAAAGTNTACGGTTGGCAGGTTGAGGAAATATTCCAAGGGTTGCTCCAGATCGCAGGAATAGAGGATGATGTCACAAACAATAGACTGAATCAGCTATGGACGTTCCTACGATTGATCTGAAAACTGCTCGAGATGATGCTGATGCATTGAAGTTGCTCGATGCTGCCTGTCGTGATCATGGTTTCTTCATTATGATCAACCATGGTATCGATGAAGTCATCGATGCTATNTGGCATGTCTCGCGAGAATTTTTCAATAGATCTGCAAAGTTTAAACGAAGTGTCCTCAGGAGTGCGGATCAACCCCTAGGTTACTACGATCGAGAACTTACTAAGCGACTCCGTGATCAGAAAGAAGTATTCGATTATATGGAGCCTCGTGATGGCGGAGACAGGAATCAATGGCCTGCAGGCGAGATTGAATTCCGGAGTACTCTTGAAAATTTTTTCCGGGAGGCNAGTGNNNTAGCAGCAACTACTCTCGACTTGGTTTATTGGGCGCTAGGTAGAGAAATTGAANACCTGCCAAAAGGAGATCCTCGTACCAGCAACGTGCGGCTAAATTATTACCCNGTGAATGATCCTCTTGAGCCTGGTCTCCAACACACGGTCGCGGCGCTTGGCGATATGGCTCTGCACCACCATACAGATCCAGGAATCCTAACGCTGTTGATCCAAGACATGACCGGCGGCTTGCAGACTTTGTCCCAGGATGAAGGTTGGATTGATGTGCCGCCAGTTCCTGGAAGTATTGTTGTCAATCTGGGTGACGCNNTGCAGGTTTGGAGCAATGATNCATACAAAGCNGCTGTTCACAGAGTTTTGCCGATGTCTTCTATNGGGGCGGTGGAGCGATTCAGTACGCCATACTTCTTCAGCCCGCATAAAGAAGCAATCCTCGAGCCCATACCTACGCTTTCAGAAGAAGCACNGCGATATCGCAGCTTTACCTGGCAGGAATACATCAAAGGGCGAGTTGACGACAACTACGCTGATCTTGGTGAAGATGATATTCAGATTAGTCAGTTTCGGTTGACCGGAAGCTAGCAATCAACCGATCGACCTCTGCTNTGGGTAACTCCTGCAATAGTTCNACAGACGAATGCTTGTACCCCAGAGCTTTCTTGCAGATAAGGTGTAAATCCTCTGGGCTGCAGAGTTCTTTGTCCAGGATATCCCGCCCTGGGAACAACATCGCGCCAAGCAAACGATCGCCGATCTCGGCTGATACCTTAGCTTTTATAGGATCCGTGTCATCAAGATCCCAGGAATTAGCATAATCAGCCGATTTTTTCTGCAGTGCAGAGGCTGCGGCGTAGCCTGGCCCTAGGATTTCAAGATTCTTGCTTGCCAAAGCCATCACCTTCAGACCAACTAGATTCATTACAGCAAAGGGGCCCAGTTCGACGCCCAGTCTGTGTCTAGCGATTGCATCTATGGTTCCAGCTGTCGCGATCCCCAGACAGCGTGCGGCTTCATTGATGTAGGGCAATGATTGTCTATTCAGTATGAAGCCACTAGTGTCCTGGCAGTATATGGCTTCCTTTCCGCTGTCCCGATACCATTGCTGCAACTGTTTGGTCAGTTCAGGAGGAGTGGCGGGAGAAGGTATGATTTCGACGATGGGATTGAACTCAGCCGGATTGTTGTAATGGACGCCTAAAAAACGCTCTCCAAACTCGACGGCCTTTGCCAAGTCTCGAATTAGTAGAGAACTGGTATTGCTTGCGATAATCGTAGCGGTTGGCACGACGTTAGATAAGGCTCTAAACAACCGCTTTTTTATCCCCAGATCTTCGCTTATGGCTTCAATAACGTAATCAGCGTGGACGCTGTCGGACAAATCATTACTGAATCTGACTGAACTATCGGTGATTGTGTTCCTAGCGCGGGACAGCTGAGTAGTGTCATTATCAATTAATACAACTTCACAGCCGGCGCTAGCTAAGTGCAAAGCAATTCCTGATCCCATAACACCGGCACCAATTACTGCTGATTTCCTTATCATCGGATTAGCGTCACCAACCTGATTTTACTGAGAGTCCCGCGTCGATAGTAAGTACTGTACCAGTAATGTTTTCAGCGGCTGAAGAACAGAGAAAAAGTACTGCGCTGGCGATCTGCTCTGGTCTGATCAAACGGCCCAGCGGTGCCGCATCTTGCCATGCTGCTATGCCCTCTGGCCAATTGTCCTCAATGCCTTCTCGCCAAATCAATCCTGGAGCGATCGCGTTTACCCTAATGTTTTTCGAACCGAATTCGAGCGCTGCTGACTTAGTTAGCATTTCCAGCGCGGCTTTTGATGTTGAATAATGACCATGGCCTGAGGCTGGACGTGTGCCCTCTATCGATGAGATGTTCACCACACTAGCTGCTCGACCCTGAACAGCTAGTNGCTGTAAAAGTATCAGTGGTGCTTCGACATTGGTCTGTTGTGCCTCTCGCCAGCGTCTAGTATCAATGTCGCTTAGATCGGCGACGCTCTGGGATTCCGCTGCAGCGCAATTAATCAAAATATCTAACGGGGCGGAATGTTGAAATAGATCAACAACTTTTTCAGCTTTTGTCAGATCCGCTTGGATCGAAAACGAAGGATTATTTAGTGCCGCGGCGAGTGACTCAGCACCAGCCTNATTTTGATAGTAGTGAACAATTACAGAAGCCCCTGCTGCATCCAATTGCTTCGCTATGTATGGGCCCAGGCCGCTGCTAGCTCCAGTTATCANNGCGCGCTTGTTTTTCAAATCGAATAGGTTTGTCACGGAAATGATTCATGCCGCNTANTTCNGAGAANNGATCATATCACTCTTGGTTTAATTCCNTCTGATGAATGCTCGTTCATTTANCATGATGCNGNTTACAGTCTGATTGATCTCTGCTNNGAGANNCGGACTCGCNTNTATACTTAGTANTGTCGGCCTGACTTTAGTCTAGTTTCTGNTATGTNTGCCNGGNACTGTNAACCTAGAATNACGAANGGATTGGANTGGAAAAATAATGACAATGAGACTCATCAAAAATGTATCAATTTGATCAGGATACACAGGTAAAAAAAGAGTCGGCTGGTTGTTTTTTGGGCCGGGTCGATTCAGGTTGGAATATTGGCGACAACCCCAATGGCGGTTATTTAGTCTCTATCGTCGATAGCGCTGCTCGTGCTCTGGTCAGTCATCCAGACCCTGTCTCCTTAACCACTCATTTCTTGAGACCAGGTATCCCAGACGAGTCTTGCCTTATTAATGTTGAGGTAGTCAGGTCCGGCCGGACGATGACGACAGTGCGGGCAAACTTGGTGCAAGAACACAAGGTACGATTGGCAGTCTTGGCGGTCTATACTGATTTGTCCTTGCCTATAGGTGTTGATAGCGATATCACAGTTCCCGAACTTCAGATGCAGCCACCCGAACACTGTATAGCTAGGACCGGTGACCTGCAGGGCATCGATATTGCGCTTATGAGTAAACTCGATGTTAGGGTGCAACCAGAGCTTGCCATTCCTGGTGAATCCGGAAAGCCTCAGATTGGTGGTTGGATTCGCCACAAAGATGGACGGGATCCCGATGTAAGTTCGCTTCTGCTTTTCGTTGATTCTTTTCCTCCATCGCCACTAGGCGCCCTAGGTGCTGTGGGTTGGGTACCGTCTGTGGAATTAACGGTTCATATCAGACGCCGACCCGCGCCAGGCTGGATCAAAGCAAGTCTTCAGACAGAGGACCTAATAGGAGGGCGGATGATCGAAACTGGTTGCTTATGGGACTCTGCAGGCGTGCTTGTTGCGCAAAGTCGCCAACTGGCGCTCGTCAGGGACTAGCCGGTTAGGGCTTCCAACGCGAGAGTAATGCTTGCAGTTACGGCATTTCTGACTGAATCTTGATTTGGATTGTAAGTGTCCATGGAGCCTCCGTCCTGATTGAGCGGGTTACCATCGATTGCTAGAACGGCAGCTGTCTCGACCCCATGGAGGCGGCAAATAACAAAAAGAGTGGCGACCTCCATTTCGACCGCAGTTACGCTTGCACGTTGCCAGAGAGGTAGATCGCTCCCAAGAATCTCGTGCGGATAAAACATATCTGAAGTCAGGACCAGGCCTTCATGGCAATTTATGTCCGCAGAATTCGCTGCTGAACGAAGTTTGATGATGAGATCAGGTGTTGCGGTCGCAGGATAACTGACGGGTACAATTTTTCTAGAAAGCCCGTCCTCTCTCACTGCAGCATGGGCAATTACTAGGTCGCCGGCACTCACATTCTCTTGGAGGCCACCAGCTGAACCTGCCCTGATAATCCTTTTAGCACCACCTCGACAGAGTTCCTCAAAGCAGGCGCCGGCGCCTGCTGACCCTACACCGTGCGAGACGACAGCTATTTGTTTATCGTTGTAAAACCCGGTTATCGAATGATACTCGCGGTTTTTACCAAGCTCTTTTGTACCCTTAAGTAGTGAGGCGATGCTCGTCAGGCGCTCGGGGTCGCCGACAACTAATATCAGATTTGGTAAAGAACCATCATCGATTTTTAAAATAGGTAGCATGGCCATGGGTTTTAATCCTTTCTAATGGTGGACCTTTTTTATCTTGGCTGTGATTGGAAATTTCCTCTCTGAGGTGGAGCTAGCCATAAATTTTGAGACGGGTCGAATTGCGACACTTTCACAATTGATGATTGGCACCTTTATCCCCTATCTTAGGGCGAGAACAGTATACTGTTCAGGCATCAAAGAGAGGAGGAAACATGAAGGATTTTGCGGGCAGAATTGCTGTTGTGACAGGCGCGGCAAGCGGCATAGGTTTGGCGACAGCGACTCGGTTTGCTCAAGAAGGCATGAAGGTCGTTTTGGCTGATATAGAGGAATCGGCGTTGGAGGTGGCCGTGAGCCAATTAAGCGACTCCGGTCATGATGTTATGGGGGTGCCAACGGATGTTTCGAACTGGGATGCCGTGCAAGCCTTGGCGAAAACAACTCTATCGGCTTACGGCGCCGTAAACGTCGTTCACAACAACGCAGGCGTAGTGGTTTCGGGACCAATTGAGGAACTCAGTATCTCGGATTGGGAATGGGTCCTAGGCGTCGATCTTTGGAGTGTTATTTATGGTATTAAAGCATTTCTGCCATTGATCAAGTCAGCGGGTGAAGGGCACATAGTAAATACTGCATCTACCGCTGGACTACAAGGCCCTAAGGGTATCGCGCCTTATAGCGCAGCGAAATTTGGGGTTGTAGGAATTACGGAAACGTTGCGACTTGAGCTAGAAGGTGATGAGTCATCCGTTTCCGCTTCGGTACTTTGTCCGGGTGCTATAAACACACAGATTGTCTCTAGCAAAAGAAATCGCTCAGCAGCCTCAGCAGCTGACCATCAGACCAGCGATGTTGAGAAGGGATTTGAAGCCAATGCAGGCGCGCTGCTGGCAAACGAAGGCATGGCCCCCGCTGAAGTTGCAGACATGGTTGTCAAAGGAATTGTCGCGAACGACTTTTGGATTATTACTCATGCTGATTGGAAAGATGTGATGCTCGAGAGAGCTGCGGCAATGAAAAAAGACAATTCTTTGCATACCGGATTCGGCGGATGAGCAAGCTAATTGCTCAGGGTGGCTGTCTCTGCGGGCAGGTTCGATATGAGTTTGATCGTAACGAGGTGCTATCTGTCGGACATTGTCATTGTACCGATTGTCAGAAGGCGACTGGCAGTGGCAAGGCGACCATTATTTTTCTGCCGACTTCTGCCTTGGGGCTAAATGGAAATTTAACCAAATATACTGTTGTTGGCAGTGCGGGCAGTCGCGTGACAAGAGGCTTCTGTCCTCGCTGCGGTTGCCCCATCCTCAGCTACACCGAAGAAGACGCCGGTACACGCTTTATAAAGGCTGGCAGTCTTGATGACCCATCGTGGGTAGTGGCGGCTTCCAGCTTCTGGAGTGCCTCAGCTCACGCTTGGTCTCCGGTGGATCCTGAGTTGCCGAGCTTCTCTGGTAACCCATCATAACCCAGAGGGCCTCAACCCTCCGGGCAAAGAAAGCAAATTTACCAAACCATAGAGGCTTTCGAGGAAGCGGGCCAGGCTTGTGAGGAATCTACTTAATAGAGGATCAAAGTTTTACCATGCCGCCATCTACCATCAAGGATTGACCGGTTATATTCATCGAGTCGTTGGTTACCAGGAAGCGGACGGCGTTACCGATGTCTTCGATTGTCTGTTCTCGTTTTAAAGGTGTGCGATCGAATATGGTCGGATACTTATCTTTGAAGATACCCTCAAACCAGCTACGGGGATCTAGTCCTTTGAATTGTTCAAGTTTTTCGACGGCGCGCGCCGCGTTTCCCCGCCAGGCATCGGTCCAGACAATGCCAGGGCAGACTGCATTGACGTTGATATTATCTGGGCCTAGGGTCTCTGCAAGTGTCTGGGTGTAACTGATCAGAGCTGCCTTCATGGCGCCATATCCTGGGGGGGTAAAGGTCCTTAGCATTTCATTGGACAAGGATGTTCGACCAGCTATAGATGAGATATTGATGATCTTCCCATATTGCTTATGTTGCATATGTGGAACAACTGTTTCAGTCATCAAAACAACTGGCAGTAGATTCTGCTGATATAGAGTAGTCCAAAGTGCTTCTATGCCGCCAAGATGATGGTTCGACGGTGATGCAGGTGTTTTTGAACCGGCCCCGACGTTGTTAACGAGGATATCGATTTGGCCGAATTCTTGAATGATCTGCTCTGTTATTTCAAGCATGAGTTCGGGTCTTGTAATGTCACCTGGCTTTGCTTTTGCCTCTCCGCCAGATGCAATGATTTCGTCGACAGTATTCTCTGTTGTTTCTCGGCTATACGAATTTACAATAACGGTAGCCCCTGCTCGGGCGAGATTCAATGCGATGCCTTTGCCGATGCCTCGACCCGCAGCTGACACAATGGCGATTCTGTTATTCAGGCTGTCCATGAGGTCTGTCCTAAAGTAGGTCAACGATAGTTAACGGTGCCAGTAGTCTAGAGTCCAGTCCAGTCCTGCTTTTGAGATTTGCTAAACAAAGCGAGCGTTTTCAATAGCGCCTCTCGTTTGATTGACTGCTTCGGTTATTTGCATGGGATAATCAAAACCAATTTATATGCTTTCTGTCGTATTACTGAGTGTTGCCACATAATAGTAGGCTGATTGTAGCCGGATTTATTTTTGGACCGTTTACTTTGTGTGATTCTTCTGTCGACACCGCTTTTGACTGTTGCGGAAATCAACCGTCATGCTGTGAATTTCGAAGGTAACTGGGAGCTTGACTACCAGCTCAGTGATCACTCGAACGAAAAGATTCGTCGTGTTTACATTGAAACTCGCTCGCGTATTGAGGCGCAACTCAGGCGGCAAAACGGACGTTCCGTAACTGTTGACCCAGGCAGGCTAAACTTGCAATCGATTGTTGGGCTGGGTCAGTTAGCAGAAAGAATTAGTCAGGCTACAGTGCTGGATATCCGACAATCTGAAGATCATATTATCATTCAGCGCAACGATGATTTTTCTTTAATTTGTGATTTCTCGGATATGCAACCGAAAGCGAGCGTGGTTGGTGCTGAAGCTTGTATCTGGGACGAAGACCAACTTGTCTTTCGTATTGCGCTGCCTGATGGCTTGAACGTTGAGCATAAATTTAGTATCGCTCGTGACCGTAGTCGTTTAAATATTGCGACAACCGTCTGGCTAAATGGGATTGGCTATCCGTTCACCATGAACCGTGTTTACATGCCTTTCGAGCCTGGTAAAGGAATGTATCAATGTGAATATACGATAGCTCGGCAGACCACCTGTAACCTTCGAGGCCANCAAGAGTGAAGATCCGTTGGCTTTTCGTACTCGCGTTTATGAGCCTTTATGGCTGTTCGATTAATTCGGTTCCTTTAACAGTCCCGGTCACAGTTGTAGGGGTTTCTGAACTAAAGAAAAAACAACAACAGTCCGGCGGTTTGAATGTGGCAATCCGCGTCTTTGATGCTGGGGACGTGCCGGAAAGCAGTATCTACTTGGCCGCGTCACAAGTACGAGAGGTCGAGCGTCGCTACCTACCTTATCTCTTGAAGCAGACTCTGGATAGGAGTGGCTACTGGGGTGCGGTTCGAGTTTTACCGAGGAGTGATCCAAGTGCCGAAATTAATGTATCGGCACGAATTCTNGAGTCAAATGGCAGGTCGCTTGGACTGCAGGTAATCGGGACTAGCGCGACCGGTGAAGTTTGGTTGGATAAGACTTACCTCGATGAAAATGGTGCGGCTGACTACGAAACAGATCCAAACTATGTGGAGGATGCATTCCAGGATATNTACTCGCGTATAGCGAATGACATGGCTTTTAAATTAGAGAATCAAGACTCGAATGAACGGCAGCTTATCTTGGATACTGCGTTAATGCGCTATGGCGAATTGCTCTCGCCCNCTGTGTTTTCACGCTACCTGCAGGTTACTGAAACCGGCTACTCGATTAATGGATTGCCTGCACGGGATGACCCGATGCTGTCTAATCTGCTTAGATTGCGCGAANCGGAATATCTNTTTGCGGATAGTGTTGATGCACAGTACGAGGAACTTTATCGGACCGTCGGACCTACCTACGCTTGGTGGCGTTACTATAGTTTTGAACTTTTGGTGGGTAACGAACGACTGGCAAAAATTGACGCAACTCGAGGAGCTACNAAGGGCTCTTGGTACGCTATGGAAAGGGTGTANAAAACCTTTAAGGAAGCAAAGATGAATCAGGATGCTCTGCGCGAATTAAGCGAGTCTTTTGGGCGAGAAACGTCGGCTACTCGGGCGGAAATCTCAGGTCGTGTCTTTGAGCTGAGTGGCAGCCTCGATCAACAATACGTCGCATGGCGAAGGATTCTCAGGTCGATGTATGAAGAGGCAACAAGCCTCGAGCAGCAAATTATGGAGAATCCATTTATTGAAATTTTAGATAGTGGGCGTTAGTTAAGAGCTGATATAAAGATGCTCTGCTCCCGCACAGTTTGGTTATTTTCATTCCTCATCTGTAATGTTACTTGTCTGGACTCCCAGTCGATGTTTATTAGTCCGAAGTTCGCTTCGAAATAGATATCGCCGACCCGATGAACGCCAGGTATCTGTTTGGGGTTTTCAACGAAGCTAGTCAGTGGAACATTCATCGAGGAGGTGTTTAATTCGATCAGTGGATAACCTATTGTTTCCTCTGATCGGTACATTGCGCCCGCATGGGTGTCACCTGAGACAATCAAAACCCCTCCTGCAGCAGTGGTATCGAGCAGTTTATAGAAGCGTTGTCGTTCTCTGGGTAGCATGCGCCAGGATTCAAAGCCGTGGATATCTGACAAAACCATAATCGAACTGACAATAATTCGAAGTTCAGCAGGTTCAAGTAGTTTCGACTCCAGCCATTGCCATTGCTCATCGCCAAGCATATCTTGGTGCGCATCTTCGCTAGGTTCATAAGGCACGGTTTGGTCCTGATTGTTCTTGGTCAAAGGTGTTCGGAAGAAACGTGTATCGAGAAAGATAAGTTGAACTCGTCTACCTTCCGGGCCGATATTGCGAGCGAAGTAAATGCCTTCTCGTTGGCTCCTTGGATCCTCAGGCNCAACATCCCAGACGTGCTCAAAAAGGCTTTCGGCAATCCTCCTCCTTGGCCAATCGCCGCCTGCATCATTGAGACCATAGTCGTGATCATCCCAAATCGGAAGAACTGGAATGGCTTTTCTCAGTGACGCGAAGCGATCGCTATTAGCAAGCTGACTATAGGCCCTCTTTAGACTCATCAGTTGGGGGTCATCAGACTCATCACTGGCATAAACATTATCGCCAATGAAAAGGAACGCATCTGGCTCAGCCTCCTGTACCTTAGCGAAAATTTTGTCTGATCGTCGTTGGTCGAAGCAAGATCCTAGCGCTATTCGAGTCAAGGTTGTTTGCTCATCTAGAACTTTAGAAGGCATTGGAATAGCTGGCTTAAAGTCAGCGTGCGACACGCTGNAGGTTAAGGCCAGTAGTATCATTGTAAAACGCATGCTTTTTATCCGAGAAGATGAAAGTGCGAGTCTACGATCGTGTTGCTTGCGGCGAAAGTAAAGTTTTGGAAGTGGCGAGTTCCTTCCTGAAGATTTTTTTGACTTTTCGTGGTTAGTCAGCTGTCTGTGAGTAAGAGAGTTGACGGTTTAGAATTGGAAAACTGTCTAAGTTGGGCTCTCATGACAGGTCTAATAGTCCGACGAGGCTAGAATAATGGTCATGGATAGCCGCACTTAGACGACGAGCAAGCCGTTTTGCGGTCAGTCTGTCCCCTGCTCTATTCATTAGCCATGGCATATACACAATGGGTAGTAGGCATAGTTGATAGCTCTCCAAGATTGATTCATAAGTCTCGGAATTGGAGTTTTNGACATAAATGCTGATTAGGTCACTTTCTAGTCGCCGTCGTTGTTCGACGGATAGACTAGTAACGGTGAAATAAGCTAGATCGAAACCTGCAGGTGCGCTACCAAATTCACCCCAATCAAAAATGGTAACCTTATCGGCGCTAAAACTTAGATTTTCGAGACGGAAGTCCATGTGGCTAAAAACCTGAGGCAATCCGATTAGGTGCGNAAGCAGNNCNTGTGATCGCNTAGCATATTGNCTCAGTAAATGTTCCACTTTCCCCCTAAANAGCGAGCTTAGNTTNGCTGACTCAAGGTCTAAAGCGGCCGTTTGGATTGCGTTAGAAATCCCTGAAATTTCCCCTGTTATAGGTGTAGCGTGCAGTGAAACCAAAGAATTTATCGCTATTTTCGCCTCTTTATCGGACAGTCCTCGCTGTAAATTGGTTCCTGTATCTTCAAGTCCCAAGAGAAATCCATCCTCCCCTCCGTAGAAGTTGAAATAACAGCTAGGAACTCTCACATCAACAGACTTGGCAAGTTCAGCATAAAAATAATGCTCTTTTTCGTAGGAGCGAAATCGATTTGCTAAGTCTCTTGTTGTTTCCTCTGCTGCGTGAAACTTAAGGATAATGCTTCGATCGTTGGGGTCCATTAGGACTCGGTAGACGTCGCTCATGTAGCCTTCACTGATACGTTGCATCCTGAAGTCCGAGACAGGAAATGGGAGTATGTTGTCAAACCAGTTAGCATTTATCTCGGCTAAGTTGCGGGGGAAAGTCATGGTCATATATTAAAACGTAGTGGCTCAACACGCATTGCAGGAAGAGTTATTATCGCACTCCCCGGTGATGCGTGATTTATAAGTTGAAAGCGATTGTCCACAATACTGATCTTCACTCAGACGCTAGTGGTTGGATAGAGTTCTGTAACCCACTGCAAATGCTTGTGGCGAAGGACCTCGATGACGTTGTTAATGTTCTTGAGAAAGTTGATGCGGAGTCCCGCAAGGGACGATACTGCATTGGCTTTGTCAGTTATGAGGCTGCGCCTGCATTTGATACNCACTTAGTCTGTCAGCCCCCCGGATCAATTCCTCTGACTGCGTTTGGCGTATTTGAGGCCAGCCAAAGGATCAGCCTGCCTTCGCAGTCGCCGGTTGGCCTGGAATTGGAGCCCGAATTGAATACAAACCAATTCGATAGNGCGATTTCCCGTATCAAGCAGTATTTGGTTGATGGCGATACCTATCAGGTAAATTTCACCCATCGACTCAAGGGCAGTCCTCCAGCGGATATTCGGTCGTTGTTTGCTAGGCTGGTGCGAACGCAGCCCACGCCCTATGCGGCCTTGATGGAGTTCCCTGATTTTTCGATCTGCAGTATTTCGCCTGAACTTTTTTTCGAAAAAACTGGTCAGCGTATTCGAACTGAACCAATGAAGGGGACCAGGCCAAGGGGACTTACTGAGCTTGAAGATCGAAACTATGAGGAGGAACTTAGGTGTTCAGAAAAAGATCGTGCGGAGAANCTNATGATCGTCGATATGATTCGAAATGACCTAGGCAGATTGGCGAAATTAGGCACAGTGTGTGTGGATGATTTGTTCGNAATAACAAAACTGCCGACTGTATGGCAACAGGTTTCAAATATCAGCGCCCTGACGGATGTTGGGTTGGTTGATGTNTTTCGGGCATTNTTTCCGTGTGCTTCGGTCACGGGTGCGCCAAGACATAGAACGATGGAGATTATCGCAGAGTTGGAAGGCTCGCCTCGAGGAGTTTATACCGGAGCTCTCGGTCTTGTTATGCCTGGAGGTGACGCTCGTTTCAGTGTCGGTATTCGCACATTGGTGGTTGAAGATGAAGCTGTTTATGGNGTTGGCGGGGGTATAGTTTGGGACTCTGAGGCATCAGATGAGTGGCAGGAAAGTCTCTTGAAAAGCGATGTTTTAAGGCANGACCGGCCTGATTTTCAGCTTCTGGAAACAATGCGCTATGAACCCGGAGAGGGCATTTCGCTCCTGGATGAACACCTTCAGCGACTGACCAGGACCGCCGCATACTTTGACTACGAATGTGACCCCGGCTCAGTTCGGGACTACCTAAGCAAATTTACCGCTAAACGAGCTCGTCGATTGCGTCTACTGTTATGTTCGGATGGAACTCTAAAGTTAGAAGAACACGAATTGGCTCCTTCTTTGGACAAAGTCATCCTGAAATTAGCCGACACTCCCGTCGATAGTCGAGATATTTTCTTATTTCATAAAACGACGAATAGGATGGTTTATGATTCCAAACACAAAAGCGATTGTGATGACGTGATTTTGTTTAATGAACGCGGTGAGATTACAGAAACGACAATCTCGAATCTATTTCTCGAAATAGATGGTGAGTTGCTCACCCCAGATTTAAGCGCGGGTCTTCTCGCAGGGACATTCAGGCAGCACCTTTTAGACTCAGGCAGAGCGAGAACTGCTTGTCTGCGAATTGAAGACCTGCAAAGAGCACAGCAGATTTTTACCGGAAATAGTGTCAGGGGATTGATCCCGGTTGTCTTTGAATCAGATTGAGCGGGGAGGTAATCCTGCGATGGGGCCTTTGCCCCCTATAAAGTGACAGTAATTGTAGTTCGCAAAACCGCTGAGTTGCATTATCGCGTCGTT
This sequence comes from Gammaproteobacteria bacterium, assembly GCA_002694945.1. Taxonomy (GTDB): domain Bacteria; phylum Pseudomonadota; class Gammaproteobacteria; order Pseudomonadales; family Azotimanducaceae; genus UBA9659. The sequence goes on from NZNP01000035.1 coordinate 26,490, forward strand.
GTTTTGAGAGAAAGACAGCATTTCATCAGCGTTCATGTCTAGCAAGCAACCGACCATGACTCTGCCGATCACCCCATGNGAAACGATTGCAATGTTTGTCTCAGGTCGCGCTAGTAGCTCCTGAAGGAAGGGCGTAACTCGATCAATCATGTCAGGATAGTTTTCGCATTTCGGTCCNCGAAAATTGAAGGGATCACTGCGCCATGCATTGAATTCGTCAGGCCATTTCTTGTCTAGTTGATCCCAGAGTTCACCGCTCCAGTCTCCGCAATCCCATTCCATGATCCGTATATCGTATTTGATATCAAGCTGCAGATATCGGTTGATGATCGCTGCTGTCTGACGGGTTCGATCTAGGGGTGATGCAACTAGGTAATCTATCGACACGTCGGCCAAGAATTGGCCATTAGTCTGAGCTTGCTGCCGCCCAAGCTCCGTCAGGTCAGAATTGGACTGTCCCTGCATTCGGCGAATCGCATTCCATTCTGTCTGGCCATGACGAACGAAATATAACTGCTTCATTGATAACTACTGATTGAAATCAAGTAACCAGGCTTTTTGCCAGGCGACCTGGCATATTCGCGACTCGGGTCTCTCCGGTTTCATTGCATCAATGCTTCGAGCGCGGCATTAAATGTTTGCGACGGTCGCATTGCTTCGGCGGCCATAGCTGCGTCAGGTTGATAGTAGCCACCAACATCGACTGGTTCGCCCTGTGCAGCCAGCATCTCTTGGTTGATTGTGGNTTCGTTTTCCCCCAGGGTGTTGAAAAGCGTGCCGAATTTNTCCTTAAGGCTTGGATCNTCATCTTGATATGCCATNGCNTCGGCCCAATACATGGCTAGATAGAAGTGGCTACCGCGGTTATCGATTTCATTAACTTTTCTTGAGGGTGATTTNTTACTCTCCAGAAACTTTGCGATGGCATCATTAAGTGTGTCTGCCAGGATTTGTGCCTGGTTATTGTCGAATGACTGAGCCAGGTGCTCTAAAGATGCGCCCAGTGCCAGGAATTCGCCCAGCGAATCCCATCTTAGGTGACCCTCGGCTTCGAATTGTTGGACGTGCTTCGGTGCAGATCCGCCCGCTCCTGTTTCGAATAGGCCACCGCCGTTGATGAGTGGCACAATTGATAGCATCTTAGCGCTAGTACCGAGCTCTAGTATTGGGAAGAGGTCCGTCAAATAATCGCGTAACACGTTGCCGGTTGCAGAAATACTATCTTGCCCGTTTCTTGCCCTTTCTAATGACATCTTCGCAGCTTCAGCAACGGGCAGGACATGATAACTGACGTTTGTCAGATCGTGGTTCGGTAGATAGTCGTTGAGTTTTTGTATCAGATTAGCATCGTGAGCACGTTTCTCGTCAAGCCAGAAAATGATCGGTGCACCTGTCATCTTGGATCGATTGACGGCTAGCTTTACCCAATCCTGAATTGGTCCATCCTTCACACGGCAAAGCCGCCAGATATCACCCTCCTGGACTTGATGTTCCAGAAGCGCGTTGCCTTTACTATCTATGACGCGAATGAAGCCGCCATCTGGTGCCTCGAAGGTTGTATCATGTGATCCATACTCTTCTGCCTTTTGCGCCATCAAACCCACGTTAGGCACGCTGCCCATGGTCGTTGGGTCAAAGGCGCCGTGAGCGATGCAGTGTTTGATGGTTTCATCATAGAGAGCTGCATAGCATCGATCTGGAATGACAGCTTTCATGTCGTGTAGGTTGCCATCGGGACCCCACATTTTCCCGGACTCCCTAATCGCCGCAGGCATCGATGCGTCGATGATGATGTCGCTTGGTACATGCAGATTAGTGATGCCTTTATCGGAATTAACCATCGCCAGGTTTGGTCCTGAAGTCAGACAGGCGTCAAGATCCGCTTTGATAGCGTCGGCTTGCTCAGCCGGTAGAGAGGCTAGCTTCTCATAAGCATCGCCGACACCATTATTGGCATCTACGCCCAGTTCTTCGAAAATTTTGGCATGCTTATCAAAGGCGTTCTTGTAGTAGGCGCGAACACAGTGTCCAAACATGATTGGATCGGATACTTTCATCATAGTGGCTTTTAGATGCAGCGAAAAAAGCACACCGGCTTCAGTTGCCTCAATCTGCTCTTCGAGGAAGCTGCAAAGTGCTTGTCTGCTCATGAAAGCGGCATCCACCACTTCACCCGTGCTAACAGCGATCTTATCTGCCAAAATTATTTTGCCCTTATTGTTTTCGAATTCTATGGTAAGCGATTCGTCTGCAGACATGATGATCGATTGCTCGCTCCCATAGAAATCGCCCGACTCCATATGGGCCACGTGAGATTTTGATTCGGATGACCAGGCTCCCATCGTGTGTGGGTACTTTTTGGCGAAGTCCTTGACCGCCTTGGCTGCGCGGCGGTCTGAGTTGCCCTCTCTCAAGACAGGGTTGACTGCACTTCCTTTAACTCTGTCGTAACGGGCTTTGATCTCCGCTTCTTCCTGGTTCTGTGGTTCCTCGGGATAGTCGGGCAGGTCGTAGCCCTTGTCCTGAAGTTCTTTAATAGTTTCATGTATTTGTGGATTGGAAGCGCTTATGTTTGGAAGCTTGATTATGTTAGCTTCTGGTCTTAAGGAAAGTTCCCCGAGATAGGCCAATTCGTCTGGAATTCGTTGTTCTTCTGTCAGCCTTTCGGGGAACATCGCGACAATCCTGCCGGCGAGCGATATATCTCGAATCTCCACGCCTACGCCTGCGGTATCTGTAAACGCCTTGATAATTGGTAGAAATGAATAAGTGGCGAGCCTTGGGGCTTCATCTGTCTCGGTGTAGACAATCTTGGGTGATTCTGTCATTTACTTCTTCTTCGTTTGTCGTATCTTTTGAACACGTAATTCTGTCAGTAGCCTGGTATGGCTGGCATCATTAANGCCGGGCAGAGTGAATATGCTCTGCGGGATGAGCGATTATAGTGGAAACGCAATTTCTTCGCATGGTGTGAAAATCGAGATAAATATTGGGNTATTCCCCTNAACGTGATGAAAAAANAATTTAGAAAAAAAGTTTGTTTAATGCTTGCTAGCTGCTCTCTCACTCTATGGATAGCTTCGGCTGATAGCAGAGAGGTAACAATCCTTTATACCAATGATATTGAAAGTGTCTATGAACCGATAGAGGCCCACTGGCGTGAAGATATAGCATTTATCGGCGGTATGGCACATCTTTCCAGTCTTATCAGAGTGGAGCGTTCAGCAAGGAAGACCTCTTTTNTGGTCGATGCAGGTGACATTTTCACTGGATCTTTGTCCAAAGTCACTGAGGGTAGGCTGTCGTTCGATCTTTACAGTGCTATGGGATACGACGCCGTTAATCTTGGCAATCATGAGTTTGAATATGGNTGGGAGGTCCTCTCGCATGTCAAGCAGAGGGCGCGATTCCCAGTTTTAAATGCCAATATAATGCATGAGGCNAGTGATTCTCATTTTTCACGACAGTACGCGGTTNTGGAATCTGANGGCGTCAAGCTAGGAGTGATTGGCTTGATGGGTATAGATGCCTTCATGAATACCATGATGAAGTCAAATAGAGAGGGACTTTATGCTGTGCCTCCTGATGAAATTGTGCAGCGANTGATCGATGACATTCGCGATGAAGTTGATCTGCTTGTACTTTTGACTCATCAAAATAAAACGGCCCCGATGCAAACCGATAAAGAAGCTGACCCGATGGTCCGGCGAGGTATTGACGAAGATTTTGCTCTTGCAGGCAAGGTGCGAGGCGTTGATCTTATTGTCGGTGGTCACTCCGATCATGGATTAGAAGAACCAGTCTGTCACCCGGTGACAGGGACTTGCGTTGTAATGACCTACGGCCAGGGGATGCACTTGGGTGTCGCTTTATTTAGTTTGCAATCTGGTAAAAGTGCTGAACTCCGCTCTGCAAGCCTGATTCCTGTTGATTCATTGAAGTACCCTGCTGACCCAAGCATCGTGGATTTGATTTCGAAAGTCAGATTAGAGTATCCCGCTCTTATGGATAAGATTGCCAAACTCGATCGTCAGGCACCAAGAAAGTACTATCGAGAGTCAGTTATTGGAAACCTCCTGGCTGACGCTCTGCGCGACTATGCTAACGTCGACATTGGCATGATGCCTGCGGGAGCCATTCGTGCCGACTTCGCTTCAGGTGATCTTACCAGAGAAGCGATACTGAATGTTTTCCCGTTTACCGACCGCCTATCAGTTCTTACGATTCCGGGTGACACTCTTAGACAAGTTTTAGAAAAAAGTCTTTCTCTTGAGTATGGGCTTGTGCAATTCTCCGGTTTGAGCCTGACCTACGATAGCCGTAACCCGATTGGAAAGCGCTTGGCCACGGTGCGTGTGGCGGGAGAGCCTTTGGATAAGAACAGACAGTACACGCTCGTAACGGGATCTTTTACAGCGAACGGTGGCGAGAATTACACAATGTTTGAGGGCCTTCCGGTTGTTATCTCTGATGTGCTCGTGTCGGACGCCTTGATTCAAGAATTTGGAAGAAAAGGAGACCTGTACGCGCCGAACCTGGGTCGACAGGTCGATTTGGCTGATTAAAATAAGTAGCGTTAAATTAGAAAAGAGCACTTCTCTCAAGCGCTTACCATATATTTAATTTTCATCGCTGAATAGTTAATCAATTAGAATAGATGCAACAGAAAATAGTGTGGGTAGAGTTGTCCAAGCGCTTGCGCATTTTTGCAATTGTATGCCTTGGTTCTTGAAACCGTTCCAATCTGATCAGCGGCCAACAAGACATTATGGTTATATTAAAGGGTAAACAAATATGAAAAAGTTTTTGAAGATTCTTAGCCATATCGTGCTGACACTACTTTTCCTAGGATATATTGTGTACCAGTTTCTTTAGAAATTCTCTGGGGCGGCAGGNAAACTGAGGGGAGGGAGGCTATTTNGCAGAGCGGAAATTTAGGGATCAGAATTACCCCGCTTCTACAGGCCGCGTTTCAGATATTCAGGTTTTAGGAATTATTGCAGAAGGTCTAGTTAGTTAAGTGTCTCACTTTCCTCCGGACCTTTTTAGATGNACTTGCCTGCNACCTTAGNNTTCGAATAAAGCCCGTGCCAATTCAGATCATCGCCCCTTAAACTCGGGTTTCCTTTTATTAAGGAAAGCGTCAATTCCTTCTCTTCCATCCTCGGTGCGCACCATGTCGGCTATGCCACGCGTTTCGAGTTCCATCTGAGTTTCCAATCCGTTGTCGAATGAAGCGTTTAGCAATGTTTTAACCTGTCCAAATGCCTCAGTCGGTCCTTTGGCAAGATCACCGGCTAATTTGCTGACAGTCGCGTCGAATTCGTCGGCGCTGACTACTTGATTAATGACGCCCCATTCCAGGGCCTCAGTAGCGCTCAACACTCTATTCGTTAACATCAATTCTCGTGCTCGTCTGTCACCTATGCGTCTGGGTAGGAAGTAGGATGAACTGCCGTCAGGTGATAGTCCGGCATTGGTGTACGCCATAACAAATTTCGCACTATCCACGGCTATTGCAAGATCTGTTGCCACCGCTAGACTAAATCCGGCTCCACCGGCTGTGCCATTAACTGCTGCAATAACGGGTGCTCTCATTCGGTTGAAGCGAGACAGCGCCATATGAAAGTCGCCAGCCATTAGCTTTATTACAGAGGCAGCATTATCGCCAGCATCTCCAAAGACTGATAGATCGCCACCTGCCGAGAACAGTTTACCGGTTCCTCTGATCACTACTGCACGTATATCACTCGATTCATCGCATCGAATTGAAACGTCGACAAGTTCACGAGCCATGGTCAGATCCAGAGCATTAGCTGCTTCGGGACGATTCAATGTGATAGTCGCGATCGAGCCGTCAACATCAAAGATGAGAGTTTCATAATTCATGTGATTCTTCCTCTGCTTTGGTCGTAGCATTGTAATGGCTTGGTTCGTTTCACACTACTCGTGTTAGTCTTGGTTACATATAGGACGTTTAACCAATTTGGAGTCAAGTATGAGTTTTGCAGGCAAGGTTGCCATCATCACAGGAGCTGGCGGTGGTCTCGGGCGTGAGCATGCTTTGCTGCTAGGTGCAGCTGGTGCGAAAGTAGTCGTCAATGATTTGGGTGGGTCTGTAGACGGCAGCGGTCAAGGAGACGCTGCTGATCAGGTTGTTGAAGAAATCAGGGCTTTAGGCGGCCAGGCAGTTGCCAATAAAGATTCTGTATCTGATCGTGAGGGTGCAAAGAGAATCGTTGAAACTGCTGTTAAGGAATTCGGCAGTGTCGATATTCTCGTTAACAATGCGGGTATTCTTCGAGATAAATCATTTAAGAAGATGAGTTTGGATGAATGGGACATTGTGATTAATGTTCACTTGAACGGTAGTGCTTATGTCAGCTGGTATGCTTGGCCCATCATGTACGAAAAAAACTACGGTCGTATTTTGTTCACTTCTTCGGTTTCCGGCATATTGGGTAGTTTTGGCCAGGCTAACTATGGGGCAGCCAAAATGGGAATGGTTGGTTTGATGAACAATCTTTCAAGGGAGGGAGCTTCACATAATATCCATGTTAATTGTCTCTCGCCAGGTGCCGCAACACGTATGACTGCCAGCGTGCCGGGTAGCGAGATTGATGCAGATAACCCGGACCCTTCTAATCATCCGAAGCTTGTTAGCCCAGCAGCACTTTATCTAGTCTCAGAAGATGCTCCTAATGGCAGAATTATTCAATCCGCTGGGGGCCGATTCGCATCAGATATGGTTTTTGCTAACAAAGGCATGGATCTTGGTCTTGATGCGACTTGGGAAGATATCGCGGAAAATGCTGATGAAATTCTAGATGTTAGTTCTGCGAATCTTAAAACAACGTTCTGGGTTGATTGATGACAGTTGTTCATCAGGTCACGGATATTCATATACCGGTAGTAGGTGACTTTAGTGTTAGGGACAATTTTGTCCGACAGATGAAGCATGTCGCTCGGGCTAAACCTGATCTCTTGACCATTACTGGTGACCTGCCAGGCGAAGATGGGAGCCTTGATGCATATCTATGGATTCGAGATCAACTTCCCGCAGATATACCTTGTCTAGTTTTGCCGGGTAATCATGATAATCCGGAGACGTTGTTCTCGGTTTTCGAAAGTCAGTGCAACACGAGCCCGGATTTTTTCGAGACGATTGCTTTGGATGAGTTGGATATGGTTTTTGCTAATACTGCAACTAATGTGTTGCCCGCGGATCAGATCGAGGCGATTGGTAGGGGTTCAATCCGAAACGGCTCCTTGTTGTTTCTGCACCACCCAACGGAGGAGGTGTCTGGTGGGTTTATGGATATCACCTACCCGCTGAAAAATCGGGCTGAAGTTAGTAAGGCGATTTCAGAAAGTAATATACGACATGTTTTCTGTGGCCATTTTCATACCGAATCCCATGTTCGGGGAGTTTATGACCTTCATGTAACGCCATCACCCGCGTTCACAGTTGATAGCGATTCACGTGAAGCAAAAATTGGTCCTCCACGGATACCGCTACGGGAGATTATTGTGGATGGGACATCGGTTCGCACGCGAGTGCTTTATTTGGAATAACTGGGCTTTAATAGCTTCCAAAAAATCCAAATGATTATTATGGGTATGCCGATCAAGTAGCACAGCACATTATGGGTCCAAGGCTTAATGTATTTTTCGTAAACAANAAGATACGAATCGACGNTATCCTTTCGGATGCCCAGGAACAAGGCAATCTGCCAGGCATTTTCGATCGCGAAACGGCTGAGTTTGTACAGACGTTGAATTACCTGGATTGTGTCTCCTTTGAAAANTTTTGATTTGGCGCCTTTTAGGAAAGGATGGGGGTCGAGATGGTTAGATTTTCCATTTATTCTGTAAATCCCAAAGGCCTTGTTTAAAAAATGGTAATCATCGAGTAAGAACATCGCCATAATAATGGTGTTAACGATTACTCTTTNTAGGTAGCCTTCCTTCTCGAAGCGTCGGGCACTGGTTCGAATAATTGAATTGCAGGTGATAAANCGCCCGGTTTTCTGAAATTTTCGAGCAAAGTCTTTGTCTTCCAGAAAGGGAAGCTCCTGCCAGAATCCATCNTAAAGGTTAAGTGTCGCACGAGAAATCAGTAGTCCCTGNTCACCTGACCAGGTGCCAGGACGATTCAAATGGCTTTTTTCTTCGAAGAAACGAAGNTGGTGTTTTAGTTNCTTATCTTGGGTGGCGAAACTCAGTGCAAAATGTCCCGCTACGGGCTCTTCCTCCTGGCTTACTTCCTGAAGTGCAGAGGCGAGTTGTCTGTCGCTAGTGAGGCAGCTATCGGCATGGAGAAATAAGAGATACTCTCCGCTGGCAGCTTCAGCACCCTGGTTCATTTGTATGCCCCGGCCTGCTTGGGTTTTAAGGAGTTTAGCGCCGTTTTCTAGAACCACTTGGGGTGTCGCGTCAGTGGAACCCCCATCGACCACTATAACTTCCAGGTTTACACCGGTTTGATGTGCTAATTGATCAAGCAAAGCATCGATGGCTTTANCTTCATTAACAGTTGGGATAATGACGGATAACAAGGGAGATCATTCAAGACCGTAGGGATCGATTAGNCCAGACTCGGCAGCCTCAACTATCAAATTGTTCACGTAATCTGAATTGGCTAGGCCGAGGACGTCGTTGTAGCCGTTGACAGCGGATTGCCGTTCGCCTCGCAGGTCGTGCAGCTGGGCAATACTGAGCATATGCCAGCTTCGACTCCAGCTGGGTAATTTTTCGTAGACGTTAGCTGGAATACTCGAGAGAAGTTCCTCAGCTTCGGTGATATGCCCAAGACCTAAGTAAGCTCTCAACTTCCATATTAGTGTCAGGTAAAGATCATCATTAATAGGTTTGTAAGCTAAATAGCTGTCGGCCTGTGCGAGGGCAGTTTTGTAATCTTGCAGCAGGAGTAGCACAGATAACAGACGGAGCTGAAATCTAGAATTATGCGGGTATTTGTTAACCAAATACTTTAGTTCTTCAATTGCTAGCGGTCTATTTTTCTCGTCTACCAGCATAAGAGTAGCGTAGATATAGCGTGCGACGTCTGGGAATTCGTCGCCTGCTCTAATGACCTCCTTCAGATAAGGAATGCTCTTCGCTGAATTTCCTGTCGGAATAAACCAGAGAAAACGGCTGAATATTTTGATGAAGGGAGGCAGGTTGTCAGCAACGAAATAGGCAAGGCCCAAATAGAGTTTTGAATCGATTAACTGGGGATCAACCCTNAGTGCTTCTTCGAAGTAGTTGATTGATTGACTNCCGTATTGCCCTGCTCGAATATAGTTACCACGTAAGCCNTGGTAGACGCTGAGGCTAAAGTNGGCTTGCCCACAATAGTGGTTGGCTGTGGCTTTCATGGGGCTGTCATCAATTCGCGGTTCGCACCATTCCAATACAGCNGCNGTGTGAAACGGAATAGCTTCATCGAATCTGGTTTCGGTTTCATCCCAAGTCAGGTTAGTTATGATTGTATTTAGAGCGAATACGTGACCGATAGGCGTGTCTGCATCTTGTAGCAAGCGTTGTTCGATNATTTTTGCCGTCTCAAAATTACCCCTTAGCCTTGCTTGAGTTCCCTCTTTGGCTAGCTTCTGCCAATCNGAAAGGGCNTCGCAGGGAAGTATCAAGAAGCACAAGAGNAAAAACGTTTTTGGCATTAAACAAAAATCTGTTGCTAGTTAAGCGAGAGGAGTAGTCGGGCCTTTTATCGAAAATCTCAGATTCGATTTACCGCCTGCGCCGCTAAGGTTAGGGATCCGCTAATACGATCTCTCATGTGTTCCAGATCGANTCCTTCGCTACTTTTGTTCCCCTGCATGTATCGCGCGTAGACACCGTGGACAATGCAGGCGCTCTTCCAGCGATTAAAACCGAAATAGTAGTCTATTTTTGATANATCACGGCCCGTCCTTGAAGCGTANCGATTTAGCAGATTGGAACGAGTGGGCATATTCGGCACATTAGTTGCTGCTTCTATCGCGATGGGGACTTCGTCTTCTGGGTCGGGGAATGTGTTAAGAGCATATGATATGTCGGCGAGCGGGTCGCCAAGTGTTGAAATTTCCCAATCGACTACAGCCGCGACCGTCGAGTCTGGTCCGATCAGGCAGTTATGGAGTCCATAGTCTCCATGTACTACTCGGATCTTGCCCTGATCGGGCAGGTTATCGAGGAAAAATTCCTGCAATTCGTGTGCTCTGGGGTCGTCCATCTGAGCTCCTTCTACCGACGACGTCCAAGAACGGTACCAAGTCTTTANTTGACGAGCGACATAACTATCGTGCTTGCCGAGATCACCTAAACCTATTTCCATTGGATCCAACTCATGAAGGTCTGCGAGCACATCGACGAAGGAGTGGGCCATCACGGATCGTTTTTCTTCCGGCACCCACTCAAGCGTTTCTTCATTATTATAAAGAGGGCGTCCATCGATGCAGCCCATTACATAAAACCAGGCACCTGTTACATCGGGACTTTCGCAGAAACCCATAGCGGCGGGGACTGGAACGGGTGTTGATCCAAGAGCAGAAATTAGAGCCCACTCTCTGCTCATATCATGCGCCTTGGGCAGTAGTTGCCCTTGTGGTGGACGTCGAATAACAGCTTCCCGACCTCTCTTGTCTACAAGTTTGTATGTCAAGTTCGAGTGNCCACCTTCGAGTCGTAGCCATTCGAANGGAGGAGTAAGATCNTCTATCGAATCATTTATCCAGGCCTCNACGGCCTTGANGTCGTAACCTTCAGGTGAAGCAGTCATAGGTAGTTCTCTATTTTGTAGGTACGAAATGTATAGGACTTCGAACTCATAGTTCAAGACCTTGAACGCGGTCGATGGTCTCCCGTTAGTCATTGTGTTTGTNTGACGATCGGTCNGTATGGCTGTTGGTGTGTCCCGGTTCGATAGTGACTTTCAGTAATTAGTGTTTAGNTTAGGTTCTTGTTTTGCAGGAAGTGAACAAGCCAAGGCGAGGATAGCAAAGTCATTGGCATCAGAATCAGAGCGGGTTTTAATCAGGTTATGTACAGACTCTATATTGGAAACAAGAATTACTCCTCCTGGTCACTTCGACCTTGGGTGCTGATGAAGGTTCTAGGCATTGAGTTCGAGGAAAGGCTTGAATATTTTGAACAATCTAATAATTTCTCGAAATTCCGAATGTTTTCGCCGTCAGGTATGGTCCCGTGCTTGGTCGATGGAACAAAAGTCATTTGGGATTCTCTTGCGATTTGTGAATATCTGGCAGAGCACTATAAGCACGCGTGGCCTGAGCCATTAGCACATCGTGCAGCGGCCCGCTCCTATGCTGCTGAAATGCACAGTGGTTTTTCGAGTTTGCGAGAAACTTGTCCGATGAATTGTGCAATCAATGTCGAGCTGACGGAGATTAGTCCGCAATTGCGAAAAGACATCAATCGAATTGAGGAAATATTTTTGGATGGCCTGGAGCGTTTCGGTGGACCTTTTCTGGCCGGTGATCATTTCTCAATTGCTGATGCTTTTTACTGTCCAGTAGCTTTTCGCGTCAAATCTTATCAACTTCCTATGTCTGATCGTGCCCTTGGCTATATTGACAGGTTGCTTCAATTGCCCGCTATGCAGCGTTGGGATTCGGCAGCTATTAATGAGACTTGGCGTGAAGAACACCACGAGGCTGAAGCTGCGGCTGTCGGACGGATAATTCTTGACAGACGTTTGCAGTGATTACTGAGCGTTGGAAAGTTCTTGTGGCGATATTCGTTATATTATCGTTTAGCAGTGGACTCGGTTTTTATATTCAGTCCATCCTAGTTCAAGGGTTAATCGCGAATGGCTTCTCGATTGAGTTGGCCTCGAGCGGCATTTCGATCTTTTTCCTCGCCACAGGGATAGCCGGATTGGTTATTGGCAAGTTAATCGAGACAGTCGATATCCGTGTGATCTTCATTGTCGGTGCGCTCGTCTCCGCATTAGCGTTGCTTATGATCGGTCGAGTATCGAGCGCTCTTGAACTCTACCTAGCTTATATGATTTTCGGCGCGGGATATTCGGCAACTTCGATTCTACCGGCGACGACGTTAATAAGTCGTTGGTTCAAAAAAAATCAATCACGAGCAATGACCATTGCTATGACCGGCTTGTCTTTTGGTGGTTTAGCATTAACTCCGTTGTCGGCATCTCTTTTACAAGAACATGGCCTAAGTGGTGCGGTTGATTATCTAGCACTGTTGCTATTGTTGGGTGTTGTACCTATCACATTGATGTATCTGAAATCCTTCCCGAAGGAAGATGACCCTAGTTTAGGTGCCAATACACACCCGATGGGTATTGATTATATCAGCGCGCTTCGGCATCACTTTTTTTGGGGTCTGACCATGGTTTATGGGCTAGTGATGATTGCGCAAGTGGGCAGCATTGCGCATCAATATGGCGTACTGACAGAACGTTTGTCTGTTGCGGAGGCTTCGTTCGGTGTAGCAATCATGCCGTTGTTCAGCATTGTCGGGCGTTTACTTGGGGGGTTGGCATTAGAATTTGTGTCAACAATACGGTTAACGATATTCATGATGATGATTCAAGGTTTAGCATTGGTTGTCATCGGCTCAGCTTACTCAATTCTCGGTCTCTATGGAGGGCTGGCGTTGTTTGGTCTGTGCATTGGCAATGTCTTAATGCTTCAGGCGCTGATTATCTCTGAAGTATATGGACCGAAGCATTACGCCCGATTGTTTTCGCTTTCTAATATGATGATGGTATGTGGTTTCTCTCTAGGACCATTTCTGATGGGTTATTTACAGAGCAAAACAGGAAACTATAGCTTGGCATTCTGGTTCGTAGGTTTCTTATGTATTCTTGGATCTATGTTGCTTCTGTTCCTAAGGCCGCCGACTCAAAAAGCCCTATCTAACTTATAAACCTGTATTCTTTAGACCGAGCGGGAAAATCACTGGTTGTTATCTTGTNATTGGGAAACTCGGCGTCTCAGATTCCTATTGTGTAATCCATTCGTAAAGCTTTTGAGTTGGACTAAACAGTGTATCTTAGCCATGACTAACCCATTAGACTGAGCACTGCAGTAACTCGCCTCCCTGAACGCGGCGTATTCTATCGACGGAGAGTTTCTTATGAAAGTTCACAAGGGTTTTTTCAGAAGCAGGGCGGAGGTCTTTGCGGATCTCGAACAGACAGGACANTGGCCAACTACCTATGTTTCCGAGCCTTCTCCNGCACTGCCTTTACATAGTCATAATTTGGACGTCACAGGTTACGTCATGTCGGGAGGGTCTTATGTTCTTGACGAAAACGGGGAGCGCTTTGATCTTGAGCCTGGCGATAAGCTAGAGTTACCTAAAGGCACGGTGCATGCTGAAGGAGAAGTATTGGAAACCACAACTTACATTGTTGGTACTGAGTCAGCTGGTCAGTTTTTTCAGCAATTTACAATGCTTGACCCTAATGATCCGACAAAGCCTTTAGTTCCNCCGGAGTATTAGACAGAAANAAATAGTTACGTAAGGGGCCTCATCATTCCGGGGTTNTATAAACGACTTCCCAAGTAATGGCTAAATTAAGGNCTGACCACATTTATTTNAGTGGAGTNAGCAGGAAGTTCGTACCAGTCGCCGTCTTTCGTAATCCTAAAGTTTTCTGGCAGGTCACGTTCGAAAAACTTCTCGACTAAAATGTTTCCTGGCGTTGGGACTAGGTGATAGTAAGCGACCATTCCAATCTTGGTGCTTTCACCGAGTTCGATAATNGACTCTGTAGAAGCATGGTAATCAAGGACATCGTACATGATTTTTGCTAGGCGTTTGGCACCCGCTTCGTCGGCTGCCTCCGCCATTGCTGTTACCGCGGGTACAGAGAGCGCGTCATGAAAGAGTAAGTCGGTGTTGGCGGTGATACGCCTCGTGTCTTCGGTAATATTGCTGTCGCCGGAGATTACGACGCTTCGGCCGCGATAATCGAAACGAAAACCGAGGGCAGGAGATACAGGGTGATGTTCGGCGAAATAGGCTNTAACTGTCAGGTCGCCGTCCTCTAGAACAGTCCCCTCTTTGATTGATTTATGTACGAGTTTTCCTAGTTCAGGGGGCAGTAATTCTGAGCCATGATGTTCTACTCGATACCCTCTATCTTGNTCGTATGTTTCGTTAATTCCACTAACAATCTGTCTGACGCCTTTAGGTCCAAAGATCCTNAGAGGTTCAGGCCTGCCCTGTATCCAGGAGGCGAGGTTCATTTCATATATCTCGCCGATATGGTCTGAATGAAAGTGCGTTAAAAAGACGCCTCTCAATCGATGCATTGGTAGACTCGCTCGGGCGACATTTGCTGCAGCCCCAGCGCCGGAATCTACAATGTAGAAGTGCTGAGGTGTCACAACCGCCAGGCATGATTGAGCTTGGTCTGATCTCCCAAGTGGTGATGCGCTGCCACAAACATAGACTCGGAGGCTGTCAGACTGAGGCAGGTCCTGCTGGTTAAGGATTAAGCCTGCGAACTGACGCATCGCTATGTTCTGTGCGGTTTCAAACTCGATGGAAAAACGCAACAGACCAGTTAGTACGAGTGTTACGGTAACNAGGTAGAAAAGGAATTTTTTCATCATCACTCTTTTTGTCAGTTCAATCGATTATAGCTAATCGCTCTTTTGGGAAATTATAAGCTGCATTAAGATTGCTTCGCAGAGCTTTTTTTCTGGTCCGTTGATAGCAGAGGTTATATATGCCATTCAGGATCATAGAGAACGATACCCGTCGTCAGTAGACTATCAATTTCCTCACCGGACATTCCTAGCCAATCCAATAGAACCTCTGAGTAGTTTTCGCCTCTATAAGCCACAGATCCTTTAACGCCGCTTTCAGCATCAGAAAAATGATAGGGAGATTGAGTGATTTGGCGCTGCCCACCCGCACGATCGTCTATCTCAGTAAAAATACCTCTTGCTGCCAGAGTGGGTTGAGTTCCTACTTCTGCAGGATCCCTGACGTCTCCCCATGGAATGTTAATTGTGGTCATGGCCTCTGTAAATTTCTCTCTTGTGCCTAGATCGTTCAAAAATTGCTGCGTGGCTTCGCGCCTCGCTTTAATCTTCTCGTCGAGAGCCATTTGGTCTGTAGCGGGGTCGACAAGACCGAGTTCCCCGACTAGAAGCCGAAAAAAGAGTCTAAAATCGGTTGAAAGGAGCACAGCTCCAAAAGGTAGTTCCCAAATTTCGTTAGGCAATGGACCGGTGTGGTGAGATCCGTCTAGATCATAATGCAGCTGGTCATCGGTGGCGACCGTGGCCTCGATCATTGCCATATCGATATGCTGGCCTTTGCCAGTTCGCTGCCGCATGTGAAGAGCAGATAGGGCAGCAATAAGGCCATGCAACGCTGCATTGGTATCTGCGACCGAGAGAGGTAAATCATGCAGTTTTACGTCTCGGAGCTGATTTGAACGCCTAAGGAGACCCGCCTCGGCGTGTATTACAGGTGCATATGCGGGCCTTTTTGTTTCAGGGCTTTTCTGACCAAATCCAGATATGGAAAGCATTATAATACCTGGGTTGGTCTCTTTTAGGTCTTCATAACCGAGTCCTAACCTGGGCATGACGTCTGATCGGTAGTTCTCAATAACAAAATCTGCCTGTTGAACCATGTCTAGGATAAGTTCTCTGGCGCCTTTTTTGCTGAGATCGATACAAATGTTTCTTTTCCCCGCATTTTGCTGGTGGAAATAGCCCGCCTGCGCGGCCACCTCTTTCCCCCAGTAGCGCGTCACGTCGCCGTCGGGAGGCTCGACCTTGACAACATCGGCTCCCAGATCGGAAAGCATGCGCGCAGCAAAAGGTCCCGCGAGCACGCGGGAAAAGTCCAATACACGGAGGCCTGCTAGCGGATAATTTGGATTCTTGAGCGTCATTTCATGATCTCTTTTTTTGCAAATAAGATTCAATGAGTGCGAAAGGCCCTCATACGGAGCAGATGGTTGATGTGCACATCCGTCATTTAAGTCGCCATGATCTTGTCCCTTAGGCGAGAAGTAAAGTCCAGAAATGTCTTTTGAAATTTTTAGAATCGGGGAGGATTCGATTCACCTCTCTGACAGACTTTCTTTACCGGTAGCTCTAAAAGCAGATGCGCTTTTAAACTTCTCTCGAATAAAAATTCAACAGATTGTAGGTGCTTTGTCCATTTAAGAATTACTAATTAGAGTGATTACGGTTGGGCAACCCACTTGCCATTGACGAACTTGGCAACGTCGGCATTAGCCTTGCCAAGATTTTGCCAGCCCACCCTTGCCGCAGGTTTCAATCGAGCGGTAGTTAATGGGCAGGAGGTATCTTCTCGATACTGGAGCGCAGCCCGTGTCATGCCTTCCAATGGATCACCGAGTTGTCTAGTAAAGTCGTCGGAAACAAGACAACCCGGTAACTCGACGCCTTCCGGTTGAGTTATGTTTGCAGGCGAGAAGCCATCGGAATATTCGCCGAAGCCTTTTTCGTTCACGCCGCCGAATTGAATTGAAAAATAGGTCGTTCCGCAGTTGTCAAACGGATAAAAGCCATATGGTTTACCACAGGTGGTGTTGCCGATCTGGATGATTTCGATATCGATGCCCCTCAGCCCATTCATCAGCGATTCACTCGCGGAGCAGGTCCTGGGGCCAGTTAAAACAAAAAGTCTAGGCAGATTTATTGTCGGCAAAGGTGAACCAGGGTTGACACTGAATCCTTGTGTCGTTGTTTTGAAAGGCCTATCTACGAGCTGTTCGCCTGTAACGGGATTAAAGTCTGGATGCTTGTCGCTGAATTGAAGATTTTCGAAAACTCTTCCAGTCGCAGCTTGAGGTCCAGCGATCATGTATCCGAGCTCACTGGCGATATCTAGGAAACCACCTCCGTTGTAGCGAAGGTCGAGAATTAGATCCGAAATATTTGCATCGCGAAATTGCTCCATTGCGTTTATAAGTAAAGCCTCGGACGTCGCTATATGATCGTTGAAAGTCATATAGCCGACCAAACCATTGTTTGTCTCCAAAATGCTCACATTCTGCACTGGTGTCTCTGTTATTGGTCCCGAGGTCATTGTTATCTCGCGCTGCGTACCATCTAGATTTTCGATGACAAAGGAATGGGTTTCGCCATTGCCTGGAAATAAGCCATTGTTGAGGGTATCTAAGTCACTACCATCAATCATACTGACGCCATCGATTTCTAAAATCGTATCGCCTCGCCGCAGGTTGGTCTCTGGCGCGGTTGCTGGACTATTTGGTTGGGTATATGCCACGACCACTTGCCTGGGAGGGGAAGACGACAAGATCGCGAAAGTCGCACCATAACCAGCGGATACGCCGGCTTGGGAGATTTGGATCCACTCGTCGGTGGGGAGCGTGAAGTGAAATTTGTCCTTGGGTGCCCCTGATGCTGTGGTTTCAGGAGTCTTCATCTTCTCGAAGTACTCTGGGGTTGGAAGGCTCTCGGGGTCTACATCGATAATTTCGTCATACCAGAGATAGAGTTCGTGACTCCAAGCTCGAATCCAATTATTTTCGTCAGCAACCTCCCCCTGTATGTCGGGAAAGGCTCGGCCTGCAGAATCTAGACCGGAACGAGGGTTTTCGCATCTTTGTTCAAAGGTTGTGTAGGGCAGAAATGGTGCTGAAAAACTAGTGTCTTCTGGATCCTCGGTCTCAGGCTGTTCTGTGTTGCTTTCCTCCTCTTCAGGGGCTTGACTAACCGGCGGTGGAGGCGGAGGACTGCTGGAGCCACCACCTCCACCGCCGCATGCGGTAATGGCAAAGGCTGTGACCAGGCATAATAATAAGTGACGGTACCTGTCGAATTTTTTCATTTCCATGCCAGCTATTCTAATACCTGAAGAATACAAATTGTTGCCCACTCGTCGGCAAATACTTTTATGCGAGCTTAGATGCTAAAAGTCGGGATTTGTTAAGTGTAAGTGAGTTTTGTATTTCTTTATTATGACTTGTTATTGGAATCGTTTGTCGATAATCGAATGTTCTTTGCCAAAAAAGATTGTCGAGCGATTCATATCGATGAAATTGNGCTCATCTTCGATGAAGGCAGCGTTNGCTANTCGAGATTCATCNGTNGCTATTTGTCCTCTATCTAACCAGGCCTCCGCATGGCCAAGGTAGGGTTTCGCTTTTGTACCNCGTGCAGCCTGAAGATTTTCGTCCATTGGTGAGCGGGCCCGGTGTACCTGTCGGTAACATAAAGTCCCAGAAGCTTGGGCGTGTGATCTAACGATGGGGCCGTGGTGGGTTAACCAGTAATGGCGCGCATCGTCTTCGCTGATAGAATCCTTGTGCCGAAGTGGGAAAAAAACACGAACAATGTTGCTCTTAGGTGAAGCAATGATCGTTTCGGGGGCCGGATTAATTTGGGGATATTCGTANGCAAACCAGATCGGCGAGTTTTCCAGATCAATAAATGTCTTTTCGTCTTCAAGCAGTGCAGCGCTCGCCTTCAACGCTGCACTCGATGACTGATCAGCCAGGTCCCTCTCACTGGACCACCATAGTTCAGCGACACCATCATATTCGGCTTCCATATCTCCTCGGGCTTGCTGGGCGGCGGAATTGCTCTGGTCGTCCAGAGTATGAGTTTGGACATAGCGCATTATTTGCAGGTCAGTCGAAAATCCTGCGACAAGCGGAGCATGTTGATTAAGCCAGTACTCCTGAAACTGTGCGCGGCTCAAGTGTGGCTGACGTCTTAATGCAAACACTAGTCTAATCATGTTGTCTCCCTGGCTCTCTGATTAGGGAGCAGTATCCCTCAACTCAACCTCGAAGTGCGAGTCAATGAAGGCATTTTGGTGAAATAGAATGCCTGATAGAGTATCTAGCTCCTTAATGNGGTTGATTTAGTATGACTGAGACAGGAAGGGTACCGGGTTTGGCTGAGATCGCGGACAGATTGGCAATTCAGGAAGTTATCTCGATGCATTGTCGGGGTGTTGATCGGGCCAGTGCAGATATTTTAAGGTCGTGTTACTGGCCGGATGCTGAGGTTGACTATGGCGCTTACAAGGGTCCGGCGCATGATTTCTGCGGTCCGCTGTCGGAAGCAATAAAACGGTACGAGAACACACAACATGCTGTCAGTAATGCATTGATTGATATTGATGGAGAGGTTGCGCGAACTGAGACTTATCTGACTGCATACCATTACTTGGCAGGCACCCCAGATACTGAGATGACTTATATCGGCCGTTATTTGGACNAGATGCAGAAACGAGACGGTGTTTGGAAAATTTCTTTTCGAAAAATTGTNATGACTTGGCATCAGAATGCTGATGGTTCAAAGGATCTTGAGCGAAATCCTTCTTTACAGTCCATCACGGAAGCCAGTCGTTATCCTCACGATCCATGGTTTGGTTTTAATGGCAAACCCTAAAACTATTCCATAGGTTATATTCAGCCAGCCTCTATCCTCACCGGCACTGATTTGTGCCAGGGAGTACCGGCAAACTTATCGCGCAACGAGAGCGATGTCAGTTCATTGGGAGCAACTCCGGTAAGAACAGGATTGCCGTTCTCATCGGGATAATAGAGACCGAGCCCATTAGGAATGGCAACATGACCGCGCATCATCCGATCAGACAATTCTACCTCTACCATGGCTTCGCCAACCTCCGTTTTTAGGGTTGCCGTGGATCCGCTCCCTAAATTAAGTCTTGCAGCATCTTCGGGGTGGATGTGNAGTGCGCCATGANTGTCTTTTTTGCGCCATTCGGGATCGCGAATGATAGTNTTAGCGGTGAATGCNCGGCGTTCGCCTGCTGACANTAGAAAGGGAAATTCGTCTGATGTTTCCGTTGGCTCGCCTTCCTTGAGAATACTAATTTCCTCTATTAGCTCTTTATTACCTAGCTTTATGCTGCCACCGGCTATGCGGTCCCAGCTGGCCTGCCAGTCCTCGCTGGAAAATGTAAAGCCAGAAGGGCTGCTTATCATCTTATCGAACAGTGCCCAGCCGAGGCCATCGCCGGTGTCCTCGATGCCTGCCTTATGCACTTGATCAGGATGCGCCATAGCAAATTCCATCGCTTGCGCCCATAAACCTACCCCGTGCCGCATTTTTTCAGGCAGATGATTACCTAGTGTGCGATGGAGCAGTGCGGGTGCGANGCCCATGAGATGNGGTTNGCCTGCCATTAANTCAAAGACCTTTGTNTGAAATGCGCTGCGAGATTGGTTTAGGGCGGCATTAAGCTCGTCTACCACNTCTTGGGGCACAGCTCCCATGGCCTCGGCTAATCGACAATGAATCTCTGCTTCTGTCAGCACGCTCGNTGGCGGGGCGAAGAGTGGTTCACGCAACTGGAAGTAATTATCAGGAAATTCGAAATTGAAAAACGCTGCTTCAGCTTTTTCATACTGGTTTGCAGTAGGTAAAACGTAGTCAGCAAACATTGCTGTTTCCGTCATTGCCACATCGATGACAACGGTAATGTCGAGAGCAGCTATGGCGTCGCGGAATTTTTGACTCTCAGCAAGAGAATGGACCGGGTTNGCGGATTCTATGATCATTGCGCGAAAACGGTCAGGGTGGTCGGTCAATATTTCCTCGGCTACTGAGTTGCAGGGGATTAACCCGGCGATGATGGGTGCNCCTGTGACNGGCGATNTCCCNGTTCTCCGACCAGCGCCGATCGCGCNAAAGCCCAAGGGGAGGTAATGGGTGCCTGGACGACCGAAGTTTCCGGTCAANACCCACATNAGGCGTTGNAGATAAGAAACCAANGTAGAGTGCCGGTTCATCTGTATGCCTAGGTCCTCTAAAACGGCAACTCTTTTGGAGTCGGCAATTAGTTGGGCAGTCTCTTGGATTTGTTCCCTTGATATCCCGCAGATGTTAGCGAAAGCATCGATGTTGATACTTTTGAGAGCTTTGAATAGCTCCTCATAATCATTGACATGCTTTGTTAAAAAATCTTGATCGTACATGTCCTGTTGGACGATGGTTGCTGCGATAGCCGCAAACAACCAGGCATCCCTCGCTGGCTTGACTGCTAGATGTAGGTCGGCAAGATCTGCGGTTTCCGTCCGTTTTGGATCGATTACGATCATTTTTCTTTCTGGATCTTTGCTAATTTCACGCAATGTCGCGCGCGCCTTAGGTATGCCGTGGCTGTGCCAGGGGTTTTTGCCGATAAATATTGCTAGATCAGATTGCTCAACGTCTGGGTGGGGCCAGCCGCCAAACATTTCATCACAAACCCAAAACTCGCCGGTTTTTTCCTGAGCCAAGGCATTTGATCGATAGCGAACACCGAGCGCTGAGTTAGTGCTTCGTGAATAAAGTCCTGGAGTATGGTTAGCTTGGCCGCCACCCCCATAGTAGAAGATTTTGTCGCCTCCGTGTTCTGTCTTTACCTTCACAAGTTTAGCGGCGATTTCATTGATCGCGGTTTCCCAACTGATTTCGTCGAAACCACCATTGTTATTTTTTCTAAGTGGTTGCAGTAGCCGATCCTTGCTATTTATATAGTGGTTTAACCTAGAGGCCTTGTTGCAGAGATAGCCCTTAGAACCCGGGTGCTGATCATCACCTTTAATACGGACTAATTCTCGATCGCCCTTCCCGCCGAGCTGTACTTTGATACCGCAGTTGGCGCCGCAAAGCACGCAGCAAGAAACTTCCCAGTCAGACATGGCTATTCCTGAAACTTGTTTTTGTGAGGCTCGGAGTATAATACTCGCGCTGGCGGGAGGACATATGAAAATCTACCTATACTTAATCTGCCTTATGGGTATTGCGCAGTTTGTGGCAGCTGATGTTCAGACTTTGCATTTCAGTAATGGGGACCGTTTGAGCGGGCAGATCCTCGAGAGGTCGGCAACGCACGTGACTATTGTTACGAGTTTTGGGCAGCAGTTGCAGGTGCCTAGTGAAATGCTTAAAACACAGGGTGACAAGTCAAAGGAGATTGAGGNAACGTCTGAAGAGATAGTTGCAGCGTCCANAGCTAAACAGCGGAGCTGGGATGCCCATGTTGAATTGAACTCAACATTCAGCAGAGGTAACACGGACTCTTCTCTCCTTAACATCCAGGCTGACTATAAACTCGAGCGAAACAGGCATCGCTACGATGTTGATTTTTCTTCTTTGCGGGAGGAGAAGGATGGCAACTCAGTCAAGGAGCAGGATCGCCTGATCTTAGGTTATAACTATCTCTATTCCGATCGGTGGTTTTTTGCGTTGAATTCGACGATTGAGCAGGATCCCATATCATTGCTTGAACACCGGATATCGTTAAATCCTGCCGTTGGCTATGACGTTTGGAATGAATCGGATCGTACACTCAATGTTCAATTGGGCGCCGGATACTCTTCGGAGAGAGTTGCCAAGAAGGATGAGTCTTCTTCTCTAATCGACTGGCGCCTAAAGTATGGTCAGTATTTAATGAACGGTGATCTGGAGGTCTTTCACACCCATCAAATCTACAGGAATCTCGAAGGTCGGCAAAACACGGTATTTAACAGTCAAACGGGTCTTCGTTATGACCTTACCGATGACATCTATGTAAACGTNCAGTTGAACTATGATTACGATACTGAGCCTGCTTTGGACACTGAGGCGGAGGACATTACCTTCCTCATTGGCGCTGGTGTGTCGCTTTAGAGTTCTTGATCTCAAAAACNAGGTTCCCTTCAATCAAGTTCCGCAAAATGTCTGCCGGACTATTTGGTCAGGTCTGGGTGGTTGGATAAATTTTGGGTCGGCTCCGGCAAGGGAAAACGGNTCTGTAAGAGCGTTGTGCAGAGAATCAAAGGATGAATAATCGTTGGTCTCTGAGGCTGTCTGGATCATTGCCTCGACAAGATGATTACGCGGGATTATTGCTGGGTTGGTTTTCAACATTTTNNTCTGCCTTTCCTNATCTCNCTCCTTCGCGCAGCGNTCTTGCCAGGCTTTAAGCCAGTTATTGTAGGCGGGTCCAAAATCGAAAACCTCGCGGACGCTAAGGCGTTGCTCGAGCTCAGGCCCCGCNATTTCGGAAAGCCTGCGAAAGGCGAGTGTGAAGTCAGCGCGCTCGCGCTCAAGCAAATCTAGGAAGTCCTTGGCCATTTTCTCATCTTCTGCATGTTCTGATTCCAGGCCGAGTTTGGCTCGGAGCCCCTTGACGTTTGCGTCGAGAAAATACTGGGGGAATCGATCTAGCGATGTTTTGGCGTGTTCGATGGCCTCATCTGAATCGTCACTTATAATCGGCACTAAAGCTTGCGCTAGGCAGGCGAGATTCCAATGAGCAATGCTTGGTTGGTTCCGATAAGCGTATCGTCCCCCATGATCGATTGAACTGAAGACCGTTTCAGGGTCGTAGTTATCTATAAAAGCGCAAGGCCCGTAATCAATGGTCTCACCGGACAACAACATGTTGTCTGTGTTCATTACGCCATGAATAAAGCCTACCATCTGCCACTTAACAATAAGTTTGGCTTGAGCCTGCATTACAGCATTCAGAAGAGAGAGTGCAGGGTTCCCTTCGCGTTCGGTCTTTGGGAAGTGGCGTTTTAGAACGTGCTCGACAAGTAATCTCAATGCCTCGTGGTCTTCTCGTGCCGCGAAATATTGCAATGTGCCAATACGAATGTGGCTTCTAGCCACTCGGGCCAGCACCGCGCCAGGTAATGCCTCTTCGCGGTAGACAGTCTCACCGGTATTAACGGCTGCCAAAGCTCGACTCGTTGGTATATTCAGTGCAGCCATTGCTTCACTAATTAGATATTCGCGTAGCACCGGTCCGAGCGGAGATCGTCCATCGCCCATCCGAGAATAAGGAGTTTGACCGGCGCCTTTAAGTTGAAGATCATAGCGCTCTGTGTCTTTTCCGATAATCTCCCCCAATAAAACTGCTCGGCCGTCGCCTAGCTGAGGGTTCCAAGAACCAAATTGATGACCGGCATAGACAGTCGCGATAGGGTCGGACCCATCGGGGAGAGCGTTGCCGGATAGCATCGCGACTCCAGCTTGGGAGGAGAGCCAATCGGTGTCTATGTTCAGTCGCTCTGCCAGCGGTTGATTAATCTTAATGAGTGATGGATTGGCGACAGGTTCAGGAGCCTGTCGGGAAAAAAATCGTTCGGGTAACCTTGCGTAGCTATTGTCAAACTGAATTTGCACNNCTGGACTTTACCACAGGTATTGCATGAGTATGCGGNTGTTATGGACGTAAACACGATGGGACTAGATTTACTATCGATTCGTTTGGNTTTTANTGATGCTCNCTAAAANAAGATTTGCGCGAAAAGTTTATAAAGGAAGTTGTAAAAGGCGAGACAGGAATCCNGTTTTAGTAAACTAGTTATAAACGACTGGACGCGAGCGGCTTTGCGCAGGGGCTTTGGCAAGAAAGGTAAAAGTGACATAGGTTAAAAGAAGTTGAGAAAACGGCCAGATAGACAGAGTTAAAGCCAAATAAAACAGAAAAAATAGCAATCCAGGCATTGGATAAGAGGACTTTTTAAATGTTAATTGATGCTGAACCGCTGACGGACTTTGCGAGCAAGATTTTCTTGTCCTTGGGAGCTACTTCGGAACGGGCCACCACGGTAGCCAGCCACTTGGTTGAAGCTAATCTCAAGGGACACGACTCGCATGGTGTCGGAATGATACCTACTTATGTTTATGGAGCAGAAAAGGGATACCTAAAAGTAAATCAGGACGCCGTGCTAGCACAAGATTCTGGTGCCGTTATGCTGTTTGATAACAATTTTGGTTTTGGTCAGGTAGTTGGACGTCAGTCAACTGAGCAGGCGATCGAAAGAGCGCGTTCTCATGGGATGGTCTGTGCCGGCGCTAGGAATAATTACCACCTCGGCCGGATTGGTACCTATGGCGAGTTGGTAGCAGAGGCCGGATTGGTTTCTCTTCATTTTGTAAACGTGGTTGGACATCCTCCCTTTGTATCGCCATGGGGAGGTCGTGATAAGCGCATGCAGACAAACCCATTCTGCTGCGCCATCCCCACAGAGGGTGATCCAATTATTCTTGACATGGCCACGAGTGCNATTGCTTACGGTAAAGCCAGGGTGGCTCGGATGANAGGNGATGAGGTCCCGCCAGGCTCACTTTTTGATAAGGAAGGGTCACCCTCTGCTGATCCTGCCGTTCTTGAGGCAGGTGGCTCATTGGCACCTTTCGGGATGCACAAGGGNTATGGGTTAGCTTTAATCTGTGAGTTGCTGGGTGGGGGTCTTGCCGGTGAGTGGACTATGGCTGATGTTGGCAAGCAGAAGGATATGACAGTGAACCACATGCTGACTTTTATCGTTGAGCCCGATATTTTTGGCGGCGTTGCAAATTTTCGACGAGAAGTAGAGGCTATGGCTGACTGGCTGCATGCTGCTGATCCAGCTGTTGGAGTAGATCGAGTTAGGTTGCCCGGAGAACCCGAGCGGGAATCTAAAGCTGAACGCCTTGCCACAGGAATACCCGTTGACGAGCAAAGCTGGATTGGCATCTGTGATGCTGCCAGGCGGGCCGGCGTGGAAGAGGCGAGTATTCCCAGCTAGCTAGTCGCACATGAATGTATCAATAGTGTTGTGGTAGTGCTGAATGCGAGACTCGTCGTCGCACAACCAGGCTTCGCCAAAGCCTCTAGAGTGCATGCCGCGTTGAACATCTCGAATCAGATGGATGTCCTGATCTAAGGTTATGGTCATCGTTTTCTCACCCGCGATGATCGCCTCTTGATCAAACTCATCATGTTCTGGACGAGCAGCGCCATCTCCTGTCTGATCTAGGTTGAACGAAACGTTAGCTCTGTTCTGTAGTGGTGGAAACTTTATTTTGGCGTTTTTCTTGATTTCTATATCTGGCAACATCCGGAGTGCGAGTTTATCCCAGTAGCATTTGTTCGGATCCCCAGCTCTTGGCCGCGACCGCAGGATCCAAAATTCCTCGGGTTGTAGGACCAGCACAGCATTTGGGAAAATATTATATTGGACGATATCTGAGAGCTGTTCGTCGGACAGCAGGTCATAGTTGTAACCTAGAGCTGGTCCCATTTCTCGTTTTTTGATCTGTATATCTTGACGGACGTCAAGCACCCGCCCTTTGTAATCATCTTTATCCATTCCCAGGGCCTCTAATTGAGCCCATTGAGTTGCTGGCACTTCTTCAGGGATCGGCAGTCTTGAATTCACAGTGAAGCCGTCTATGAGGACGCGAGTATGGCCATAAGGAAAATATTCAGCGGTTGAGGTTGGGCAATCGAAAATTAACTCGTGTTGTGGATGAATATGTTCAACATGATAAAGCTCGCCAAAATTATCGAACACAGCTTTCCAGTTGCATTCAAGACGGCAGGTTTGGTCTTCTACCAGACGCATATCCTCAGGCCTGAAAGGACTTACCAAATCCATGACTGGACCTAGATAGTCCTGGAGTGAAGGTGCCTCTGAATCCATACATATCCAGACCATACCGCCCCAGGTATCGACACGAATTGCCTTGAGGCCTAGTCTGTCCTTAGGTAAGCCGCGACTGAATCGGTCCTCATCCGGAACAAAAGCAAGATCACCGTCGTTATTGTAGACCCAGCCGTGGTAGGGACAGGTATAAGCGGCCATGTTGCCGCGTTCGGTCAAGAGAACGCGTGCGCCGCGATGCTGGCAAACATTGAAAAATGCGTTAAGTTCCCCGGTCTCAGAGCGCGATACGATGATCGATTCTGGCTCTAGATCGAAGACAAAAAAATCGCCGGGTTCCTCTACATCTTGAACCAGACCCGCTACTAACCATGTTCGTGCCCAGATTTTTTCGCGTTCCTTTAGCATATAATCGTGAGAAATGTAGCGTTCAGCTGTAATGGGTCGATAGTTGATCGAATCGCTCATAAATCTCTCCTTAAAGTTTTGCCAGTTGGCCGCCATCGATAGGGATATCATGACCATTAATGCCCTTTGCCTGATCAGAACATAAAAAGGCAACGGTTGCTGCTATGGTCTCGATGGGTACCATCTGTTCGGTTGGGTTTAATTGCCCGATTTTAGCTCTAGAAGCTGAATCCTTCAGATCGATCCCGGGGCTTGTGGCAGGCGTTAAGGTGGGGCCTGGTGAGATCGCATTGATGCGTATACCTGAGGTTGCATAAGTTATGGCTGCTTGACGGGTCAGGCCAATGACTCCGTGTTTTGCTGTTGTATAAGCGATGCCTGATGCTGCTGAGCCACGATGTCCGACAACTGATGCATTGTTTATTACCACCCCGCCATGCTCTGTCCTACGCATAGCATTAATCTCGTATTTCATGCATAAGTAGATGCTGGTTAGATTAGATGTAATGACGTCGTGCCAGGTATCCGTCAAGTGTTCCTCTAGTGACGCCTCGTGAATAAAGATACCGGCATTGTTGAAGGCACAGTCTAATTGGCCGAATGCCTCAATGGTCTCATTTATCATATTGCGTACTTCGTCTTCTTGGGTCATGTCGGCCTGTAAAAGTAGCGCGCCTCTGGCGCCGACCTTCTTTAATTCGGTAACTAGGTCGGTTTCGTGTCTTGCTGTCCCGACTACATTTGCCCCAAGTTTAGCCAGGTACATCGCGGTCGCAAATCCGATGCCAGATGTCGCCCCGGTAATGAGAACGACTTTGTCCTTCATTTCATTCATCTGATGGGATCCTTGCCATCCCAGTCTTTAGCCGCCTCAGCGATCATGGCGAATCTTGCCTGTGTTTGGGGGTTCTGAGTTATGACTTCGAGCATGCAGCCCATCAGAGGTCTTGTATCAAAATAAGCGAAATCATTGCTTTTGATCCGTCCTGAATTGGCTGTTTCATAACCAAAACTTTCGAAATAGCTTCGATCGGCGTCGAAATCTAATGTCCAGACGCACATGTGGTGAAATCCTTCTGAACCCTTGGGAACGCTATCTCGGTATGCACATTGCTCCGTTATAGGTTCTATGAGTTCTATTTGTACGGGTCCAGCCTGTGCGATTGCAACCTTCATTGCAAGATCTGCAGGTTCTCCTCGATAGGTAACATCGGAGAAGGTGCCGGCAGGATATTCATTCAGAAAAAAAGGGCCAACCCCCATCTCGTCTGCCCACCTTAGGCACGCGATTTCGATGTCTTTTACAACCCAGGCATTCTGGAACACTGTCCGATCGGTCGGTTTTTTCAAGTTCTCCTCCTAGCTTTGACGCTGCAGTCCATTTGAGACAGTGTAGGAAAAATCCGGTGGATGTGACAATCTGCGTTATATTAGAGCATCTCATAACAGTGAATTTCGTTTGATGAACTACACGATTGATCAGCTGGTAGATCTAGAATCTATTCGGGATGTGGCTCGGCGTTATTGCCGCGGGGTTGATCGCCTTGATGTCGAAGAGATGAAGTCCGCCTATTGGTCTGATGCAACAGACGATCATGGAACTTTCGTGGGAAATGCTTGGGAGTTCGCTGAGCACTGCATGGTTGGCCACCTCCGTTGGCGGTCGACCGCTCACTGTATTTTCAATCATACAATTACTCTCGAAACTGATGGGCGGCATGCTAGGGGTGAGATTTATAATGTCAGCTATCTTTATCAAAAGGATGCTGATGTACTAGACACATGGCATGGCCGGTATCTTGACCTTTATCAAAAACGGGTTGGAGAGTGGCGTATACTCGAAAGAGTCTGTGTTCATGAGCACACGTCTTCTCGAACCGTTGATCCGATGCTTATCGATGTTGATAAATTTCGACAAGGCGACTTTGATCGGCCAGCCGATGGAAGACTAATTGGCCCTTAGTTTTCTATTGTTGGTTTTATACTCAACTGGTGTGCATGCTTTGACACCAGTGGAGGCCCTAGAGTCTCTTGAATTGGAGGAACTGGCGGCTAGTTATAGCGAACGCCAAGTGAATCGATTGTTAGCGGGACAGGAACTCGGCCTCTCAGCTACCGATCGGCGCGCTGTTGCTGCACTGTTGTCCTTGGGGGCCCTAACTCCTGATGATTGTGCTGATCCAGATCGCGTTGCATCGAAATTAGATGCGTATCTGAACATAATTCAGACAAACCATCCTGCTAGAGTTGGGAAAGTAGGCGATGTAAGTCTACCGCTTGCCTTGGGAAGAAAATGGGAACACGATTTGCTAAAAGACCAGCATCTTATAGAGGCCTTGGCTGATAGCTTAGCGAAGGGTGTTATTACAGGTTACGACATCCGGAGCAGGGCGGTTTATGATGGCTTCCCCCCCGGACAAACTTTCATTTACTCTCACTCTAGTGCTAGACATCTCAGACAGCTCTTCGCGTTGTTGGCTGCTGAAAAATTGTCTGCCTGGGTTTATGTCACTCCTAAGGTCAGTGCTTTCTTGTACCGGGATGGCTGGGGCAGTGGCTCCAGTAAGATTAGGACATTACTAAGCGGACTAAGTTTAGTAGAAGGAGAAGAACTGGCGGTTTTGTTTCATTTCGACGTGGCTGAAGACCGAGCTAGATTTCATCAGCTTATTTTGAATCATGCTAAGCGGGACTCCAAATCAGAGGAAGGGATAATCGCAGATGCCTGGTGGCAGCCTTTTTATTACACTGANGCACCCTTAGACGGTTTNGANCCGATCTCCCTAGTTNTTATTGGTTCTGGTGAGTTAGAAGCGACTCTNACGGTGACGCTTGATAGAAGTNTGGCGGTCAGAGNGNTTTTTTCTCACCTCGGTTTCGAAACTAGAATTCATCAGGTGTGGGTAAACCCTGCTTTTTATCGATTCCTTNAAGGCGACTTTAAATGATTAGGTTGTTTTACCCCATTCGTTGATAAAGGTCTTTTCTTCGGCAGGGATGCGTCTGACCGGACCAAATTTGCCCATAGGCCATCCTATCGGCATTGTGACCACAACGCCAAAGCTATCGGGTATCTCGAGATAATGATGAAGTTCATCCTCAAAAACTTGNTGCATGGTTGTCAGCGCTGCTCCCAATCCGACTGCTCNACAAGCCANTAGTATATTCTGNGCGCAAGGATAGACGGCTCCGTAATTAGGTGGCGCTAGACCAACTCTGTCGGCTTCTGGAACTTTNAANGGCCAATCTCGTTCNCCGCAGATTAACAGAAGGTAGGGAAACTCATGCATATGATCCATTTGGTAGAAGAGGGCGCGGGTATCGGGGTGGAGCTTCTCACTTGGTATCTCTTGTCTATTAGCCGCCGCTGGGAATCGTGATTCGATGGCCGCTTTATACCGTGTCGCGAACCAGTTTTTTTTCTCAGAGTCGGTTAGTAACACGAACTTCCAGGGTTGCTTGTTCTGACCAGAAGCAGCTTTGACACCTGCATTCAGCACCTTCCAGACTAGTTCCATCGGCACGGGGTCAGGTTTAAGGCGTCTCATCGCGCGAACATTGCCAACAAGATCAAAGAATGAAAGATCTTCACTATTCATGATGTCAGTCCTCGTGCTTTNCTTCCTTCGTAGTGGGCATCAATTAATCGTTTAGGGTGCATACCATCGACGTATCCCATGAAACTGGGCGATCGAACGCTATAACCAAGAAGAGACTGGACTCTAGGAGACAGTTTGGAGGCCAGTTGCGGCGGAACACTCAAAACCATATTTTCCAATTGGCGAAGCCATGGCTGACAGTATTGTGGTGTGATAGCGAGTCGAGGTCTGTCGGTTAGATTTGCGCCGCCGCGGTGAACCAGTGATCCTGAAAATACCAGCGCTGATCCNGCGGGCATNGTGACTTTAATGGCATTATCTGCTGCTGGNACTTCGTGTACGAATCGATGGCTGCCCGGGATGATCTCGGTGGCGCCGTTGTTTTCCGTGAATTCATCCAAATTCCAGATAACGCTGATGCCATGAGTAACACCAGCAACGCCGAAGGACCCACCGTTGTTATCATGNTGAAAAGGTTGAGGCGTTTCTCCCGGGTGAACGTTTATGGCGAGGTTTGCCGACAGTAAATAATCTGGTTCTAGCATC
The DNA here is from genome assembly GCA_002694945.1 of Gammaproteobacteria bacterium. Taxonomy (GTDB): domain Bacteria; phylum Pseudomonadota; class Gammaproteobacteria; order Pseudomonadales; family Azotimanducaceae; genus UBA9659. The sequence goes on from NZNP01000035.1 coordinate 57,438, forward strand.
TCGTCGAGAATNGCGAGAATTTTTTTGTGTTCTACAAGAAGANCAAAGTCGGGATGCTTTGCNAGGAGAGCATAGACCCGTTCGCTTTTTTCACCTTCGAAATTATTGCGCCCCATGAGCTGTCCGTTTAACCACGGCTCAAGCGCGGATTTGAGACGGTTTATTTCGTTATCTATGAGAAGCTTTTCTATGACTGTGTAGCCTTGCTCTCTAAGAGCGGCCACATGTTCTGAAGTGTTCATGTCCTCAAGAATACTGCAAACTTCCCCTCATGAGTGATTTTTCGTTAGAGAGTGATGAGCTGACATTTTACCGGGAGCATGGTTATCTGGTTCGCAGAGATGTCTTCTCCACGGAGGAGGTGGAACGATTGCGTCGGAGTGTTGAGACGGCAGTTCGGAAAGCCTTTGATCAGACGAGAGATGGGCAAACCTATATATTGGATGGAAAGCGCTTTGTAGATATAGGTCATATGACTGTTCAGTTTGAGCATTCGCCTGGTTCTGAGACGATACGTGTGATCGAACCCGTCCAGCATCTGCACCCTGAACTCGATGACTTGGTCGCTGATAAGCGCATTGTTTCGCCTGTCCGGTCGATTTTGGGTGGGCACATCAGTATTTGGACGAATAAGTTGAATCTAAAGCGGGGGCGCGAAGGCTCAGGCTTTGGTTGGCACCAGGACTCACCTTACTGGATTCATAATTGTGACCATGTTGATCGTTTACCAAATGTTTACCTAGCGTTCGATGATGCGACCGAAGCTAATGGTTGCCTTAAAGTGATTGATCGCAGTCATCACAGAGGCTGTTTACCCGGCACAGCGGATGGGAGTCAATTGGGCGGGTTCTTTACTGAACCTAACTGTTTCAGTGAAGAGGATGCCGTATCTTTGGCGCTGACGGCGGGTTCTATTGCGTTGTTTGATGCGCATACCATACATGGTTCTAGTCCGAATCATACTGATGAAGCTCGTCGGGCAATTGTTATGACCTATCAACCTGCAAACTTTCCCATGTTGAAAACGGGTGTTATCAGAAATATCAATCTTTGATATGGGAAGGCGTGGTAAAAAAGAGTAACTTGAAATGTTATGCACCACTTGTACGNAAAAATTTAGAAGGTTTTTTTAATTACTTTCTAATAAACAAGCATAGAGCAGAGCTTTTACAAGCTGGATGTCTTAATCTAGAAAGAGTAAAAACTGAGGGAGAGTCGTAATGGCGAAGCAGGATCTTACACCGATCAACGATCAACTTGCGGACATTATTGTTCGTGCCGACGAACCATGGATAGAAACAGAACCAGGTATGGCCTGGATGAAGGTATTGTGGACAGGGGCTGAGACAGGTCGTTGGGTGGCTTTGTTCCGCTGGTCCGCGGGTTACACAGCCGCACCGCATAAGCATCTTTCTGACGCTCATACATACGTTCTGAAGGGCAAATTACAGGTCCGTGATGGTATTCTCAGCGCTGGTGACTATGATTATGAGCCTAATGGCGTGCTCCACGACGCAACGGTAGCATTGGAAGATACTGAATATCTTTTCGTTTGCGAGGGCCCGATTGTTTTCTTCGACGACGAGGGTCTTACAAATTACATGGGTTGGGAAGAGCTAACCCGCATGAGAGATGCGGCAAAGGCGACACAATCAGCTGCCTAGAATTAGATCGCGCAGCCCTGCAGAGGATAGGATCTCGATCCAATAGCCGTCAGGGTCTTGGATGAAAGCTAGGCCTTTCATATTGCCTTCGTCAGGCCGCTTGACGTAGGTAACGTTTAGTTCATCAAAGCGATTACAAGCAGCATATACATCTGGAACCGAGATGCCGATGTGACCAAAGCCCCGAGGGTCGTCATTGCCACTGTGATAAGGCTTCCCTGATTCGTTTTCTGTGCCGTGATTATGGGTAAGTTCGAGCAAGGCAGGTTGCTCGAACAGCCACTTGGCTCTTGTTGCTCCGTCCTCGGGGATTTCGCCGGAAGGATAACCCATAAAGTAAAGACTGAAAGACATATCTGGAAAGTCAAATCGGTCTATTAATGTCATGCCCAGCACATCGCGGTAAAAGGGAATCGAGATTTCTGGGTCTTTGATTCTCAGCATAGTCTGGTTCATGACGAAATCGCAGGTATCGGACATGTGGTTCCCTTAATAATTTGTTTAAAGCTGCTTCTTCAAATTTTTTCCTCGTTATTGGGCGGTCTAAAGATTGCGTTTAAATAAAGCGTGGACGCATTCCCAATGACGTTCAGAAGCTTCTCGATTGTAGCGNTCTCCGCCCGGTGGGGCGAACCCGTGAAGGGCGCCAGGCATAAAGTCGATGCGATAGTTCAGGTTCTCGGCGGCCATNGCCGCATCCATGATTTCTCGCTCTTCAGCNGTTGCAGTGGGATCTTCGTCTGCCCAAGCGAAATAGACCTCTGCTTTAATCTGATCAATATCCAGATGTGGTGAATCGTCTTTATCTGTAACCACCCAGGCGCCGTGNATAGAGGCGATAGCAGCGACCTGCTCGGGCATNCGCTGTGCCAGACCTAGGACAAGNGGGCCGCTCATACAAAACCCTACAGCGCCGAATTTTCCGCTGGGGTCGGCCATCGAATTATTTTTGGCATGACTCAACAGGGCTTTGGCGTCCACCATCATTCGATCTCGGGTTACACCCTGCATGAGTTCCCGGCGCTCGTGCATCTCTGTGTCGCTAGTGCCGAATTCCTTATAAAAACTGTCTCGGTAGTAAAGAAAGGGCATTAGTACGTAATAGCCGGCCGAGGCCAGTCTTGACGCCATATCCTTCAAAGCCGGACGAATACTTGGTGCGTCCATTAGATAGAACACGACAGGGTACGGTCCTCCCTCCTCTGGATGATACTCGAAGGTAGTCATGTCGCCGTCTGGTGTTTGGATGTTAATCTGCGTCTCGATCATTTCTACTTCGCTATAGCACTAGGACATTTTCGGAGCATACCATGACGTCGTTTGTCTGCAGATCTTTCACGATTTGTTGACTAGTGTGNNTCAGGTAAANAAGCATCTGCTAGGTTTATGCTTANGCATTCATNGATCANGTATTGAANAGTTTCCAGCNTGACTTTTTCAATGTTTTCGCATGCTAGATGATGCGTTGATCTCGGAATNCTTTTATTTCGTTTGAGGTGAAGTCTAGTTCCTTGAGAATTTCCTCGGTGTGCTGACCAAGGGTAGGTGGAGGCCTCGATGCATCCCGAGTAAGTTTGCTAAATTCGATCGGCAATCGAGGCATAGGAAAAAGGCCAATCCCCGGGTAATCAACGTCTTCNAAATAANCCATCGCTCCGACCTGAGGGTGANTTAAGGTTTCCTTTGGAGCTAACACTTCCCCACACGGTATTCTCGCTTGTTCAAGCGACTTAATGACCTCGTCGTTCGTTCGTTCGATAGTCCAGGCCTGCATGCGTTCGCTGATGAGGACGCTGTGCGCACCCCGGCTCGCGTCTGTGGCAAATCGTTTATCGTTCAACCATTCATCTTCGCCCATGAGTTTGGCCCAACGCTCATANAGTGGTTGGCCAACTGCGCTGACTAAAACCCAGCCATCNAGAGTTTTAAAAGTGTCAGAAGGAGCAGNAGTCTGACCTCGATTGCTACTGGCTTCCCGGCCAATACCAGTCATGGCTTCTTCGATAAGAGAGGCNCCTCCTACTGTAAGTGCCGATGCTAATAGTGCGCCCTGAACTTCCTGACCTTCGCCCGTTGCATNGCGATGCATGAGGGCGCTGAGTACAGCGATCGTATTTAAGGCCCCGGTTGTGAAATCGACGTAAGGGTTGAAACTTCTCGTTGGTTGATCAGCTGGGCCGGTCATATGCATATTGCCGGACATGGCTTGCGCGACGCCATCAAAACCGACTTTGTCGAGATATGGTCCGCCGGTGCCGAAGGCGCTGCTGCTGGCGAGGATAATATCTGCTTTTATCTGAGTTAAAGAATTGTAATCGATACCGATGTCCTTTAGNCCCGATTGNGGTAGGTTAGCAATGATGACATCTGTTCGAGCGATCAATCGTCTCAAGACNTCCTCAGCACCATTTTTTTTGGGGTTTAAAGTCATNCCTCGCTTGTTGCGATTCAGATGTAGAAAGTTAGCGCCGACCTCCCCCCGCCGGATCGCCTGGGTTAACCGGCGTAGTATATCGATCTTCGCTACCTGTTATTTTTTCGATGCGGATGACATCAGCACCCAAGTCGCCGAGCAAAGCGCCGCAGAATGGGCCTGCGATATATCGCCCGAAATCCAGTACGCGTATCCCATTTAGTATGTCCATATGATCCTCTTACCCTGCTGCGTTTCGGACTGTTAGCGTGTATAGCACAAAAACATGAGCACCGCTGTTTCCTCATGAGAACTTGATCTTTAATGGGAAGTTGGAGAACCTCGTGCTTTTGAAAGCTGGAAACCCTTTATGCAGTCCCTGATTTTGTATGGTGTACCCTTCTCGCAGCCCGTAAGAGCGGTTATGTGGCTCATGCTATTCAAGCGCCTTCCGTTTGAACTCGTTATGATCAATCCCGGATCCAAGGGTGATAATGGATCTCGTAATCCGAATTATCTGGCGAAGAACCCAGGCGGGACTATTCCGACTATAGAGGAGCCCGCTACGGGCTTCACGCTAGGCGAGGCGCATGCGATCATGACTTACTTATCGCGCGTTCATGGCTGGACCGATGTCTATCCATCAGANGAGCAGCAGCGTGCCCGTGTTGATCAGTATCTGCATTATCATCATCGTAATGTTCGGGAGACGTCTCTTGGACTAGTGGCTCCGAAAATCAGGAAGGATCTTGATATCCCTGAGATTATTCAGGCGGGCGCGCGGAGAACAGTGACCAATGCGTTACGTACGCTGGAAGAATATTTTCTCTCGGATAATCGCTTCATTATCGGTGACGAATTGACGTTGGCGGACTTCGCGGCCTACTCTGAGTTAGGTCAGGCGCAGCCGCAGTTTACGAATGTCTATGACCTTTCGGCCTTTCCAAATGTCCAACGCTGGATGGGGCAGATGACTAAGGTGCCTTATCATGATGAGGTACACACCGCATTGGCTGAGATGGGTGACATCAGTGAGGAGGCACCAGACAAGGAAACGATTGTCAACGCCAACAAAGCCGCGTTTAAAGCCCTGAGTAACGCTCTGTCTGAAATAAGTAACTGAGTAGAATATTGAATAAAGCTCTAACCCGACCCAATGTTCTGCTAATTACGGCGGATCAGTGGCGAGGCGATTGTTTGTCCAGTTTGGGCCACCCGGTTGTTAGAACCCCGCATTTGGATGCGCTAGCGTCCGAAGCTGTCCAGTTCAGAAAGCATTTCGCCAATGCTGTTCCATGTGGACCCAGTCGGGCTTGCCTGCATACCGGGTTATATCTACACAATCATCGCTCGGGTACCAATGGAACTCCATTGGACATACGATTCAGTAATTGGGCTTTGGAATTGCGGCGCATCGGTTATGATCCGGTGTTATTTGGGTACACGCACACCTCTATGGATCCTAGGGGCGTCGAACCCGAGCATCCAGGCCTTCGCAATGACGAAGGCCTGCTCCCAGGTATCCGACCCATAATCGATATGGGAACCCTCTGCCCTGATTGGCGAGCCTACCTACTTGAAAAGGGTTATGCAGTGCCTGAAATTGATGGCGCGACCTATTCGATGCGTCAACCCGAAGAGTTTTCGGCGTTTACGCCTTCGCCTTTGGCCATTAGCCCTGAACACACAGATACTCACTTTCTGGTTGATCGAGCTCTAACGCACATTTTGGATAGCCAGGAACCTTGGTGTGTCCATTTGTCTTTGCGCGCTCCTCACCCGCCTTGGGTTGCACCATCACCTTACCACGCGCTTTACTCTCCAGATGATCTGCCTGAACCTGTTGGCCGAGCAACAGTGTCTGAGGAGCAGAGATTGCATCCTTGGTTACGCGAGCACCTGTCCAGTGAGAGGAATCAGCGACATGCCGATGACAATCGACATAGGAAATTGCAGGCTAGCTACTATGGTCTGATGAGTGAAGTTGATGACAATATGGGCCGTCTTATAGCGACCTTGAGAGAACAAGGGCGTTGGAATAACACCATTTTCATATTCACTAGCGACCATGGTGAGCAGATGGGCGATCACTGGCTTTATGGAAAGGCCGGTTTCTTCGACCAATCATTCCATATCCCTTTGATAATTGCAGGTCCTGGGGTAAGCCCTGCAATTTGTGACGAGTTCACAGAACACGTTGATATTTTCCCCACTTTGATGGAGCTGCTTGGGACGGAGGTCCCGAGACAATGTGATGGCCGATCTTTGTTAGGTGCGCTTACTGGAGAGGGTTTAAGATCCTGGCGTTCAGCTGCATGTTACGAATATGATTTTCGACATTCACCGGTCGAGGATGTCCTTGGATTAGATATGGAAGAAGCGTGCGTTAATGTCATTAGAGACGATCACTACAA
>NZNP01000036.1 GCA_002694945.1 Gammaproteobacteria bacterium
TGCGTTCTGCAGCCAATGCAGGATCAGCTCCTTTTTCTTCCTCAGCACTATCGTCGTCGTCCTTCTGCTGTCCNGGTAACACCTGAGCCGCTGGNGCAACGTATTCTGCCGGATCCAAGAAACCAATCAGCAAATCATCGAGCNTACCCTCTTCTTCCTGGGTNGCCGCGTACTCTGCAAGCGTTAGTTCGACTACCCCAGGGAATTGAGCGACCGCNTTTAGAACATCTCGAATACCTTCTTCNATACGTTTGGCNATGACGATCTCTCCCTCTCTTGTNAGAAGTTCGACCGTGCCCATCTCCCGCATATACATACGGACAGGATCTGTTGTTCTACCCGCTTCATTTTCTACCGCAACAAGAACTGCNGCCGCCTCTTCAGCAGCAAGCTCGTCCGTTGAATCGCCCTCGACCAGAAGGTCGTCACTCTCCGGAGCACTCTCGTGCACAGCTATCCCCATATCATTGATCATACCAATGATGTCTTCAATCTGTTCCGGATCCGTAATTTCATCTGGCAGATGGTCGTTGACCTCACCGTAGGTCAGATAACCTTGTTCCCGACCTCTGCTGATGAGCTCCTTTAACCGCGATTGCTGTTGCGCTAGACCACTAGACATAACTTTCCCTAGCATATGACTTTTTTGAGGGCCCAGCATTATAGCCATCGAAATAGTCGTATTCCACTATTGATATCAAGCGNCGGAGACCATAACTGGCGCAAATATNAGTGAATGAGAGGCATNCGGTGCTCTATNTTTTCAGATGATTTTGCAGCATAAGGCGTTCAGCTGGCGTCAAATTGGATAAAGGTTTGTCGATGAGATCATCCACAACCCTTTGTTTTTGCTCGAATTCTGCCTCAAGCAGCATTTTTTCAAGGGTTGTCAGGAATTCATTATCTAACTGATCGGCGGATAGAACTAAGTCCTGCTCTGCTAGTTGTTTAAGATAGTCAAAATATGGGGTGTCCTGATAGTGACTGAGCAACAAAATAGTTGACGTATCCTTCGCCTCTTGTGCCCACCTAATNAGCTCCACAAGGATTTGCCATTCAGGACGACCATCCANTCTCGAGATCGTAGATTCAGTTACGAGCGAAGTCATCACCGGGCGTCGGAGGAGTAGCTGGAGCGCATATTCTGCCAGCCTTGACAACTTAAGCTGCCTCTGNGTCGTGGCTCGACTATTATACCGCGCCNTCGGCGGAGCCCGCTCAGGTTGGCTATCAAGCCCTGTGGTCCGAATAAGTTTGTCGNTATCCAGCCCGGTTCGATTTGACAACTGCTTGATAACTAATTGCTTGAATACGCCACCAGGCAATCCACGTATAAGCGGCACGGCCATTTTGCTCAAGGCGGCTTTACCTTCTGTCGTNTTGGNATCGACCGTCGACTCAAGATGTAGGAAGAAAAACTCNGTAAAACCAACGGCTTTTTCAAATTCAGCTTCAAACGCTTTTGGTCCGAATTGCCTGACATACGTNTCCGGGTCTTCACCATCGGGCAAGAAAAGAAATTTAGCCATACAACCATCCTCCATCGCNGGAATCGCCGCTAGCAAAGCTTTCCAGGCAGCATTCCGCCCTGCCGCATCACCGTCAAAGCAGAACACGATNGTCTTNACTATACGAAACATCCGCTCTATGTGATCGGTACTGGTTGCCGTACCTAGCGTCGCCACGCATCCGTTAATCCCGTGCTGCGCCAAAGCAACTACATCCATGTAGCCCTCAACAACAATCAGTCGACTAAGATTGCGCTCACGGCGACGAGCCTCGAAGAGGCCATACAATTCTCGACCTTTACGGAATACGACTGTTTCCGGCGAATTCAAATATTTTGGCTTAGCTTNATCATCGATCACCCGTCCTCCAAAAGCGATGGTCCGGCCACGCAAATCCCTAATNGGGAACATAACTCGATCTCGGAAACGATCATAAGTCTTATTTTCNTCGGGTATGTCGNTCAGCATGCCACTATCGATGAGCACCTGCCTGTCTGCATTCGAGACAGCCAGTTGCTTCAGCAAATTATCCCAACCCGGAGGCGCATAACCGATAGCGAAGGCCTGGGCTATTTCTCCAGACAAACCACGGCCCTTAAGATAATCGACAGCCCTACCTCGAGAGTCGCTCTTCCTCAACTGTTCTCGATAAAAGATCGCAGACTGATCCAGCATCTCATAGATGGACTTACGCTTTTCCGATACAACGCTGTCTTTACGCCCCTCACGCGGAACCTCCATCCCAACGCGTTGCGCTAAATGCTCTACAGCTTGGACAAAGTCCATTCNATCAAATTCCATCAGAAACTTTAGTGCTGAACCAGATGCCTGACAGCCGAAACAGTAATAAAACTGTTTTTCCTGACTGACGGAAAAAGAAGGTGTCTTTTCCTGATGAAAAGGACAAAGGCCTGTATAGTTCTGACCCGTCTTCTTTAGAGAAACTCGCGACTCAATAATCTCAACGATATCGGTGCGAGCTATGACGTCATCGATAAATTCCGGAGGTATCACTATATCTGATCCCGGTATTTGTGTAATTCTTGGATGAGAAGGATGTCACTACCGCACTGTGAAGTGCAATAGTNAAGCTCTNAAGCTTGATGATCAATACATGCAAAGTCTCAAGTCAGTCGAGCCTTAACGAGAGANGACACCTGACTCATGTCCGCCTTACCCTGAACCAAAGGCTTCANTTGTGTCATGACTTTACCCATATCCTGCATACTGCTTGCGCCGGCTTGACCAATCGCTTTCNCCACAAGCTGCTCTATAGACTCTGCGCTGAGCTGTTCGGGCATAAATTCAGCGATAATCGCAANTTCCAATGCTTCTTTCGCCTCTAGGTCTGAGCGGCCTGCATCTCTGAACTGGATTTGAGAGTCTTTACGCTGTTTGGTCATTTTATCCAATATAGCTAGCGCCCTGGTATCTTCCAGTTCGATTCTTTCATCGACTTCTATTCGCTTAAACTCAGCCATCATAAGTCGAAGAGCAGCAAGCCTATCCTTGTCCCGCGCTTTCATAGCGACCTTGACTTCGTTTTTGACTCTTTCGATGATAGTTTCGGNCATGANTCANGGGCCNCGCGATTCGCGCAGCGCNNTTTAGCTAGTAAAGACGTTCCATTCTACGCGTTTCTCNCTGTACTTTCTTGGCATGNCGTTTGACCGCNGCTGCTGCCTTTCGCTTGCGTACTGAAGTCGGCTTTTCATAGAACTCTCGGCGACGAACTTCTGCGAGTATTCCTGCTTTTTCGCAGGACCTCTTAAATCGACGTAGAGCAATGTCAAAAGGTTCGTTTTCTTTGACTTTAACGTAGGGCATTAAGTCGACAATCCATGGACTATTTAGAAGGACGCGGAGTTTATCGGCAAACTATCTCAAATGCAAAGCGCGAGAGATCGCAAAGACATAGGCTATTTAGCAGATTTTTTTTATAAAAATCAGTAGTATGCCTGCCTGTTCAAATCANGCNNGNCACAGACCCAAAAGAAACAGACCCGTAGTATGAAAACGCAGGAANCGCCGAGTAAAAAAGTNTTAAAAATATTACCAACTATTTGAATAAAACATGAACGTTATTGGCATAGAAACTTCCTGTGATGAAACCGGCGTCGCGATTTATAGCGATAGCTTAGGGTTGCTCGCTAATCAACTATATAGTCAAGTCGAATTGCACCGAAAATACGGCGGTGTCGTGCCCGAACTGGCTTCTAGAGACCATATCAGGCGAACTTTACCCATGATCGATCAAGTTATAAAGGAAGCCGGACTTAGCCCTACCGACATTGATGCTATCGCNTACACAGCCGGACCAGGCCTAATCGGCGCATTGCTGGTTGGTGCNTCCGTTGCCAAGTCCCTCGCGTTTGCTTGGAATATTCCAGCCTTAGGTATCCATCACATGGAGGGTCATATGGTTGCGGCCAGACTCGCTGAAGAGGCTCCTGAGTATCCATTTGTAGCTCTTCTTGTATCTGGCGGTCACACTCAANTTATGACGTGCCGCAAACCACAAAATTATGAACTGCTGGGCGACTCCCAAGATGATGCTGCAGGAGAAGCTTTTGACAAAGTGGCCAAGATGCTTGGTTTACCTTATCCGGGNGGACCGGCGATCGCAGAAATCGCGAAAAAAGGTAANCCTAAAAGATTTCACTTCCCCCGTCCGATGACCAACAAACCGGGCCTAAATTTCAGCTTTAGCGGTTTAAAGACATTTACCCTCAATACCTTAAAGTCAATCAATAGCCTAAATGAGCAAGACAAAGCCGATATTGCAACAGCATTCCAAGAGGCTGTAGTCGACACCATAAGAATTAAGTGCGAGAGAGCCCTGGACCAAACCGGGCTAACCACTTTGGTCATCGCGGGTGGCGTGAGCGCAAATGTTGAACTTCGAGCAAGACTAGATACACTAGCGAAACAACGAGCCTGCCACGTTTTCTATCCACCTTTGCATCTTTGCACAGACAATGGTGCCATGATCGCTTACGCTGGTTATCTACGTCTCAAGGCAGGTGCGTCTGAGGATCTCTCTATTGAGGTTAAACCGCGTTGGCCACTTACTGATCTCAACTGATGGAAAATTTTTATGGACACTGTCTTTATCCAGGGTCTCAAAGCGACAACTACCATCGGCGTCTACCAGCATGAGCGGAAAATCAAACAGATAATCATCATCGACCTAGAAATGAGTTTCGATAATCGACCGCCAGGCCTTTCGGACAATTTGAGCGACGCTCTTGATTATGAAGCCATAAGTCAGCGAACCATATCGTATGCAGAATCCAGCAAACACTATCTGATTGAGTCTATGGCAGAAAATCTCAGCCNCTTACTGTTAGAAGAGTTTTCAATTGATAAACTCATACTAACNATCAGCAAACCGGGAGCAGTCAGCACAGCTGATAATATCGGTGTTCGGATCGTTCGNCCCTGAGGAAGCCTGTTTTCTATCCTAATTTATCATGCTAACGTCGCATCTTTTACAACTCNCGGTCCTTTCAGGGCCTTAGGTCGGCTGAAGTCTGAACAAAAGAAAAGATACCAGCGCTGAACGGGTTTNACAGACTNTGCGAGCACCCTTTTGAAGAACATGCNAANAATGAGCCTTGATAGAGCAATAGCAGGTTTCGATACTGCCCTGAGAACACTAACGAGCACCGCGCAGAGTCGACGCCCATACCCTACGAAAGCCAAAGAAAACATAGAGCAGGATCCTGCATCAAGAAAAGAGTCAGGGCGGCTAATGCGTGTAAACCATTGCGGTGAAGTCTGCGCTCAAGCGCTCTATCTTGGTCAGAGCTTGACCAGTAGACAAACCAAAACTAAAGAGGCGATGGATAAAGCAGCGGAGGAAGAAACCGATCACTTAGCCTGGTGTACTGAACGTCTGCGGGAATTAGATACAAAACCAAGCTACCTAAACCCGGCTTTCTTCAGTATGAGTTTTGCCACCGGAGCATTGGTCGGTCTGATAGGCGATAGAATCAACCTTGGCTTTGTGGCCGCAACGGAAGAGCAGGTCGTTAAACACTTAGACAAACATATAGTTAAGCTGCCCGTAGCGGACCTCAGGTCAAGGGAGATACTTAAACAAATGCGCAGGGATGAGACAGAACATCTAAACTCAGCAATTAAGCAAGGCGCCTCAAATCTTCCTGCGGCACTAAAAAATGTGATGTCCTTAACCAGCAAAGTGATGACCCGTTCAACTTATTGGCTTTAGCCTTTATCTCTCCAAAGATGCAATAGGTGGATGATAAATAATTTGCACCCGTACTCCAGAAGGATCAGAACAGTAGAAACTGCGGGCACCGTCGCGGTGTGTCCTAGGTTCGGTCAACATCTTTGTGCCTACAGAGCGCAAGTAATCGAACCATTTATCAACTTTTTCTATTTTATTTATAAAAAAGCCAATATGGTCTAACTTGCCACTGTCACGTCTATCCGAACGATGTAGCGCTAAATTATCATTGCCACTGGTAAGATAGACGTTATCCGCATCCGGCCGCCATTCCACTTGCATACCGAGATGCCTTGTAAAAAAGTCTTCGGACGCCTCAAACTCATCGACGAAGAGGGCCACATGCCGAAGTCCACTCGTTGACCCAGGTCTATCCACTGTGCGCCTCTAGGGTCTCATAGTCATGCGCGACATTGCCTCCACCTCGTTCAAGCATTATCGAAGCGGAACAATACTTTTGTGCTGAAAGCTCTATTGCTCTTTTCACCTACGTCTCCTTGATCCCTTAAGCTTTAATCAAAAAATGTGTGTAAATATCTGTAAAAATACTAGGTGCGTCACCGCTTCGCTTTGCCTCGATGCTCGCGATACAACTCTCAACAGTTTTCGTGCTTTCTTCAAAATTTTTATCACATCGACCGAAGTGCGGCCTCCTATGCCCATGAGCATCGTTTCCATTGGACTGATATCTTTATTACGACCACCCTCGGATTCTGGACCATCGATAGTCACCGAATGACCACTATCAGATTCCGCAAGGAAAGTAGGATTTTCTATCCACCTAATACTTACCTGCATCTTGTTGTAACCTAAAAAAGAACTATGAATATTATAAGTAAACGCTGCTGAAGTCAGACACAAATGTCGTTGCCAGCAGTTGTATTGCCGATTGCCCAGACGTAACCTTAGTTCAACTTATGTATACAAATAGCCATGGCCACGCAAAACCTAAACTCATCTAAATTTTCCAACAAAGAGGCGTTCCTCACCGCGGCTCACAAAAAAAAGTACACCCGTGACAAAACCATTATATTTGCTGGCGAAGAAAGCGAATCCATTTATTTCATTTTGGAAGGCTCGGTAACAGTTCTCATCGAAGACGATTCTGGTCATGAAATAATAGTTGCCTACCTTAATGAAGGAGAGTTTTTTGGTGAGATGGCTATGTTTAGCGAAGGACCCCGGACCGCATGGGTAAAAGCAAAAACAGATTGCGAGGTAGCCGAACTCAGTTATCGAAAGTTTATCGATTTAAATCGAAACGATTCAGGAATGCTTTACGAACTTGCTACACAATTGGCAGACCGCCTCGATAAAACTACTCAGAAAGTTGGTGACCTTGCTTTTATGGATGTTACCGGTCGCGTCGCGAGGACTCTTCTTGATCTATGCAACGAGCCAGATGCGCTTACTCACCCAGACGGTATGCAGATCAAGATTACTCGACAGGAAATTGGTAGGATTGCTGGCTGCAGCAGGGAGATGGTTGGCAGAGTACTTAAAACACTGGAAATCCAAGGACTGGTCTCGGTCAAGGGTAAAACCATGGTTGTGTTCGAAAGCAGGTAATTGAACTTCGCAAGATCAATTAATTCTTTCGTCTAAAGTCAGCAAACAGCGAAATCAAAGCGGCACCCGGATCTTTTTCTTTCATTAGCGCCTCACCTATAAGAAAACCAAACACCCCCGAAGCCATCATCTTAACGATGTCGCTGTTGTCAGAAATACCACTCTCGGTAACAACCGTGACATCATTCGGAATAGCAGCGAGTAGCTGTAGCGTAGTCTCCAGATCAACAGAGAATGTCTTCAAATCGCGATTATTGATGCCAACAACTCGAGGTGAAACTGATAACGCTTTCTTTAGCTCTGACTCATCATGCACTTCAATCAACACATCCATATCGAGCCCCACCGCGAGATCGTAGAGGGTCCGGATCTCTTCTAGCGTCAGCACCGACGCTATCAGCAAAATGCAATCTGCCCCGATCGCCCGAGATTCATACACCTGGTAGGACGATACAATAAAATCCTTGCGCAAAACAGGCAATAAGACTTCGGCTCGCGCGAGTCTAAGATACTCGTCAGATCCTTGGAAAAAATCCACGTCAGTCAATACTGACAAACAGGCCGCGCCTCCCGTTTCGTAGCTCTTGGCTATTGCTGCCGGATCAAACTCTGGACAAATCAGTCCCTTGGAAGGTGAAGCTTTTTTAATTTCCGCAATTACACCAGCTTCAGCTCTGCTGGTTTTGTCCACTATGGCATCAACAAACCCACGACAGGCTTCTTGATTTGTTATCTGTTCTTGGAGTGCAGGGATTCCTATAACAGAGGAACGCTCAGCAACTTCTTCGTGTTTTCGTCGAATGATAGTATCGAGGATCGTACCGCTAGCCATCAGCTTCGCTCGATGCAATCTGTTGAGTGAAATCAACAAACTCCTTCATCTTTTCAGTCGCCAAACCACTGGAAATAGCGTCTTTCGCCATTTCAATACCTGCCTCAAGAGTGAGCGCTTGACCTGAGACATATATCGCTGCACCTGCATTAAGCACAACAATGTTAGAAGCACCCTCATGACTGCCCGACAAAGCTGCCTCAACTAAGGCAAGGCTCCGCTCTGCATCGTCGGCTTGCAGAGCAACCAACGAACACCGGGGAAGACCAAAGTCCTCAGGGGTCACTTCGTACTCGATAATTTTACCTCCTTTCAACTCAGCTACGTGTGTAGGAGAATTTATACTGATTTCATCAAGTCCATCTTCCGAGTGCACGACCATGACGTGTTCACTCCCTAATTGACTAAGAACTTCTGCCGCAACGCGGACCAGCGAACCATCGTAAACACCAAGAATTTGGCGTTGCGCTCGCGCGGGATTAGTCAAAGGTCCCAGCATATTGAAAATTGTTCGGACAACCATTTCACGTCGAGGTCCAATCGCATGCTTCATTGCACTGTGATGGCTAACAGCAAACATGAATCCCACCCCAACGGTGTCTATACAGCGTGCGACCTGATTAGGGCTAAGCATGATTTCTGCACCAGCCACCTCAAGAACATCCGCGCTTCCGCTCTTGCTAGATGCGGCTCGATTACCATGTTTAGCTACCCGCGCACCAGACGCAGCTGTCACGAAGGAACTTGCTGTCGACACATTAAACTTACCCGAGCCACTTCCACCTGTGCCACAAGTATCCACTAGCAGGTGCTGATCGACTTCTACGTGGGCCGCCAGTTCTCGCATAATTTCAGCGGCTCCAGTTATTTCATCGACGCTTTCACCTTTCATTCTCAAACCAACGAGAAAGCCACCAACCTGAGCCTCAGAAGCCTCACCAGTCATAATAAGACGCATCACCTCATTCATCTCTTTGCGAGCCAGATCATTCCTTGCGATGACTCTGGCTATTGCTGTTGGCATATCCAATTGTCTGTTCCCTTATTGATGTTGCTTCGCATCTACTTTAGAAGAAGCGCCTTGATTAGACGAAACTTTCTGAAGAAAATTATCAAGTAAATCGTGGCCGTGCTCAGTCAAGATTGATTCAGGATGAAACTGCACACCCCAGACATTCAGTTCGTTGTGCCTTAATCCCATGATCTCGTCCAAACGACCGTCCTCTTTTTCGGTCCAGGCTATTATCTCAAGGCAATCAGGCAGAGAAGCTCTGTCAACGACCAATGAATGATAGCGTNTTGCCCTGAAGGGGTTAGATAGACCTGCAAACACACCCTCATCACTATGACAAATCAATGAAGTTTTGCCGTGCATTACCTTTCGGGCTTTGATCACCCTACCACCAAATACCTGGCCGATGCTCTGATGACCAAGACAGACGCCTAGAATAGGTATGTCCCCAGCAAACTCCTTGATTACAGACATAGAAACACCAGCTTCATCAGGCGTACATGGCCCNGGAGAGATAACAATTTTGTCAGGCCTCAGCTTCGCGATCTCAGATACAGATACCATATCGTTGCGAAAGACCCGTACCTCTTCACCAAGCTCCATTAGATACTGGACAAGGTTGTAGGTAAAAGAGTCATAATTATCAATCATCAACAACATGACTAATGCTCCGACTCTNGCGGGTGCGCATGCTTANTATTTNTTATTTNNGCCCGAGNTGCCGGCTCGGTGTAAGTACGCTGATTCTCTAAAGCGACACCCTGCAAATCTAGCCCAGCTTCAGCCATAGCAGAAGCCTGGAAAATCGATCTCGCCTTGTTCATCGTCTCTTTCCACTCNAGGNNGGGTANCGAGTCGGCAACAACACCCGCACCCGCCTGAACGAATAGTTGATTATCACGAATAATCGCAGTTCGGATCGCTATCGCTGTGTCCATATTGCCATTCCATGAAAGATACCCTACAGCCCCACCAAAAATACCTCGTTTTTCTGGCTCAAGCTCATCGATGATCTCCATAGCTCGCACCTTCGGAGCCCCACTCAAAGTNCCTACGGGTAAGGTTGCTCGCAGCANATCCATCGCACCAAACTCGGGCTTGATTTTNCCTCGAACGTTTGAAGCAATGTGCATGACATGTGCATATCGCTCTACAACCATCATTTCAGAAACTTCTACGCTACCCGTCTCACACACCTTACCTATATCATTGCGTCCTAAATCAATCAGCATCAAATGTTCCGCNATTTCTTTGGGGTCGGCCAGTAGTTCTTCCTCTAAAACCAGATCCTCTTCTTCACTAGAACCACGTTTNCGTGTCCCNGCTAATGGACGAACAGTCACCTTACCGTGATCCAATCTGGCTAGAATCTCCGGCGAAGAACTAACTATCTGAAAATCATCCAAGTCGACAAAATACATATAGGGAGAAGGATTCAAGGATCGCAGTGATCGATAGAGATTTAGAGGGTCGCTTTCAAAACTAACAGACATTCTCTGCGATAGAACCACCTGCATTACGTCACCCTTAACAATGTAGTCCTTGATCCGGTCGACATCAGCCATGAAGTCTTTTTCGCCATAACTTGAGACAAAGTCAGTTTCATAAAGTCTGGGACCTACCTCAGGAACATGCAGATTATGGGGTATATNAGATCGAAGCCCCTCAACTATCTTGTCCAGAGCAAGCTGCGCCGCATCAAAACTGTCAGCTACTCTCGGGTCGGCATGCGTAATAATATGTATTCGTCCAAGCACATTGTCGAAAACNATAACATCGTTAGAGACCATCAGAAGAATGTCAGGAGTATTAAGCTTGTCTTCAGGAGCCGATAGGGATATCCGCTTTTCAACATAGCGCACAGTGTCGTAACTNAAATAACCAACGAGCCCTCCAGTATAAACTGGCAGGCCTTTTATATCGGGATAGGCATACTGCTTTTGCAATTCCTCGATATATCCAAGAGGGTCATCACTCCTGAACTCCTCCAGCACCTCACCGTTTTCTTCAATTGAAATCTGACTACCACTGACTTTAAGGACCCTTTTACAAGGTAGGCCAACCACGGAGTAACGCGCCCATTTTTCGCCACCCTGAGACGCAGATTCAAGCAAATAACTATAAGGGCCTCTCGCCACCTTGACATAACAGGAAAGGGGCGTGTCAAGATCAGCNAATAGCTGACGTACAACCGGAACATGGTTATACCCTTCTTCGCCGAGTTGAATAAATTGTTCTGGAGTCATGGTTCTNTACCAATCACGCTACACGTTTTCTGAAGATCTGGGATTAGTTTCCCGCAGACGGTCTGAGTTTCAGC
The DNA here is from genome assembly GCA_002694945.1 of Gammaproteobacteria bacterium. GTDB lineage: Bacteria > Pseudomonadota > Gammaproteobacteria > Pseudomonadales > Azotimanducaceae > UBA9659. The sequence goes on from NZNP01000036.1 coordinate 11,494, forward strand.
TTCGCCAATCAAACAGGCAGGCATATCCTGCTGCATTACGTGTATCGTCTGAGAACATGTCCGATCTCAATGGCTCCCGATTTCCAAGCTTAAATCAATATCCCTCTCTAAAACAAGAAAGAAAAAGACTGCGAAAGTGATGCCGTCTGAGCCCATCGGCTAAGTTAGAGGTTAGCTCGAAGTGCCGAAATCGACTGTTTATAGTCAGCCGAATCGAAAACAGCCGAACCTGCGACAAAAGTGTCTGCTCCGGCAGCAGCTATTGACGAAATGTTTTCAACTTTTACACCACCGTCTATTTCCAACCTGATAGGCAATCCTGATTGATCTATGAGTTTGCGAGCCTCCTGCAACTTCTGAATTGCTGTCGGGATGAACACTTGACCACCGAAGCCAGGATTAACAGACATGATCAAAACCATGTCGATCTTATCCATCAGGTGATCTAGGTAATTTAGTGGCGTAGCGGGGTTAAATACAAGACCAGCNTTGCAACCATTAGATCGAATGAGCGAAAGCGACCGATCTATATGCTCGCTTGCTTCTGGATGAAACGTTATGTANGTCGCTCCCGCATCGGCGAAGGCCTGAATCAGTCCGTCTACAGGTTTAACCATCAGNTGTACATCTATGGGAGCGGATATGCCAAAAACCCGCAAATCCGAACAGATCTTCGGNCCGAAGGTGAGTACTGGTACATAGTGGTTATCCATAACATCAAAATGGATCATATCTGCACCCGCATCGAGGACCGCGTTGACTTCTTCCCCAAGGCGAGCAAAGTCCGCGGACAGTATCGAAGGTGCAATATAGGGATTCAATGCTCTGCTCCTACCTTTACTGTGTANATTTTACTCATCAGCCTCGAGTGAGGACAGGTGTTTCTNAAGCNAAGCGTAGCGTTCNGGGGTACCTACATCACACCAATAACCGTTATGCAGCATCCCATGCAGTCGCCCCGCAGTAATTGCTCGCTCAAGCGCCCATCGAAGGGGAAACGCATCTTCTTCTATCCCTTGGAAAATTTCAGGATTGAGCACGCTGACACCCGAATAGGTCATCCTNTTTCCCTCGAACTCTAAGCGANCTCCGTTTAGGCTGAAATCACCACGAGGATGATGAGGCGGATTAGAGACCATCACAAGACAGCCCAAACTTCCTGANNTCAGGTTACGGGGCAAGTCTTCGTAGTTCATGTCCATATAGACATCACTGCTGACAACGGCAAAGGCTTCATCACCGATGATATCTAAGGCCGCTTTAATACCACCTCCGGTTTCCAGAAGGTCTTGCTCCCAGGAGTAATGGATCTTGGCACCCCAGCGGCTACCATCCCCTAAGGTTTTTTCAATCCGTTGACCCATATAATGCAGATTGACCACAATTTCTTGAATTCCGGCATCCTGTAGTCGCCTAATTTGGTGTTCAATAAGCGTTAGGCCTCCCACTTCCAACAATGGCTTAGGCCTGCTATCTGTCAGTGGACGTAACCTAGTCCCCAAACCTGCTGCCAAAAGCATGGCCCTCATCTCATGAACTCCGAGGCTATCAACCGAGGCTGCACATCTTCCTTCAACCAGCAGCTAAACTCTCCTAGATCCTCGTAAAGATCAGCCACCTCAATTAGATAATCTACCACCAAAGGAATATCTGCCAAGTAACTAGATTTACCATCCCGAAGATTNAGTCGACTAAAGATTCCAGCGCACTTCAAATGTCGCTGAGCACCCATTAGGTCAAACCACCTGAGCACAGGCTGATCCGCCCTGAGCAATCCTTTTTCAATGAGCGAAAAATGAAAGCCTGCAACCGCCTTCTCTACCCATTCACGATCAAAACGGTGATAGCAATCTTTATAAAGGGATACTAAATCATAGGTGACAGGGCCTCGAACCGCATCTTGAAAGTCAATTATTCCAGGCNGGTTCGATGACACAATCATAAGATTACGNCCATGAAAATCTCGATGCACAAAACAAACCGGTTGNTCTAANGCATTGTCGATTAGCAACTGATATGCGTCGAACAAAAACTCTANGCGATTGTCAGTCAGTTCCATTTGCAACTGTCGCGCCAGAAACCATTCATGGAAAAGACTCATCTCATCTAACAATCGTTTCTCATCATAAAGCGGCAAGTCACATTCCAGACTCTGCATTCTGATCATTGTCCTAACGGCATCTTGGTATAGGNTTTCTANATCCTCGGGACAGCGCTCGATTCGGTCCAAATATACTTCATCACCAAGATCAGAGATCATCATGAATCCTTGATCAAAATCTGCCGCAAAGACCACGGGCACATTCAGACCTGCTTCTATCATGGCGGCAGATATTCTCGCGAAACTGGGATTGTCCTCATGCTCTGGAGGGGCATCAACAAATACTCGCGGGACAGAAGCATCAGGAAACCGAAAATAACGACGAAAACTTGCATCACCAGAAACATTTTCCAAACGTGCGCTGGCTGGAATACTCGAATCCAAACCTTTNGCCCAAAGCTCTAGCCTGTTAACTCTCAAATCTTTCATTAAAAATGTTTGCTCCCTCGCTACCTTGGGACCCGACGAATGTTTTATTATCACCACATTATTCTAATCAAGACAGTTTTTCAGCGTTATGACCCAAGACTTCAGTCAAAGCAATCATGGCGGCAATTCCTGGTTCCTTTTTTTGTTGTCTTTCGGGAGTTCCTGTCTGGCAAACACTGCAGCCGAGACAGACTGGTATCAAGGGGATTCTTTTTCACAATGTATAGGTGAATATATTGAACCTTCAATCGATGGTGGCCCTGCGATAAAGGCTGTCTCGGACAGCGCAACACGTATCGATGGCGGAGCTACGACCCTGAATGGCAACGTCCTGATAAGCAAAGAAAACCAGCAAATTTCTGCAGACTTCCTAACAATTGACGCAGCCACAAAGCTTTATACTGCGNAGGGCAACATAGCGCTTAGGGAACCAGGGNTGCTCCTAAAAGGTAATGATATTAATGGCAGCCTACCCGACAATACNGCAGAGATAAGCGATGCCAGCTTTTTNCTCCACAAGCAAAGCATACGAGGCAGGGCANCAAGAATCATCAAATCTCGGGAAAACGAGTTGACGCTCGAGAATGGAAACTTTACGACATGCGATCCAGAGAGTAATGTCTGGCAGGTCACCGGTAAAAAAATCACATTAAAGAATGCCGAGGGCTACGGCGTCGCACGAGACGCCACGTTAAAGGTCAAAGATGTGCCGGTCGCCTACTTCCCCTGGTTTCGCTTTTCCCTAACAGACCANCGGCAGTCTGGTGTTCTGACTCCAAGTATAAGTCGTGACAGCGATAACGGAACAGATATCGCTATTCCATATTACTTCAATCTGAAAACAAATATCGATGCAACCTATACGCTTCGTAATATGCATAAACGAGGAATAATGCATGAAGGNGAACTCAGGTACCTNAATAAAAACACNGCAAATCTAATGGCCGTAACCTTCCTTCCCAANGATGATATNTACGATAACCGAGAAAACATCACGCTAGGCAACGATTTAACGAAACAGGACCGTTGGTTGGCTCACCTAACTCATCAAGGGAGATTCGGCAACTGGTCATCAAAGATAAATTACACAGCCATTTCTGATATCGATTACTTTCATGACCTTGGCAGCTTCACAAATACNGTGACGCGCTTCGATCGTGCAATCGGTCAAAATGATAGGCCTGCTATCTTGCGGACAGGCCAAATAAAATATGCTCACAAATATTGGGGGGGCACCCTNGAGCTACGCAGTTTCCAAGAATTGAATCAAATTCAGACCAAACAATACGCCGTATTACCACGTCTGGCCCTCTATGGTAGAAGAAATGTAGGGCAAGTAGAATTAAGTGGTCTCGCACAAATGACTGAGTTCGATAAGTCAGACAGTTCACCCGAGGGTACAAGGATCGTTCTTGATGGTCGGNTTTCGTGGCCAATGCGAANGACCTGGGGACATTTAACGCCATCGGTGAGGACNATTCACAGAGAATACAGCCTCAGTAATACTTCCGCTGCAGATCGCGATAGCGCCAGTTTAACNACAGTCCTAAGTTCAGTAGACATGGGGCTCATTTTCGAACGCCCAACCAAATTTCTGGGGGCACCGACGCGACAGACCCTAGAACCCAGGCTTTATTACCTGAAGGTCCAAGAAGATTACCAGGAAGATCTGCCCAGTTTCGATTCAACGCCGATGACGCCCTCCTATGATAGTCTTTTTCGCGANAATCGATACACCGGCTACGATCGGATAGGTGATGCAGATCAGATCGCATTAGGCCTGACCACACGCTACTTCTCGAAGATGGGAAAGCCAAGACTCTCGGNCAGCTTTGGACAANTATTTTATTTCAATGATAGAGCGGTGAATTTTGGCTCCACACCCGGCAGCGACCCTCAAACCGATACCTCTCCTGTTTTTGNTAGTTTCTATGCGAACTATCGTAATCTCGACGTCAATGCGCAGTACGAATATGACACCGATACTGAGCAATCGAATAGGGGCTATATTTCTCTCCGCTACCGTAGAGGAGATGAGGCTATTTTGAACTTCACNTACTCAATGACAGACAGNAAAGTCCAACGCAGCCGCCTGATTCGTCCTGAGGAGGAAACTGATCTGTCTTTACTGTGGCCCGTGAGCAGGCAGGTCAATCTCATCGGTCGATGGAACTATGCATTAGATAAAGAACAAACCATAGAGTCTTTACTGGGAGTGGAATACAATGCTTGCTGCTGGACGGCGCGAGTACTCTTTCGTCGNAACCTGGAAGAACCNCGTCGGACCAGTATAAGAACACTTAACGGAGCCACAGANTTCATAACCAACCGCCGGGCTGATAGCGGTATNTACTTTGAGTTCCAATTGCGAGGGCTCGCGTCCCTTGGCGGTCGTCTTGATTCACTTATTCAGGACTCAATTCCTGGATTTTCGGGAGATCGATAACTATGAAAAAACTAGTCCCACTAATCCTCTTGCTGACTTTATCATGGCAATGTTATCCCGCCCTAGTCTTGTTAGATCGCGTTGCAGTGATTGTCGATGAAGACGTCATCATGCAATCAGAGATTGACGAGAGGCTGTTAACCATCAAATCCCAAATTAACGCACAACCGGGAGCGAAAGCACCGCCAGCCCAGGTATTAGAGGAGCAGATTATTGAGAGGCTAATTTTAGAAAGCCTTCAACTGCAGACTGCAGAGCGAGCTGGCATCAGAATCAGTGACGATGAACTAAACAATGCTCTCTCGAGTATCGCTGCCCAAAATCAAATGGACCTGCCGCAATTTAGGATGGCTTTAGCCAAGGATGGAGTATCCTGGGCCCAAATGCGCGANCAGGTACGTCGCGAATTNGCAATAAGTAGAGTACAGCAGGGGATCATGCGTCGACGAATTCAGATTACTGAGCAAGAAGTACAGAATTTTCTAGCGACAGAACTTGGCGAGAGCGTGACTGCGGACGAATATNGGCTCGGTCATATTCTACTTGACCTCCCTTCAAGNCCGACNCCCGAAAATATTCGGGTGNCGAGAGACAAAGCTGAGATTCTTGCAGATCGACTTAAAGGCGGGGAAGATTTTGGTTCTCTTGCAATNGAGTTTTCCAAAGGACAAAACGCNCTTGATGGNGGGGATATGGGTTGGCGAAAGCCTGCTCAACTGCCCAGCATCTTTTCAGATCTCGTGGAAGAAATGCAGNCTGGTGAAATCAAAGGGCCTATTAAGAGTGGACGAGGATTTCATTTAATTAAGCTTATGCAGAAACGCGGCGCTCGAGCAGAGGGCATGGTTGCTCAAACCGAAGTCAGGCATATCCTGATTAAACCAAATGAAATTCGCACTTCACGAGAATCCTTTGAACTGGCACTTAGCTTGCGAGAGGAAATTCTCGGTGGTCGTGATTTTGCTGAAGTTGCAAAGCTTTATTCTGACGATCCTGGTTCCGCTTTATCTGGGGGCAACCTCGGCTGGACTAGGACAGGAGTTTTTGTTCCTAAATTCGAAGCAACAATGCAGTCTGCGAAGCTAAACGAAATAAGTGGCGTTTTTGAGACCGAGCATGGTTTCCACTTCCTCGAAGTCACCGGCCGTCGCATGGAAGATTTCTCCGATCGATTTCGAATGGGTCAAGCGGAGAACTATCTACGAAATCAGAAATTCGATGAAGAACTGGACAACTGGTTGAGGGAAATTCGCGACGAAGCGTTCGTCGAGATTAAAATTTAACTAAGTTCCATGCATCTCCCCCGAATAGGCATTACGCCAGGTGATCCGGCTGGGATAGGCCCAGATATTTGTCTGCAAGCATTCCAGGAATTCGAAGCCGAAGCCGAATTAGTTTTCTACACAAACCCTGGTCTCATGGCTGCAAGGGCAAGAAAATTAGGACTGGAGGTAACGATTCACGGAGAGTCGAAGCGTGGCGGGCTACAAATACATAGCGTCGACCTTCAGTCTATTCCTGAACCAGGGGTCCCCGATGCTACTTCAGCCCCTTTTGTCATAGACTGCTTAGGGGCAGCTCTAAAAGCGTGCCAAGATAACCATATTGATGCGATCGTTACTGGGCCAGTCAACAAATCTCTTATCAATCAAGCTGGTATTCCTTTCACAGGACACACCGAATGGTTTGCGGCGGAAACGAACACAGCCCAACCTGTTATGCTTCTAGCAAGCGATGATCTAAGGATAGCTATCGCTACAACCCACCTACCTTTGCGCAAAGTAGCCGACGCAATTAAACCTAAATTACTCAGAGACACTCTGACCATTATGCACAATGAGCTCATCGATAAATTTGCTATTCGCAAACCTGTCATCAGTGTATGTGGCCTAAACCCTCATGCTGGCGAAAATGGACAACTGGGAAACGAAGAGACCGATACCATTGTCCCCACGCTTGAATCCCTGCGCAAAGAAGGAATGAATCTGATCGGACCAGTGCCCGCCGATACTGCTTTCACCAAGAGATCAATTGCCCAAGTCGATGCTGTCCTCGCTATGTATCACGACCAAGGTCTATCAGTACTGAAACATGCTGCCTTCGGCGACGCCGTTAACATAACACTGGGTCTGCCCATGATCCGCACGTCGGTTGATCATGGCACCGCCTATGATCTAGCAGGCAGCGGCGACGCTGACCCAGGCAGTCTAATTGCTGCAATCCGATGTGCTATTAATATGATAGATACTAAGTGACCGTCCCTAGGAAACGATTCGGGCAGAATTTTCTAAGGGACACTAATGTAATTAGCCGTATCCTGTCCAATATAGCACCCGCAAAAAACCAGCTCGTTATAGAAATCGGCCCGGGGCAAGGTGCTCTTACCGCTGGACTAGTTAGCTCAGGTTGCGATTTGACCCTTATAGAAATCGACCGCAATCTTGCCGATTCGCTTGGCACTATATTCCCATCAAGCAGACTCATTAACGAGGATGTTCTAACCTTCGACTTTGCCGAGCTTGGAGAAGGACCCTTTCGAGTGGTCGGCAATCTGCCCTATAACATATCGACACCCCTACTTTTCAAGCTTTTCGCGGACCGGGCAAGGTTTACAGATATGCACTTCATGCTTCAGTCGGAAGTAGTCAACAGAATGACCGCAAAGCCTTCTACTCGCGCCTATGGCAGGCTCTCCGTCATGGTACAACTGTACAGTGAAGTGGAAAAATTATTCGAAGTACCTCCCGAGGCCTTCTTACCAAAACCCAAAGTACGCAGTGCCATTGTTCGTTTAAAAATCCGGGATCACTCAATAGAAAAACCAGCTAGACTTGAGGAAGTCCTGAAAACCGCTTTCAGTGCTAGACGAAAAACTGTACGAAATGCACTGAGAAAACTCCTAAAGGAAAACGAATTGATAGAACTCGGCATCAATCCATCTTGGAGGCCCGAAAATTTGACACCCGAGCAGTTCATGGTGTGCGCTAGCTTCATTGAGGAAAAAACAACATGAGCACCTATGTGGTAGGTGACATCCAGGGCTGCTATAACGAATTTGTAGAGCTACTCGAAGCCGTTCATTTTGATGCAAGCAACGACACGCTCTGGCTTGTGGGAGATATGATCAATCGCGGGCCCAATAACATAGCGACTCTTGACCTCATAATGTCACTGCCAAATATCGTGGCTGTACTGGGAAATCATGATCTCCACTTCTTGGCGATTGCCTTGGGTAAACAAAGGCAAATGCATAGCGACACAATCTCAGACCTGTTGAGCAGTCCCCGCCTGACTGACTATATTGAATTCTTAAGGCACCTACCAATTATTCACTATGACGAGAGCCGAGATATCGTAATGACACATGCAGGTCTGCCTCCTCAGCTGGATGTCAGTACTTGCTGTCGTCTTGCCGAAGAGGTAGCAATAACATTGAGGTCGGACAATTACCCTGCATACTTTTCAGATATGTACGGAAACCAACCCGACACCTGGAGCGAATCACATTCAGGAATGAATAGGTTGCGTTATATTACGAACTGCTTAACTCGCATTCGATTTTGCAATGCCGCGGGAAAATTGGAATTGACTCATAAAACAAATGTCGCTCCTCCTGGTTTCGCTCCTTGGTTCACTTTTCCGAGACCTGACAGGACCCACATTGTGTTTGGCCATTGGGCCGCCTTAGAAGGAAAGGCTGATTGCAAGTTCGCCACACCGCTAGATACCGGCTGCGTCTGGGGCCGCGAACTAACCGCTCTTAGACTGGAAGATCATGCGCTATTTCACACAAACGCAATCGAAAGATGAAAACCTATCTAGTCGGCGGGGCAGTTCGAGATAGATTACTCGGTCAAACCGTTTCCGAGAAGGACTGGGTAGTTGTCGGGGCAACCGAAGGTGAAATGCTCGCGCTCGGTTTTAGAGAAGTCGGCAAAGGCTTCCCTGTCTTCCTACATCCTGAAACTAACGAGGAGTATGCTCTGGCCCGAATCGAGCGGAAAGTCGGACCAGGTCACCGCGGATTTCAATGCATTAGCGGCCCCGACGTGACCCTCGAAGAGGACCTGGAACGACGCGACCTAACAATTAACTCCATCGCAGAAACCGAAGCAGGAAAATTTATTGATCCTCATGGAGGCAGGCGAGATTTGAAGTCAAAAATTTTACGCCACACTTCGACCGCATTTCGTGAAGATCCACTTCGGATACTCAGGCTCGCTCGCTTTTATGCCAGATACTATCATTTGGGTTTTTGTATCCATGAAGAGACCACTCAACTCGTCGAATCCATGATCAGGAATAATGAGCTCGAAGAGTTGACGACCGAACGAGTATTACTAGAGATCGACAAAGCTCTAATAACCAAGGATCCCGCCATATTTTTTACTTATCTAGCTGAGGTCGGCGCCGCTCGCATCCTATGGCCAGAGATTCAAGTCGCGGCTATAGATCGACTTTCCAGAAGTCTCGCGTTATCTCGAGAATCTAGGTTTGCTTTACTCCTTCAAGACTTAGACCAACGTGAAATCAAATACCTATGTCGACGACTGAAGACCTCTAAGAACCGCCTGGAATTAACAACATTGGTGGTAATCCACATTGACACCTGGTCCAAACTCCATGAGCTGACTGCAACTGCTTGTGCGAATCTTATTGACTTGACCGACGGACTCAGGAAGAAAGACCGATTCATCCAGTTCAATATTGCTTGCGAGGACATCACAGGCTTAAATCTTGCCGATAAATGGCAGGAGGTTCGCGACATAATGGCAGACGTCAAAGCCGACGATATTAAAGTCGATGCTACTGGCAGCGCACTCGGTAAACTCATCAGGCAAGAACAGATTCGTAGAATTGGAAATACGATTTGAGCATCCTGATTACGGGTGCAGGGCGCCGCATTGGCCGGGCCATGGCTGAAGTATTTCATGCTTCAGGCCATAACCTTCTTTTACATTGTAATCAATCGATATCGGAAACCCAGAAACTAGCTGATGAACTAAACTCCCGGCGTGATGGAAGTGCTCACGTAGTAGTCCTCGACCTAGCATGTATAGATCAATTCGAAAGATTTTCCAGTCAATGTCTTCAATATTCCGACTCACTAGAGGCTCTTATCAACAACGCCTCAGTGTTTTATCCGACGCCCCTGCCTGCCGTCACCCCAGCGCAATTTAACAACTTAATCGACATTAACCTTCGAGCTCCTTACTTCTTGATAAAAGCTTTTTCCCAGCATTTGAGAGGTGGGTCTATCGTTAATATCATTGACATCTATGCAGAAAAACCTCTCATGAATTTCTCAGCCTATAGTGCTTCCAAAGCCGGTCTGTTGATGTTGACACGCTCCTTGGCTGTTGAATTAGCTCCACATACACGAGTCAATGGCATCGCGCCTGGCGCTATCCTGTGGCCCGACGACAAAACGATGGATAGTAAAGCCATCGAGCAGGTGTTAGATGCGATTCCCTCCGGGAAAATCGGTCATCCTAAAGACATTGCTCAGGCCGCACTCTTCTTAGTGGACCATGCACAGGCTATTACGGGGCAGATTATCCCAGTCGATGGTGGTAGCTCTATCTAGTCGCCCACCTTTTCTCTAGCGATGGCCCGATGACCTATATCACGACGGAACTGCAGCTTCTTGAAACGGATTCCCGACAACGCAAGATATGCTTTTTCCTGCGCTGACGATATATCATCCCCCAACGCAGTCACGCCAAGCACGCGACCACCAGAAGTGACTACTCTACCATTTTCCATGCGAGTACCTGCATGAAAAACTTTAGCTCCTGATACGCTTTGGAGTCCTTCGATCTCCATTCCTTTCTTATAACTCCCCGGATAGCCTCCTGATGCAATCACTACGCAAAGAGAAGATTCCTGAGCAAATTCAATCGTCTTTTGATGTAGATTCCCATCAATTGCTGCAAGAATAAGCTCAACCAAGTCCGAATTAAGGCGCATCATGACAGGCTGAGTTTCTGGATCACCGAACCGACAATTGAATTCGATAACACGTGGGTTACCCTCTTTATCTATTATCAGTCCTGCATAAAGAAATCCCGTGTACGGATGTTTCTCATGCTGCATCCCTGAAATCGTAGGTCTGATAATTCGTTCAACAATCCTGTCATGAATTTCCGGAGTGATCACAGGGGCCGGAGAATAAGCACCCATTCCGCCAGTATTGGGGCCGTTATCACCATCAAAAGCTGCCTTATGGTCCTGCGAAGATGCGAATGGTAGAAAATTATTACCATCTGCCAAGACAATAAAACTTACCTCCTCTCCTTCAAGGAATTCCTCGATAACAATTCGACTGCCTGCATCACCCAACAAATTACCACTTAACATACCGCGTACGGCATCTATGGCCTCATCGAGATCTTGCGCGATCACGACTCCTTTCCCGGCTGCAAGGCCGTCAGCTTTAATAACAAAAGGTGGCGATCTTTCTGACAGATAAGCAATTGCTGCTTCCGATTCTTCAAATACCTCACAGTCTCCCGTGGGGATTTCATATTTCTTTAGAAAATTCTTTGTAAAACTTTTAGAACCCTCCAGTTGTGCAGACCACTGATCTGGACCAAAACATGTCGAACCGGCCAATTTGAATCTGTCCACTATACCTCCCACCAGAGGGTCTTCAGGACCTACGACAGTCAAACCAACTTCGTTCATCTGAACAAATTCTAAAAGCCCTTCAAAGTCCATTGCGTCTATCGATACATTTTCAACACCAGGTTCACTTGCGGTACCCGCATTCCCCGGGGCTACATAAACTTGCTCTACCAAAGAAGACTGAGCAATTTTCCAAGCAAGCCCATGCTCGCGCCCGCCGCTACCGATTACGAGTACTTTCATCAACCTCTCCGGACCTTCATCACTATAAGCTTGGGACTTATGTGCCAATGTCTACCGCCATGCGGCTCGTGACGCTCTTGATCAGCACAGGATAGGACTTAGGAATTTATTTAGTGTCTAAAATGGCGCATACCTGTGAAAATCATCGCCATACCGTGTTGATTAGCCGCATTAATCACTTCCTCATCTCTCATAGAACCGCCGGGCTGGATAATAGCAGTAATTCCAGCTTCAGCTGCCGCATCAATACTGTCGCGAAATGGGAAAAAAGCATCGGACGCCATCACAGACCCTGCAACAACAAGATCGGCCGATTCTGCTTTTAGAGCCGCAATCTGAGCACTAGTGACCCGGGCCATCTGACCCGCTCCAACACCTATCGTCATCTTGTCTTTGGCATAGACAATCGCATTCGATTTGACATATTTAGCAACGATCCAGCCAAACATTAAATCAGCTCCTTCAATCTCCGTGGGTTGACGCTTTGTTACTGTCTGGAGAGCAGACTCGTCCACTAGCGCGAGATCTGAACTTTGCACAAGGAGACCGCCTGCAACACGCTTATAATCATGGCCGATGGAACCGCCATCATCGGTCAACTCAAGCACCCTGACGTTAGGTTTTTCGGCGCAGACCTTCAAAGCCGATGTTGATATCGCTGTTGCTGCGATGACCTCAACAAATTGTCGATCGATAATACAGCGGGCCAACTTTTCGTTCAGTTCACCATTCAGGGCGATGATTCCGCCGAAAGCCGAGGTAGTATCAGTCTGAAAAGACCGCTCGTACGCCTCGATTAAATCATCTCCCTGAGCAACACCACAAGGATTGGCATGCTTTACAATGACGCACGTAGGTTCAGCAAAGGCCTGAACGCATTGCAAAGCAGCATCTGTGTCAGCAATATTGTTAAAAGAAAGAGCTTTGCCTTGTCGCTGAACCGCACTAGCCACAGATCCCGCAGGCATATTGGACTCAACATAAAAAGCCGCTGACTGATGGGGATTTTCCCCGTAACGCATGACTTCCCGGCGTTGGAATTGCAAAGTCATAGTCCGCGAAAAAGTCGTATGTTCTCCTGTTTTGATATCAATCGAAGACAAGTAGTTAGCTATCGCCGCATCATACCGAGCGACAGCTTCAAATGCCTTAACCGCCAACCTAAAGCGTGTTCTTGACGACAGAGAACCTCCACTCTCAATCATCTCAAGGATAATAGCCTCGTAGTCTGCACTATCAACCACAACGGTGACTGATTCATGATTCTTCGCGGCCGAACGGAGCATGGCGGGCCCACCAATATCGATATTCTCTATCGCATTTGACAGATCTGCCGGCCTTTCTTCGACGGCCTTTTCGAACGGATAAAGGTTAACAACCAGAAGGTCTATTTCGCGAATCTCGTGGGATTCCATAATAGCTGTATCAATGCCGCGACGTCCGAGTAGACCACCATGAATTTTCGGATGAAGAGTCTTAACACGACCATCCATCATTTCCGGGGATCCAGTGTAGTCAGCTACCTCCTGCACAGGCAATCCTGAGTCAGCAATCAGGCTGCAGGTGCCCCCTGTTGAAAGCAAGCCAACTCCCTGACTGTGCAACTTTCCAGCCAGGTCTATCAACCCTTTTTTATCAGAGACTGATAGCAGAGCGGTCTTTATTTGCACATCAGTCATGCGAAGTCTCCTTATTAAAGTAATCGATACTTGCGAAGCTTCTTTCGTAAGGTACCCCTACTTAAACCAAGTATGCTAGCGGTCTTGCTCTGGTTGTAACCCGTATGATGAAGAACGCTGAAGAAAAGAGGTGCTTCGACTTCTTTCTGAACTAGCGCATAAAGGTCAGTGATTTCCTCCTCTCCCATATCTTCGAGGTAAGCACCGACTGTATTTTGGACCACTTCGCTGATTGTCTTGTTATCATCCAACTTTAGATTCCCTAGGCTGCCAACAAGCATTGGGAAGTTTGTCGCAACAGACTAAACTGGTCATTTACATTCTCACATCGATAGAACTGTCGTCGAATTTCTTCAAGACCCAGCCAATCGAGTGTCCAGCCAATATGCTTCCTCGCTATCCTCACCCCTTGGTATTCACCATAGAGCTCATGTAAAGCAGACAGGTGTCTTCTCAACAAATCAAATATCTCAGCCGGATTGGGATCAGAAGTGAGCGTGTTATCACGTAGATAATTATCTACATGGGCCGGTAACCATGGCCTTCCTTGCGCCGCACGGCCAATCATTACGGCATCCGCTCCAGTCAACTCCAAAACACTAGCCGCCTTCTTAGGATTCGTAATATCACCATTAGCAACCACTGGTATAGATATTGCTGATTTGACATCAGCAATCGCTTCGTAATCAACCTCACCTTGAAACCGACAAGCTCTGGTGCGCCCATGAACAGTTAGCAACTTAATACCAGCACTCTCAGCCAATCTGGCTATTGCTACAGCGTTGATATTATCCTTTGACCATCCCAGCCGAATTTTTAGAGTGACCGGTACCTCAACGGCCCTAGCTACGGCTTCCAGTATTTGACCTACCAAAGCTTCATCCCTAAGCAAAGCGGAACCAGCAGCTCTATTGCAAACCTTCTTGGCAGGACAGCCCATGTTGATATCAATAATATCTGCCCCAAGCTGAACATTTTCTTTCGCCGCCTCGGCTATTAAATAAGGGTCGGTACCCGCTAGCTGAACCCAGCTCAATCCATTTTCTTCCCTGTGGGCCAACCGAGTCTTAGATTTATTTGTATTCCAAAGACGCTGGTCACTGGTAACCATTTCCGATACTAACCAGAAACTACCATATTCACGACAGCGGTCCCGGAACGCACGATCAGTCACACCAGCCATAGGCGCAACAATTACTCGGCTTTCATGACAGTGTGGACCAAGTTTCAGCATAAACAATAGCTGATAGAAAACGTCGGACGATGATAACACGTCCATCTCGCAAGCCAGAATCAGATTACGCGATCCACCATTGAAAACAAGAATTCGACTTTAGATCACGAAAAAGTCAAATTGTAAATTTTACAACCGATACAAAAACTGGCATTTGAGGTTCGACACAAAAAGAATTAGAGCGACCAGGTGTCTGGCCTCTACTCATCGAAATCTTGGGATTCTTGCTCTTTAATCTACAAGAGATTAAACGTATTCCGTTGTAATCTCTACCAACGTCAAACATTAAAAATATGGCTACTAAAAATTCAATCTACAGAGGATCTGATTATCAAGACATACTTTTCCACCCGCCAATCACTGCGAATCGCTATCCAAAGTTATAAGGACCATTGACGTAAAGTAATATCTCTCCGTTTGAAAAAGATGGGGAGATGAAGCAAAGTTGACTGTAGCTTAAATCGTTGGTTTTTAACGCTCTTTAACACTGGGAGACAAGGGATGCAGTAAAACTAATATTTGATCAGGCCGCTAATCAGCATCGCCAGACGAGCCTGACCCAACCATCTAACTCAACTAGATCTATTAACTCGCCGCCCTCCTCATAAGTTTCCAGAAGCCATTCTTTTTGACTGCTCATGATTCCCGAAAGCACCAAATACCCATCGGGTCGAGTAGCAGCAAGTAAGGTCGATGACAAAGCGACTAAAGGCCCCGCCAGTATATTTGCAAAAACAAGATCGACAGGTTCGATAGAAATGTCAGGCATAGTAACTTTAACCTTAACATCATTGCGCTCGGCATTATCCAACGTCGCATTCAAGGCCTGAGGGTCATTATCGACTGCAAGCACCGATGATGCCCCTTTGAGAGCGGCGCCAATTCCGAGCACGCCTGAGCCACAGCCGTAATCCAATACACTATAGCCATCAACTACCAAACCATCGAGATACTCCAGGCATAATCGGGTCGTAGCATGGGTTCCTGTCCCAAATGCTAGTCCTGGGTCCATCTTGATGACTGTACCTTCTGGTGATTCAAAACCACTTGGGCATACCCAGAGCCCATCTCCAAAGCGCATCGGCTGAAAGCGATGTAACCATTCACGTTCCCAAACCCGGTCCTCTATCCTTACAACTCGCGTATCTATGAACTTTTTTGCTATTAGATCTTTTTTTATCGATTCGATCTGCCCTTCTGCGCCGAATAAACCGGTGACCATAATTTGTGCCCAAATAGGCAGTTCATCTGGCGCCGGCTCATAAATGGGCGAATCGGCTGCATCCACAACCGATACAGAAACAGCTCCCCATTGCCAGAGCTGTTCCTCCAGCTCACCGAGACGGTCCTTCACCGTCAACACAGTTACGTTGAACCAGTGAGTTTCAGCCTCCACTCAACAACCCGGTATGGTGGTGGCCAGCTCGAAAAGCCTCATCACTGAGCACTTTCTTGTGCAAGTCAATATTTGTACTAATACCTCGGACACTAAACTCATTTAGAGCACAGATCATTCTTTTGATCGCATCATCCCTGTCCGAACCGAGCGTAATTATCTTTGCAACAAGAGAGTCATATTGGTGAGGTACGGAGTAGCCCTCATACAGATGACTGTCTACACGAACACCTGGCCCACCTGGGAAACGTAAGTCCAAAATTTGACCCGGCGTAGGTTTGTAATCACCATCTTCAGCATTTATGCGGCACTCTAGGGCGTGACCTTTTGCATTTATCGACAGCTGTTCCAATGGTGGTAAGCAACCAGCTGCTAGCTCAAGTTGCATGCCAACCAGATCGATACCGCACAGCGACTCAGTAATCGGGTGTTCTACTTGAATCCTGGTATTCATCTCAATGAAATAGAACTGCCCGTCGGCGTAAAGGAACTCAAGCGTGCCAGCACTTGCATAATTCATGAAACCAAGCACTTCGCAACAGTGTCTTGATAAAGCATCAACGTCTGTCGCCGAAATCCCTGGCGGGGGAGTTTCTTCCAACAACTTCTGATGACGGCGCTGCACCGAACAATCTCGCGCACCAAAATAGACAACGCTACCTAAACCATCACCGAAAACTTGAATCTCAATATGCCGCGCATCAACAAGATACTTTTCAAGATAAATCTCCGAGCTTCCAAATAAGGATTCGGCCTGCCTGGAGAGTGCATTAAAAGTATCGCCAAGTTTCGTTTCGTCCTCGACTAATTGGATCCCCATACCTCCACCGCCATGCGCTGCTTTGAGCATGACGGGAAAACCAATACGGTCAGCTATCAGTCGCAGCTCTGCTTCATCAGCAATTGCCTGGCTGCTACCTGGTAATGTGGGAATACCTGCATCTGCCAATGATTGCCTTGCGGCGATCTTGTCCCCCATCAACGAGATATGTAACGCATCAGGACCTATGAAAATAAGACCAGCGTTGGATACTGATGTGGCGAACGCCGCATCTTCAGACAAGAAACCGTAACCGGGATGAATAGCATCGCAACCGCTAATCTGTGCGGCTGAAATCAATTGCGCAGTATTGATATAGGAGTGCTGACCGACACAAATCTGATCGTCAACCAAATCAAGATGTAAAAGCTCTTTGTCCGCTTTCGTGTAGGCTGCTACAGTTTCTAATTCAAGCAATTTACACGCACGATGAATTCTTAAGGCTATTTCTCCCCGATTAGCGATGAGGACTCGTTTCATTTTTCCTACTAAATCAGAGTAAAAAGTGGTTGATCAAACTCAACAGCAGACTCGTTGACAACCAAAATCGCCTCTACCCTACCCGGTCGATCCGCTTTAATCTGATTCATCATTTTCATTGATTCGATAATACAAAGTGTGTCGCCCTCTTTAACCCGATCACCCACCTCCACAAATGCCGGCGAAGAGGGGGAAGGACCCTTGTAGTAAGTGCCAACCATCGGCGCAGTAATTACATGACCTTGTGTGGCAGCTTGCGCAACCGTTTCGTCCGAAGGTTTTTGGTTTTCAGTCTGAAAAACTTGGGGCTGGGAGGATTGTTTATGAGCGGGTAAAGGCACACCACCACGACTAACCCTTACCGACTCTTCTCCTTCTTTTATTTCAATTTCGGTAATGTCTGATTCTTCCATCATCTCGATCAGCTTCTTTACCTTCCTGATATCCATTGAAGTACCTTTCTAAGTTAATTTTCGTGTCGGAGATATTTTTCACTCGATGTTATTTTTAAGACTTTAGTCCGTTTTTATGAATTATTTTTCGAATTTAGCCCTTTTTGTCAGTTAACAAAAGTTTGGTTTTAGGTAAATAGTCACATCTCCGTTAGCAAAAAACCTTTTGTGGGTCCGTTTGTTTACTACTCTATACTATAAACGCAAAATTTGGGCAAAATTTACTATTTTTTAGATTTTATCAGCATTTTTTTAGATTTTAACACCTTTTCTTGGGGAGGGTAACAATATCCTTTCTCTGCACAGCCTTGATAGTGAACGCTCACTTCTTCATGTAAAGCGCCGATGCTTGAGGTAACGAACCCTTCCAGCACCTTGACCCGACCGAATGTAGCATCAAGGAACCATTTCCCCTTCGGTAAAGGGGCCTCGACCCGAATCCCGCTCGCTATGACTCCAATTTTATCTCTGTAAAGAAAGTATCCAGGCTGCACCTGCCAAAACAGGTCGATACCTATTTCCGATTCGACGTAACCAAATCTGAACGCTTCTTCAACCGGCAATATCTCAGTAGACAAGCCTCGAAAGGGATCAGCTGAGGACTTTAGAGACACCGACAATGCAATCATGCATACCGCCACAACAAAAAAAAGAAAGTTTTGTTTCAAGACTATCTCGTGTTTGAATTTACGAAAGGCTAATCAAGCCATAACCTTAACAATATTTTCACTTATATTGGCTACTGTGATTCGTTTTACTACCCACAGCATACTCACGCTTTTTGTTCTAGCAATAATCGCAAGTTGTGCAGTACAGAGAACAGCTACTACCGCTCCGGAAACTCAAACGGTGATCGCGGCTAAAAGCCCGACTGAAACTCTGCTTGATAAGGCAAGACTTGCATTCGAGCGAAACCACCTTAAAACCCCAGAATCAACTAGCGCCTTTCGATTCTATAAAGAGGTACTTTCGATTGACCCCCAGAATGAAGAAGCGCGAGGTGGAATCGCCGATATAGCAGAACGATACCTAACATGGGCACTGGATAACGCCAACGCAAATAATCACGAACGCGCCAGGCGATACATTGATTTAGCATATTCAGTTGATCATTCGCATCCCAATATAGAACCAATTCTTCAGCGCATAAAGGAAAGGGAACAGGCAGTCGTTACTGCTTTTGAACTCGACTCACGCAGTGTCAAGCAACGACGAACAAGCAAAATGCTATTCAGACAAATAGCTAAACAAATCAAACCAAACAAAACCTTTGTCACTATAAGCGCACCGGACGACGCATCCGGCAGGTGGTTATATCAGGAGCTCAATAAACGCGTGGATTTTCGAGTACCTGCAGAATTTAAAATCGGGGAGCATTGCACAATTTCGATAACAAAATAGTTTCTAAAACGCATAACAAGCTATCCAAGCCTTGTGCCACTCTCCCATGTGTTTAAGATGAATATCACCAGCCCGACAAAAGCGACCCAGTGAGCAAACTCGAAGATATGACAGATCAGGTTAAAGAACACGTGAAAGATACGCTGGAGGTCTCAAGTAGCTCCACAAACGTCTTGCGTGCAACTAGCGTTGCTCTTGGAAGTTTTTTTATACTCGTGAGCGTTCTAGCATTCTATTGGGATTCAGAGCCCCACCAATTCAGTGTCACTTCTGTAACGCAAAAGCAACTTGATGAACTTTCGACAAACAAGGTAACTGGCAGTACCACTGTCAGCACCATGATTCATATTACCGAGATACTGCTTGGTAAGCCCGGTGGCTACCTGCACAACGACATCATGCTACCTGGGGTCCTGATGGACAACCAACCAAATTGGGAGTTTGGCGTGCTAGTACAGTTGCGAGACATGGCCAGGACCATGCGAAATAACCTGAGCCGCTCGCAGTCGCAATCACAAGAGGATCCTGATCTAGTCAGATCAGAAAACCAGTTTTATTTCGACAACGACTCATGGATGATTCCAGAAACAGAAGACGAGTACCAACAAGGTGCAAAAGCTTTGGCCAAATATCTTCAAAGACTAGGAGACCCCGAGGATCAATCTGCCCAGTTTTACGCTAGAGCCGACAACCTGAGAATATGGCTCAGCGAAGTCGAAACCAGATTGGGTAGCCTTTCACAGCGTTTGTCTGCAAGCGTCGGCAAGCGCCAGCTAGACACATCTCTGGCGGGCGACAGCGCAGCAACCCAGTCCACACCAGCCGCGTCCGAACAACAATTGAAAACACCCTGGATAAAGTTAGACGATGTTTTTTATGAGGCCAGAGGGACCACATGGGCCCTCCTACATCTGCTACGCGCTATCGAAATAGACTTCCAGGATGTCCTCATCAAGAAGAATGCTCTTGTCAGTGTTCAGCAAATCATCAGAGAACTAGAACCCACTCAAGACACACTTTGGAGCCCGGTCATCCTGAATGGCGGTGGATTCGGTGTGTTGGCCAACCATTCCCTCGTAATGGGTTCGCATGTTTCCCGTGCTAACGCAGCGATAATCGACCTTCGCAGACTCCTGGAGGACGGCTAAAAAAAATAAGCGAATAATGTAATCGCCTTTCCTCGAAAACCTTTTAGAACAGCGCCAATAATTGTAGTATTAGCGCCGCCAGGAGGGGGCAAAGCGTATCTCGAACGGCAAACAAAGAATAACACCACTCCTAATCGGAATAATTTATGGAATCTCTCAATAGTTTGCCGCCAATCATGGGCGTGCTTGGGCTAATCATAGCGGCAGTCATTTACATACTAATGAGCCGCTATAGCGACGGCGATGAGAAAATTCGTAAGATCGCTGACGCCATTCATGAAGGTGCCATGGTCTTTATGAAGCGCGAATATCTGATGCTATTGGCATTTGCAGCACCACTTTTCCTAATAATCTTCTTTACACCCGGGCTCGGATGGATGACAGCCACGGCCTTTGCGGTCGGCGCTATATGCTCAGCACTTGCTGGCTACCTTGGTATGTTTTCGGCAACCAAAGCAAACGTCCGAACAACTGCAGCTGCCGCTGGAAGTGGTTCAGGAGTAGCCCTGACCGTCGCATTCCACGGCGGTTCAATTATGGGGCTGTGCGTCGCCTCTCTTGGCTTGGTGGGCCTGGGTTCACTCTACTGGATGTTCGGCGGCGACCCTCAAACCGCTCATGCGATCCACGGTTTCGGTATGGGAGGTTCCAGTGTCGCTCTGTTTTCGAGAGTCGGCGGAGGTATTTTTACCAAGAGCGCGGACGTTGGCGCTGATCTCGTCGGAAAGGTAGAAGCCGGTATTCCAGAGGACGATCCGAGAAATCCAGGAGTGATCGCCGATAATGTCGGAGACAATGTTGGAGATATCGCCGGCATGGGATCTGACATCTTCGAATCATACTGCGGCTCGATGATTGCGACTGTTGCTATAGCTGCAACCCTGATTGCAGATGCTCAATACGGCACTAATGCTCTCGCGCCTGAGTCAGGCAGGGAAGCGCTACTGGCTTTACCGCTTTTGCTCGCGTCCATTGGCCTTGTTTGTTCAGTACTCGGAATCATCCTGGTCAACGCGCTGCGAGGCATGGGACCCGAACGTGCACTTGAACTGGGCCATCAGATATCCGCTGTACTTTTAATTATAGCTGCATGGCTTCTGTGTGATTATCTTGGTTTGTCTAGGGCCGTCTGGTGGTCGATCGTTGCGGGAACAGTTGGAGGCATTCTTATAGGGGTAGTAACGTCATACTATACATCCAAGGCCCCGGTCGTCAGAATTGCTGAATCCGGCCAAACCGGAACTGCAACAGTTATGATTACCGGCCTTGCCGTCGGCATGCAATCAGTCGTTGTACCGATCCTTGGTATTGCGGCAATCATCTACATCTCAACGCAGCTTGCCGGTCTTTATGGTGTCGGTATAGCCGCTGTTGGCATGCTCGCGACAGTCGGGATAACTATGGCCCTAGATGCTTACGGTCCCGTCGCTGATAACGCTGGCGGTATTGCTGAAATGGGAGGTTTAGGGGATGACGTTCGAGAAATCACTGATGGACTCGACGAAGTTGGTAACACTACCGCTGCTATAGGCAAAGGATTTGCAATCGGAGCGGCTGCCCTCGCGGCACTGGCGATTATTGCTGCTTTTGTAGAGACCATGACAGCAAGCAATCCCGATTTCTCACTGGAACTATCCAATCCTCAGGTTCTGACTGGTATTTTCATTGGTGGTGTTTTGCCATTCCTTATAGCTTCAATGACTATGACGTCAGTAGGCGATGCCGCAATGGAAATGATCGAGGAGATACGTCGACAGTTTCGCGAGATCCCGGGTTTAATGGAAGGCAAGGCCGAACCNGATCACGCCAAGTGNNTTGANATNGCCACCANAGCAGCNNTGAAAAAGATGATNCCNCCNGGCGCNATNGCGATNGCGATGCCNCCNNTTGTCGGCTTTACNCTNGGNGCCGAAAGCCTCGGCGGCATGCTGGCCGGNGCNCTGCTNGGNTGNGTNCTNATGGCNCTNATGATGGCGAACGCTGGNGGNGCCTGGGACAANGCNAAGAAGTATGTNGANAAAGGNAACTTCGGNGGCAANGGCTCAGANGTCCANGCNGCAGCNGTNGTNGGCGACACNGTNGGNGANCCNTTCAANGANACCTCNGGNCCNTCNATGAANATNCTGATNAANGTCATGGCNATCGTCAGCCTGGTTATCGCACCCCTTTTGTAAAAGAACGAACAAGCAACTTTGCGGAGGAGAATGCAAAAAATCCGGACAAACATAGAGTTTGTCCGGATTTCGGCATTCTATTCAGACAAGTTAAACTACTTGCGCTATGAGTACTGGTAAACTTGTCATCCTTGATGATCGTCAAGATCTCTTGATCGAGGCCTGCGTTGGCAGGTATGGCTTTAGCAGCGAAACAAAGCTAACTAACGATTGGCAGATGCACTTTGACACACATGCAAAAAACCACCCTGCGATTCTTGCTAACCCCACGATATTACTCGACAGCAGGTTTCACTCNGTTCTAGTTNTTAACGGCCCTAACCTCAATTTGCTAGGAACAAGGGAACCAGAAATTTACGGTTCCGAAACCTTGGAGACCATATCTCAGCGTTGCAAGAACCGGATTGAAACCACCAATTGCAAACTCGAGTTTCGCCAAAGCAACCACGAAGGGGAAATCGTAACNTGGATT
Organism: Gammaproteobacteria bacterium; assembly: GCA_002694945.1. Taxonomy (GTDB): domain Bacteria; phylum Pseudomonadota; class Gammaproteobacteria; order Pseudomonadales; family Azotimanducaceae; genus UBA9659. The sequence continues at coordinate 34,596 of NZNP01000036.1, forward strand.
CAAGAAGCATCGGATATTGAAGTNCTTATCTTAAATGCCGGCGCATACACCCACACTTCAATAGCTATTCACGATGCCTTAAAAAGCTTCNACGGTCTGATTGTCGAACTCCACATAAGCAATCCGCACCGGCGCGAGCCATTTCGACAACAGTCTTTCATCAAGAGCATTGCCAGCTCGGCCTGTCTCGGACTTGGCCCAAATGGATATGAAATGATCCTTGAATTAATAAGCATGGAGGCGAATGTCGGCAGCTAGAACACTTGCAATAATCGCCTTGCTTTCTATCTCATCGCATTTACCAGCGTCCGAAAAGATCAAGCTAAGGCTGTCGTTTGACGCCCCTGCAACAGATCAACGGGCTATCGCTCTCATGGAAGAGTTCGGCCCNAGGGTCCTGCCTTTCGCCGACTTTGAACCACACTGGAATAGCTCTCTATTCCGTCAGGGCACCGAACTAATCGCTATCGCTCGCGGCAATCTTGATATGACCGTCACATCTGCCCAGCAATTAGCTGAGTTTATTCCCATTTTTTCCATATTTACTGCCGGTTACATACATCGAGATGCTGCTCACCAGGTAAGAGTTTTCAACGACCCCCTGATGCTTCCCTTCAAGGAACAGGCTCAACAAATACTGGGCGTCAAACTACTCGCTGTAATGTATCTTGGGCGAAGACAATTGAATCTGCGAACCGAAGAGAAAATCTTATCCCCGTCAGACCTGCGAGGGATCAAGTTACGCATGCCCAGCAGCGAGACCTGGCAATTTCTGGGACGTGCTCTTGGCGCGAGCCCAACTCCCATGGCTTTTTCTGAAGTCTATACAGCGTTGCAGACAGGAGCTATCGATGGTCAAGACAACCCTTTGCCAACCGTCGTGAACTCAAGATTTTACGAAGTGACCAAGCAGCTCATTTTGACATCACACATCGTCGATCTAAATTACATCGCAATTTCCATGAAGACATGGGACAAACTGACAGAAAGACAGCAAAACACTATCGAGCACGCGGCCTTTGCTGCTGCAGCCTTCGGGCGTAAGGAGCAATTAGNACTNGAAAAAGACCTTATTGGATACCTNCGTAATCAGGGTCTAAAGATTTACGAACCAGACCTCCAAGCCTTTCGTGAGGAGGTACAACAGGCATACGAGTCTTCTGACTACGCATCCAACTGGCCCAAAGGGCTTCTGGAGAGAATTAATGCTCTCTAAACTAATAAAACTNGTGGAGGCGTTTNCTGCAGGACTCCTGCTTGCACTATTTCTGACATTTTTAGTCCAAATTGTTGCAAGATACCTTCTTCTTGACCCCATCAGTTGGACTCTTGAGTTAAGTCTGATCCTCTGGATTTGGATTGTTTTCTGGGGTAACGCCTTCATTGTCAACGACAGACAGCACGTTAAGTTTGACCTAATTTNCCTCGCTTCAAGCGTTCGGCTTAGAAGATGGTTCACGCTGATAAGCGCTACAGTAATTATNGCGAGCGCAGCTATCAGCCTGTATCCAACGTGGGACTACATCAATTTTATGCAGATTCAGAAAAGCGCGAGCTTGCGCATCCCTTTAAGCACAATCTTTAGCGTCTATTTGATTTTTCTCGTCGCCTTAGTTCTTAGCTATGCGTGCCGAATCTGGCTGGTGCTGAAGGGCACTCTACCGAGCGATACTGAGCAATGAGCGTCGCCTTTGCACTGACACTCGTACTCATCTTATTGCTCGCCTCAATCGGTACGCCGGTCGCATTGGCTGTTATAAGTGGCGGTATTCTTTTTCTGATAATTGACGGGCAAGATATCGCGCTTGCCGGTCAACAAATGTTGACGGGGCTTTACGCCAGTTTCGTCCTACTGGCCGTACCCCTGTTTATCCTAGCTGCGAACATCATGAATTCTGGTTCAATTTCAGACCGTTTATTGAACTTCTGCATTGCTTGTTTTGGTCGCTTCAAGGGCGGCCTGGGTCATGTCAACGTAACTGCATCGCTTATATTTTCGGGCATGTCTGGGTCTGCTGTCGCGGATGCTGCCGGTATCGGTCGGATCATCATCAATATGATGACCCGGGAAGGCAGATATCCGGCAGGTTATGCGGCAGCCATCACAGCCGCTTCTGCAACAATAGGTCCAATTATTCCCCCATCGATCCCGATGGTGATGTATGCCATGGTCGCTGGACAATCTATTGGTTATCTTTTCCTCGCAGGTATCATTCCGGGACTCCTAATGGGAGCTACTCTGATGACAGCAAACGGATATCTAGCCAGAAAACGGAACTATCAGATAGAACAACCAGTTCCTATAAGTGAACTACCTTATGCGACGAGTCATGCGCTTCCCGCACTAATAATGCCCGGGATACTTTTGTACGGGATCTACGGAGGTCTAACAACACCAACCGAGGCGGCCGCTATCGCTGGAGCTTACGCTCTGTTACTTTCAGTGTTCTTTTACAGAGCCTATTCCATAAACAACCTCTACCAGGTCTTTGTCGAATCAGCCCGATCTTCAGCCAGCATTGGCCTGATTATCGGCGCTGCCCTGGTTGTGAACTATATCGTCGCATCGGAAAACATCCCAAGCATGGTTACCAGCCAACTTGTTCATCTGGATGTACACCCTTTGATGTTTTTGTTGATAGTCAACTTACTGATACTGCTGCTCGGCGCACTGCTAGACGCCACGACAATTATCCTGGTCATCCTACCGCTTTTCATTCCAGGTTGCCGCGAGCTAGGCATTGATCTCCTGCATTTTGGCATCGTTGCGATCATCAACTGCATGATCGGCCTAATTACACCACCGTATGGAGTACTTCTTTTTGTCATCAATGCTGTTACCGACATCTCACTCAGAGAAATTATCAGCGAGATCTGGCCATTCCTGTTTATTCTGCTTGGCGCTCTCCTAACCTTGATAGCATTGCCTGATCTGGTGCTCTGGTTGCCAAGATTATTCGGGTACGACAATTGATATCTGGTATCAACAAAACCAACCGTATCCCTATCTATTAACAAGGTATAAAGCCGCTACAAGTCCAACTGATGATAGTTGACGTCAGAGCATCGTTTTGGCAGCTTGTCTTGTTATTGAAGAAGTCTTCAAAAATAGAACACAATATTTAGGAGAGCCATCAATATGCATCTGTATACCTTCAGTGCTTCACCCAACGGCAAACGTGTCGAGGTCTTTCTCAAGGAGAAAAATATCCAGCTCGAAACTACAGAAATCGACATAATGGCTGGCGAAAACCTTTCAGATGACTTTCGCTCTAGAAACCCAATGGCCAGGATTCCAGTACTCAAACTAGACTCAGGCGAGATGCTCGCGGAAAGCATTGCTATCTGCCGATTTCTCGAGGGTCTTGAAGCAGAACCCAACCTGTTCGGCCTGGATTCAAAGGAACAGGCCCTGATTGAAATGTGGAACCGCCGAGCAGAGATCAATCTATTCCTAAGGGTGGCAGATGCCTTTCGGAATAACAGCGGTGTCTTCAAAGACCGAGAGGTAGTTTGTCCAGAATGGGGAGCAATCTCTGCTGATGCAGCGAGAGAGGCTGCACTGATATTCGAGCAGCAGCTCTCAGATAGCGAATTTATCGCGGGTGATCGTTATACAATCGCAGATATCACACTAACTTGCTGCCTTACTTTCGCGCGTAATACTGGGCTAGACCTTCTTGAGACGCAGCATCTTGCAGACTACCATGAGCGGGTAAGATCCCGACCCAGCTTTGGAAAATAAGGGATATGCTTAATTTCTATTACTTTCCGGGAGCGTGTTCATTAGCGTCACACATAGCTCTTGAAGAATCAGGGGTTACTTTTGAAGCTCATCGGGTGAACCTGCCGAAACAAGAACAACTTTCAAATCAATTCTTGGCACTCAATCCTAAAGGCCGAGTCCCTGTACTGGCAACGCCAGAAGGTATCCTGACCGAGAATCTCGCGATACTTTTATATATCGCGATGCTCAAACCCGAAAAGGAGTTGGCACCGCTCCATGACGCTTACCAACTGGCTAACATGCAAGCCTTCAACGCTTATCTTTCAAGTACGGTGCATGTGGCACATGCACACGGACCACGAGGCATCAGGTGGGCGGACGAAGTCTCATCCTTGGCGGACATGAAAAAAAAAGTACCGACTACAATGGCGGCCGGCTTTCAACTAATCGAAGATGAGTATCTGCAGGGACCTTGGGTCCTGGGTAACCGTTACTCAGTAGCTGATGGTTATTTGTTCACGCTCACAAGATGGCTGGAAGCAGATGGCGTCGATCCAGCACGATTCCCGAAGGTCGAAGCTCACTCAAATGCAATGCTTGATCGACATGCAGTTCAGCGAGTTCTAGCAAGAGAACAACTCAAGCAAGCCTGATATTGACTGGTATACCGCTCATTCTAGCCATCGCTGTAAAAGGCTGCAGATCCTCATCACCGTTAACAAGAGCATTGAGATTGCTGCCTGTTTCACGCACGGGAGCTTGCTGCCCGGGGGGTGGACCCCAGCAATGATGCATAGCGATCACACCGGGCTTAATTCTTGAATTCTCCATGACAATAGCCGGTATTTCGCCGTGCTTAGAACTGAGAATTATCTCAGTATCCTCATCGAGGCCAAGCGACTGCAGATCTTCTGGATGCATATTAGCGTGATTAGTCGTACCCGATTTAGCTTTTAGGGCGGGCAGGTTTCGACCAAAAGAATTCAACACGTACTTACTGCGAAAACCGATCAAGACATGACTAAAATCAGCTTCGTCCGAGCCTTCCCCTCGTAGATCATTGAATTCATTGGCTACACCATCTGGATAAAGTTTGATTCGAGAAGAAGAATCTTCCCTTGGAGCCTGGACCACAGTGCTCATATCTTCGAAAATATGACCGCCAGGGTTATCACGCAAAAAACCAAGGTCAGCCTGCGAACCAGCCGTGATGGCACGAAGTAGTTCGAACTTAGTCGGTTTTGGTTCATTCGGTATCAACTGTCCCTTGATATTGACTTCAAGTCCAAGCCGCTTGGCAATACCCCAATAAAGTTCCCACTCTTCGATAACATCATGGTCGGTTCTAACGACAGCCTTGCTGTATTGGCTGTAGGGCTTTTCATACCAAGGGTCCGCCAGCAGTGTTACATCTTCTCGTTCCAGAGTGAGTTTGGGAGCGAGGACATAACTAGCTAGCTCCGCAGTTGCCGACATGTAGGGATCTATACACACCAGTAAATCTAGCGCCTGCATAGCCTCCAAGGCCTTGTCTTGGTCAGGCCATGCCATAAGAGGATTGCCAGCGATCACAAAAAGGGCACGCACCTGTCCAACACCTGGCTGCAGTATCTCATCGGCAAGCTGCGAGGTAGGCATCTCACTTACGCCGGTCGCCGAAGTTAGTTCACCATATTCGGGTCGAACACGACATCGTATTGCGCCACCCCAGGCGACGGGCGCTTCGTAAACACCCTCGAATCGGGGAGATCCTGAAGACAGTGCTCCAGGATTCGCTAACGTGTCGCCGGCCCGATAGAACCGACCGCAAATGGTATTAAGTGACGCTGTCAGATGCTGCGTCAGATTAGGGTGAGCACTCATCTCAGGCCCGGTACCAGTCACCGCAACCCCTTTAGGCCCGGCCGCAAAAACTCGGGCAGCATCAGCAATTAGGTCTTTAGCAACACCTGTACGCTCCGCTACTATGGAAAGACTATATGGCTCAACTTCCCGACGTAGATCGACCAGCCCGTCGGTATATCGATCACAAAACTTGTGATCATGTAATTTTTCCTCCAATATCAGACGAATCATTCCAGCCAGCAAAGTCGCGTCTTGTCCAGGCTTAACCTGGAGATGTATATCAGATCGCCTTGCAAGTTCGGATTGCCTGGGATCTACGGCAATAAGTTTCATCCCACGTTTCTTTGCCCGCCTAATTTGATCAGCTGGACTAATAGAAGGCACACCACCGGGCGACGCGTAGTGAGAGATTAATGGGTTATTGCCAATAATTAGAGCCACATCAGAGTCATGAAAACTGTGGCTACCACCCGTCCAGTAACCCATCCGCGAACCAACAAAGACCTTTGCAGGTTGATCAATGGTCACACTAGTGTAGTAAGAGGGAGACCCCAGCGCATTGTGCCACTCGCGACTGTAAACGAGCTGAGCTGAATTCTGGAAAGCAACCGTGCCATTGTAGGTCGCAATGGCACGAGGACCATGCTCCGCTATAATCTGCTGAACCTTAAGAGAAATTTCATCCAACGCCTCTTCAGTGCTGATGGCAACATAATCACCATTACTCTGACGCTTCTGGTGAGAGGTCAGCCTTTCAGACTGATACATCTGCTCTACCAGCTGACGGCCCTTAATGCAGGTATAACCGCCATACATCTCATTGCTAACATCCGGTCTAACCGAAACGACTTTCCCATCATCACCCAAACTTGCGATCATCGGGCAGTATGCATGACAGTAACGGCAAAAAGTCTGGTGTTCTGAAGGCATCTCTCAATCCTAGGAAGGCTAACGCATCATGTTACAATAAAAAGTCAGGTCTGACTGTTTTTGTCCTATGACTGCCCAACCCAATATTCTCTTTATATTTGCCGACCAGCACCGACACAATGTAATGGGCTGTGCCGGGCATGAACTGGTTTCAACACCAAACTTAGATGGCCTCGCAAAGCAGGGACTAAGATTCAGCGAAGCCTGGTGTCAGAGTCCCATTTGCCAGCCAAGCCGTGCTTCGATCATTACCGGTCGCTACGTGCATGAGCTTGGAGTAATTCATAATACAGGGGGCTTTGACCCAGAGTGGCCAACGGTCATGAAGCAACTCCAGACCGCCGGTTACGAAACAGCAACAATCGGTAAGACTCACTATCACGAGTCTTATCAGCCACCGGAGGAGGATGGTGCAATCGATATGCGTGCCTACTCCCCGTTTGTCGAGTCCTTTGGCTGGGATTATGTTCTGGAAGAATACGATAAGTATCTGCATGTCGAGGACCGATTACGCACTCCTTATACCGACTACCTAGCGGAGCAAGAAATACTAGATATCTACCGTGATCAGATTCGCGGAGTGTTCCGTCTAACTGATTCGCACTGGCGCGGCGAAACGAGTGTAATTGACCAAGAACATGACCTCACCAGCTTCCTAACGGCACAAACAAAAAACTGGCTGAAGCAACGAGATAGTCAAAGACCATTCTTTCTGAAGCTTGCTTTCGTTCAGCCTCACGTGCCCCTGATCGATGACCCACGCTGGGCCGAGTTTTACGCCGATGCAACGATTTCTTTGCCTGATCTGACACCACCGGAAGCCGTTAACGATACCTGGGCGAGCTATCTAGAGCAGTTAAACTCGCATTCCCAAGTTCAGGTAATGGACGATGATTTCGTTCGCAATGGAATTCGTCACTACCTGGGTATGGTGTCACTGGTTGATCAAAAAATAGGCGAGTTGCTGGATACCCTCAAGTCTCTTAGACAATTGGACAATACCTGGGTTATCTACACCAGTGATCATGGTGAAATGCTTGGAGAACACCGCCTCTGGGCGAAGATGAATTTTTATCGAGGTTCGGTCCAGGTCCCGCTAATTATCGTGCCGCCAGGTGGCATGCAACCACGTGTGGATCCAAGTCTCGTTGAGCTCACAGATATTACCGCTACGCTTGCCGCTATTGGCGGCGCGTCAGCGCCAGCTGGCTGCCGGGGCCAATCTCTGCTGCCTGCCTTGACCGAACCGCAAGCCGGCAGAGGATTACTCCACGCTAGATTAGGCAATTATGCGGCGATTAGATCTTCAACCCACCGGCTGACAATGCACCTTAAAAGTGGGACCGCGTGCGAACTGTTTGACCTAAAAAATGATCCTGCTGAACAAGCCAACCTGATAAATGACCCTGCTCTCTCGTCAATTGTCTCAGACCTTCAGGTCGCCCTACTGGATCACGAATCTTCGGATGACGAATGATCAGGCTNTTTTNAACGCAGGCAGCTTCTTCCGAACCAATTCNTTTTTCAACCGCACGTATNTGGGTAACCCTCCCTGATACGGAGGGTAGTCCTCTCCCTTGATCAGCGGAGCGAGATATTCCCTGGCTAACTTTGTAATACCAAAGCCATCACGAGTAATAAAAGAACGGGGCATCATTTTTTCNACATTGGCAACACTAGCAAGCGGTGCTTCTGAAATTTCCCAGCGATATGGACGAGNGCTCTTGCGACGNATNACAGGCATGACTGCATTCTTACCATCAAGTGCAAACTCTACAGCTGCTGCACCGACGGCATAAGCCTGCTCGACATCTGTACTAGAAGCTATATGACGCGCAGCACGCTGAAGGTAGTCAGCAACACTCCAATGACATTTGTAACCATGCGCCGACTTAATCATATCAACTAGCGTCGGTGCTACACCGCCTAATTGGGTATGACCAAACGCATCTNTTGCTCCGGCATCAGCGACAAAAGTGCCATCCGAGTAATGCGNTCCCTCAGATGCCACAATGACACAATAGCCGTGCCTATCGATCGTCTGTTTGACTTTCTTCAAAAATCGCTCCTGATCGAAAGCAATTTCCGGAAACAAAATAATATGTGGAGGTGAGTTTGCTTCCGTCTTNGCTAACCCNCCTGCAGCAGCTATCCATCCCGCATGNCGGCCCATTACCTCAAGAACAAATACTTTCGTAGAGGATTCTGCCATCGAAGCCACATCGAGACCCGCTTCCAACGTGGATACCGCAACATACTTNGCNACTGAGCCAAAACCGGGACAGTTATCCGTGATCGGCAAATCATTATCGANGGTCTTTGGTATGCCGATACAACTAATCGGATAGCCCATGTCAGTCGAAAGCTGCGACACTTTATGTGCGGTATCTTGGCTATCACCTCCCCCGTTATAGANAAAGTAGCCAATATCATGNGCTCGAAAAACATCTATTAACCGAAGGTATTCCGCCTTGTTTTCTGCAATGCTTTTCAGTTTGTAGCGNCANGAACCGAAAGCNCCGCTAGGTGTATGCCGCAATCCAGCGATGACGCTCGGCGTCTCTTTGCTAGTATCAATCAGTTCTTCGCGNAGAGCACCNATTATNCCGTTTCGTCCTGCCAGCACTTTGCCGACTCGACGAGATTTCCTTGCCGTCTCAATAACACCACAAGCTGTCGCATTAATTACAGCCGTCACGCCCCCCGATTGGGCATACAAAACGTTCTTTGCCAAGATTTCACTTCCTCGTTCTAAACGCCACTTTAATTGCGTCACTTCTTACTAAATTCAGCCGTAAAACAATNAAATTAAGGCTTATATTGTCTTTAATCGGTGTGCCCGCNTAAACAGGTCATTTGCTTAACAATACNGCTTTTTTGGGNAAGTCAATTAATCAACTAAAGCGGNGCGCATAGGAGAGTNGCGATTTTTTGTCATCAGNCTTGAATATGGGATTTTCAGTCTTACTTAAGGAATACGGTAACGCAAACAGGAAAAGCTATGAGCTATCTACTATCACCTTTAAACAACATCAACCGATTGGAACGAAAATTAGATCGAATCTTCCACGAGTCACATTTTATGGATTTCAGTGAGANTGGAAGCAGCAAAAGCTGGGCCCCTCAGATCGACATAGCGGAGACAGAGGAAGCCTTTCACGTGGTGGCCGACATTCCAGGAGTGAATCCCGTCGACATCGAGATCAGTCACAATAAGGGCATACTTACTATCAAGGGAGATCGTCTAATCGAGGAGCCTGTCAGTGAAGGTAAATTCANCAGAAAAGAAAGACGACGAGGCACCTTCATGCGGCAACTAAAGGTACCCGAGTTGGCTGAGGTANATAATATTTCTGCTATATCTACGCACGGCGTCCTAACGATCAAAATACCCAAAGCGGCGCCAGCCTCTCCTGTTCGCGTCGCTGTTGAAACAGCTTAGGACCACTTCTCGACAATTGGAATGCGTCGGCCTGTCCCAAAGGCGACTTTAGACACCTTGGTCCCAGGGCAGGCCTGTCGCCTTTTATATTCCATCTTCCCGATCAAGCTAACTATACGTCGATAATCTTGCTCCGAGCCATCCTTAGTCAACCAAGCAGACAACGTTTTTTCATCGCCAGAAATTTTCATATTTCTCTGTTCTGGTATCCACTCACAAAAGCGCTCAAAGGTTGTCACATAGTCTTCTACATATGCNATCACTATCGGATCCAGAACCGCGTATGGCAACAAACTCCCTTCATCTGTCTGTCCGTGACTAAGTTCTGCCGAAGGCGGCTTCTTCCAGATATGAGCTGGGATCTTGGGATCTTCCTTGGCTATATCCATAACCTGAAACTTATATAGATCTTTGATCGGCGCATAGGAAAAATTCATATCGAAATGAGTGTAGTACCCGCAACCGGCCTCAGTCTTATTCCCNGTNGACAGAGGTATCGCTCCGAAGGCATTGCTGAAATGCATCAAATACACGTCACGCAATCTTGCTTGAATATTTTCGTCAGCGACCGTCAAATAAGCATCATCATGAAAACGACGGCTGACCAGGTTAGCGCTGGACCGGTTCGTTCTGTACAAACGGTTCAGCTCTTCAACCAGCAACTCGTGTTCGATGGGGACTTCATAATCCCAGCAACCNAAATTCTGATGCAGGGCCCGTGCATCGTCGCTCGAATGCGAACTGCTAAATATTGATGGCATTCTAACCGCGTGGACGTGCTCCGGGCCCACAGCAGAACAGGCCAACTTACATACCACCGCACTGTCAACGCCCCCGCTCGAAGCCAACACGATATCTCTAAATCCAGATTTTTCGACATAGTCTTTTAATCCGACTATCAATAGGTCAACGAGCCGGGACGTACTTGTAAGCACCTCCGGCGCGGAAATAGCATTCTGACTCTCTAGATCAACGACCTCATAGCTGTTGTCGTAAAGCTCGTCAGAGTAGTGAATCAGCTTTCCGTCCTTCACAACAAAGCTACCACCGTCGAATACCAACTCGTCTTGCCCCCCGACCTGGTTAACATAGACGATCGCCATACCACTCGCAGACGCTGGCGCTATTTTTTTTAACCTAACACCAGGTTTGTTCCGCACAAATGGTGAAGAATTGAGGGATACCAGCACGTCAACAGCCGCCGCACGATATTGGTCGAGTGGATTGTTTTCGTAACGGTAATCGTCGGCGTCCTTGTCATTCCATAGGTCTTCGCAAATGGCAATGCCA
>NZNP01000037.1 GCA_002694945.1 Gammaproteobacteria bacterium
CCGACCGAGTGATGGCGCTAGCGGACGGAAAATTAATTACGATCGGTTCCCCGAAAGAAGTGCAGTCTCATCCCGAGGTGTTGCGAGCTTATCTCGGTGACTAAATGACAAACATCCTTGAACTCAAAAACGTTGAGACATACTACGGTCCTGTAATGGCTATCAGAGGGGTCAGTATGATCGTGCCCGAGGGACACATCGTTTCACTCCTGGGTGCGAACGGAGCAGGTAAGACGACTGTCCTTAAGACCATTAGTGGAGCAATGGAACCCCTAAAGGGCAGCGTGACTTACAAGGGGTTCGAGATACAAGGTCAAGATCCAGATGCCATTGCTCGCGCCGGCATTGCTCATGTACCAGAAGGCCGAGAGGTTTTTCCGTTTCTCAGCGTAGACGAAAACCTGTGGATGGGGGCTTTCGCGCGTCGCGACAATGATGTTCAGTCTGATATCGATATGGTTTACGACTACTTTCCCGTTCTCAAAGAATTGATTAGATCTCAGGCGGTCAACTTGAGCGGTGGCCAGCAGCAGATGTTGGCTATCGGAAGGGCGCTCATGCTCCGGCCTAAATTAATGCTACTTGACGAACCTTCTTTGGGTCTGTCACCGCGACTGGTTCAAGAGATCAGTGAAATCATCGTCCGCCTCAATAAGGAACAGGGAGTAACTGTTCTTCTGGTAGAGCAGAATGCCAAGATGGCGCTCGATGTGGGTGATTTTGGTTATGTGATGGAAATAGGTCGTATTGTTATGGAAGACACTTGTGAACGATTGCAAGACGCCCAGGACATCAAGGAGTTCTACCTTGGAATGAAAGACGAAGGAGTTCGTGGCCGTCGGCGCTGGAAACAGCGCAAGACCTGGCGTTAGGAGGCAACATGGCGGAGGTAGTCGCCCATGGGTGTACGACGATTTCGCAGTTATTCTGGCATCGCGTCACTCACTTTCCAGATAAAGTGGCGTTGCGAGAGAAAGACTTTGGGATCTGGAACGAGTATACGTGGCAGGACTATGGAGACCAGGCTCGTTACATCGGGCATGGGCTTAAAGCACTTGGGCTGGAACGCGGTGATCGCGTCTCTATAGCATCCGAGATCAATAAAGAATGGATGTTTGCGGACATGGGAGTCATTGGTGTTGGTGGCGTAACCAATGGTGTTTACCCTACTGATGCAGCAAATCAGGTGGAATACTTGATTAACGATAGCGGTACCCGGTTTTATTTCGCAGAGGATGAAGAGCAGCTCGACAAGGTCCTTGAAGTTCGTGAGCGCACCCCGACGCTCGAGAAAATCATTATATTTGATATGGAAGGCCTGAGAAATTTCTCGGACGAACAGTGNGTGAGTTTTGAGGCGCTGATAGATCTTGGTAAGCAGCATGCTGAATCTAACCCCGCGCTCTGGCTTGAGGAGGTGCAGTTAGCACAGCCAGACGATCTGATGGTGCTGACTTATACCTCAGGCACTACAGGCCCGCCGAAAGGGGCGATGATCAGTCAGTCCAATATGCTATTTATGGCAAATACCTTGCAAAAGGTTTATGGCGTCTATCCGGAGGATGAGCAGCTTGGGTTTTTACCCTTGGCGCATGTAGCAGGCCGCATGTTCTATATCTTCATGTCCATGGAGTCTTGTTCTGTGGTTAATTTGGTCGAAGGGGTGGAGACNGCTTCCAGTGACCAGCAGGAAATATCCCCCACAATACATTTTGCCGTGCCAAGAGTTTGGGAAAAGCAATATTCTCTCGTTGCTATCAAGCTTAAAGAAGCCACTGTCATCGGCCGAATGGCTTACCAATGGGCTATTGGTATTGGTGGCAGAGCAGCTGATTTTCGAAAAATTGATAAACCAGTCCCCNTGGGGCTAAAGCTGGTTCACAAAATCGCTGATTTTTTTGTGTTGAAAAATATTCGAGTTCTCCTAGGTATAGATAGCTGCCGATGGCTATCGACGGCNGCTGCGCCGATTGCCCCCGATCTTATTGACTGGTTCTGGGCTTTGGGTAAGCCCATGTATGAGGTATATGGCCAGACGGAGTGCGCAGGTATAGCGACTGCAAATANACCGGGCGCTAACCGAATTGGTTCGGTCGGCAGGGCAATTGAACCAATGGAAGTGACTTTGTCAGACCAAGGGGAAATATTGATTAAAGGCCCTGGAGTTATCTTGGGTTATTGGAACAAGCCTGAGAAAACGGCTGATACCTTTGTACAAAACTGGTTGCATACCGGTGATGTTGGTCGGATTGACGAGGATGGTTACATTTATATTGTTGATCGAATGAAAGATATTATTATTACAGCGGGAGGNAAGAATATAACGCCGAGCGAGATAGAGAATCAGTTAAAGTTTTCGCCCTTTATCTCCGATGCAGTNGTNGTAGGNGACAAGCGGCCTTTTTTGACATGTCTTGTCATGATTGACTACGAAAACGTGGAGAATTTTGCTCAAGATAATGATGTGCCCTTCACCAACTACACCAGTTTGTGCCACACCCAGGCAGTGCAGGATCTGATTTGGTCTGAAATTGAGGGGGTCAACACGAAGTTCGCGAGAGTTGAGACCATCAAGAAGTTCCGATTGATCGACCAGTTGCTTGATCCGGAAGACGAGGAACTGACACCGACTATGAAGCTGAAGCGCAAGGTCGTTAATGAAAAATATACCGATCTCATCAATGAGATGTATTAGGAGGAACGCATGTTAATTCGATTGTGGAAAAGATTGATGACGCTTTCAGTAATGTTGGGGGTGTTCTTGGGACTAACGGCTTGCGGTGGGGACTCTTCGACGGTGAGCGAATCGAGTTCGTCCAGCAGAGGGGTATCCGATAAAGAGGTGGTACTTGGAGTGGCTACTGATCTCTCTGGTCCAACGGCTATTTGGGGTGTTGGAGCGACTAACGCGGCGCGGATGCGTTTTGACGAAGTTAATGCGAAGGGCGGTGTCCATGGTCGTCAAATTCGGTACGTCGTTGAGGATACGTCCTACCAAGTGCCTAAAGCGATGTCCGCGGCCAATAAGCTGGTTAACCGCGATGAGGTTATCGCAAACTTAATGGGTGTAGGCACTCCACTTAATAATGCCATCATGCCTATGTTGTTTGAAAGCGGGGTTCTAAATCTGTTTCCGATTAGTGGCGGGCGGCAGATGGTCGAACCTTTCCATCCTTTGAAGTTCACGCAGCGAGGAATCTACTATGATGAGGTTCGCGCGGCTGTTAAGTACTTTGTCGAGGAGAAAGGACGGTCCACGCCATGCGTCATCTATCAGGATACTGATTATGGGGTAGAAATACTTGAAGGCGCTCATGACCAGGCTGAAGCTATGGGGCTTAGCATTGCAGAAGTCTCTGCCCATAAGCCAACTGATTCTGAGTTCACGGCGGCTATTCTTCGGCTAAAAAATGCAGATTGCGATTTTATTCTGATGGGCACTATTCATCGTGACACAATTCTCGTCCTGGAAGCCGCGCGTAAGATGGGTTGGGAAGGAGTTGATTGGATCGGTAATAATGCTGTTTATGCTCAGGTTATAGCGGATCAGGAAAGTGGCGAAGGGTTTTATTCTTTCGTTCATATGGCTCGTCTTTATGCGGACGATGAAATGACACCCGAAGTGCGAACTTGGTGGGACCGGTATATTGAGCTCTATGGAGAAGAACCCGGTCTAGCTGCGATGGAGGGATACCGAGGAGCGGATTTGGCTGTGCTCGCGTTGCAAAAGGCGGGACCAGAGCTGACCACTGAGTCTTTGGTAAAAGCTGTCGAAAGTATTACCGATTATACCGACATCTTTGGATATCGAGTGTCATTTGGACCTGAAAAACATAGTGGTGCGACTGAATCCGTCTTGTCTCAGGTGCAAGATGGGCGCTGGGTGACGCTGGAACAGGCTATTTCTTATTGATTCTAACCTTTGTTGCTTTTCGGCGCAGCCGATTGAGATAGTTAGAGCGGTGTTCACCAGTTACTAGTGGAGGGTGAGACGTGAGGATTTTTCGATTATTCCTTTTAGCTGGTCTAGCCTTTTGTCTGGCTGCCTGTCATCTCCAGATAGAGCGGCCTGAAACTCTCGGTTCAACTGATGAAATGCAGACCGGAGCAGCAGATTTTGATCGTGCTGCTCACGTGGGAAACAAGTTGTACCAGGAGCATTGCAGTAGCTGCCATGACGGCACTGTCCCTAAGGCCCCTGCATTCAACTGGATAGAAATGTTGCCAGCGACTGTCATCCTTAGAAGCCTTGAACAGGGTTTAATGCGTTCTCAGGCTGCCGGACTCACCTCGACCGAAAAAATTGCGATCGCAGAGTATCTGGCGCGACAGAATTTAGCGGAAGTCACTGAAGTGCCGGAGCCCCATTACTGTGGTGCTAAGCAGCCGTTAAGGCCGGGTAAAGTGGCCGCCGTCAATTGGGGCCATGATACGAACCGTTTTTCTCCGGCTGACGTTGCTGAGCTAGCAGCGAGTGAAATCAGCCGGTTGGAATTGAAGTGGTCTTTCGCGTTTCCCGATGCTTTTCGAGCGCGTTCCCAACCAGCTATTGGCCATCAATCTTTATTTTTTGGCAGCCCTGAAGGGACGGTCTATGCAATGGATCTGGAAACGGGGTGTATGCATTGGCAGTTTAAGGCTTCCGCTGAGGTAAGGACGGCGGTTGTTCTGAGCACTGGCTCTACTAACCCTCCCCTAGCTTTCTTTGGTGATATTCTGGCGAAGTTGTATGCGGTGAATGCCTTAACCGGTGAGCTCGTGTGGCAGTTTAAAGTTGACGACCATTCGAATGCGACTCTCACAGGTACGCCGGCCTATCACGATGGCACTCTCTATGTCCCTGTCTCATCTCTTGAAGTAATCCCGGCCGCCAATCCGAGCTATCCTTGTTGTAGCTTTCGTGGCAGTCTCGTGGCTATTGATAGTGAGACCGGGTTGCTTCAATGGCGTCACTATACGATTCCTGACGAACCGAAAGAGGTCGGCAAATCATCTTTAGGCACGCCGGTCCTGGCACCTTCGGGTGCACCGAGCTGGAGCAGTCCGACCATCGACATAGAAAGGAGATTGGTCTACATCGGTACGGGCGAGAATTATTCTTCGCCTGCTGAGGGTAATTCCGATGCCATTCTAGCCATTAATATGGGTGATGGCTCCAGAGCATGGACCCGACAGTCAACAGCGGGTGACGCATGGAATGTTGCATGTATGATGGAGGACAATCCGAACTGTCCCGAAGAGGATGGTCCTGATTTTGATCATGGTTCAAGTATTCTTTTGGTACGTCATGAAGACAATAGTGAACTGCTCTTGGCNGGTCATAAAAACGGTACTGTTTATGCGTTGGATCCTGACAATGAAGGTGAGCTGATTTGGTCGCGTAAGATTGGACGAGGCAGTATACAAGGNGGGGTGCACTGGGGTATGGCNTGGGGCGAATCCGTACTTTACGTGCCCATCAATGATATGAACAACACTCGAAATGGTGACTTTTTGGACCCCGATCTGGCTCGACCAGGTGTCCATGCTATTAACACGCTAACTGGCGAGCTTCTTTGGAGTCATGTTCAGGAAAATATCTGCCATCCGAACAGAGAGTTCTGCGATCCTGGTGTTAGTGCTCCGGTTACGGCTTTGTCGGGTGCTGTATTCGCGGGTCACCTAGATGGTTTCATCCGAGCCTACGACCGCGACTCAGGAAAGAAGCTCTGGGAGTTTGACTCAACGCCAGAGATCTTGGCAATTAATGGGATCATGGGCAATGGTGGCAGTATCAGTGGTGCAGGACCGGTAATAGCTTATGGTCATTTGGTGATAAATTCAGGTTATGGACTCTACAACCATGAAGCGGGCAATCTATTGCTGGTCTTCGGCGTAGCCGATAGAGAACGCTAGGTCAGTGTGCACCAGTTAGCAGCTCGCTGCAGAAACCTGGCATGACCTTCAGTGGTGACCGAGTCTCGATCGTGCCCCAGAGCATTGTAAACAACCCTGCCTGTTGATGTTGCGCTTGCAAAGGCGATTTGCTGTTTCGAGCCATCCTCTGCACTATCTGCAAACANTAAAGGTATGCTGGTCGGTGAAGACCACAGATTGTGATATAGCTCGTCTACAACAAGGAAGTCCTTCAGACCGCGGGTAAGAGCATGATCTCCAACTACGCGGACTAGCANCTCGGCTGGTGGTGGGTGAAAGGTTTGTCGCCACACCCAGGCAGCACCAAGGAGTTCCGGCCATTCTGGCCAGGTATCAAANCAGATGGCAGCCGTATGCAGGCCAAGTAAGCCGCCGCCATTGGCTACATGCTTAGCAAGAGTATGTCGGTCTCTCTCACTGATCTCGTAGGCCCATCGTGCCCGATCNGGGATATATTTGTCATCGTCGAGCATTCTCCAGCGAAGCGCAAACAGGGTTATCAGATCAAATTTAGTGCTCGCCAGCAATTCGAAACCCTCTGATAGGTCATCGATAACGGTAGATCGAAATTGGGCGTCNGCNAGAACGTCGNCGATTGCATGCGCTGTGTCTACAAAGTCGTGGTTAATACCGCCTGTGAGTATAAGATTTGAACGCATTTTCACTGTTGGACTGATTTCAAGTTAGAATGTTGAAAGAGGATCGTAACGATAGCAGAAGGTGAGTCATGAAGTGGGAATTGTCTGTTAACGGGAAGACTGAATCGGTCTCCGTCAGTGCCGATACTCCGCTTTTATGGGTGCTGCGTGACCACCTNGCGCTTACAGGTACCAAGTACGGTTGTGGAATGGGTCTCTGTGGAGCCTGCACGGTCTATGTAGATGGTCAGCCCAGACGGTCGTGCAACCTGCCTGTTTCTGCTCTCGGTTCCTCCAAGGTTGAAACGATTGAGAAGGTTAGTCAAGAAGCGCCCATGGTTGAGGTACAGCAAGCCTGGATAGAGCGGGATGTTGCGCAATGCGGTTATTGTCAGACTGGCCAGATCATGGCTGCCAACGCCTTGCTTAGAAAGCAACCGCGACCTGATGAAGAAGCTATCAATAAAGCTATGTCGGGTCACATCTGTCGTTGTGGCACATACCAAAGGATTCGAGAAGCGATCAATCTTGCTGCCGTGAGGATAAACGACGGGCACGAATCGTGACAGAAGATGAAGTCAATATGAGGCGTCGCGCATTCTTGAAGCAATCCGCTATCAGTGCAGGCTTTCTGCTGATCGGTGTTNAGGTGCCTGGGGTTTCGGCATCGAGAAGGGTGGGTCATGGCGATCAACTGGTGACCGATGCCTTTGTCAGGTTGGCGCCGGATAATTCCGTAACTCTCCTGATGAATCACGCCGAATTTGGTAATGGCGCATACACCAGTCTATCGATGATGGTCGCGGAGGAACTAGATCTTGATTGGGAACTAATCAGCCTTGAGGCTGCGCCGACTGAGCCTGAATATTACAGCCCTTTGTTCGGTGAGTATCTGACAGCGGGCAGTGTCTCTACGGCTAGCTCGTTCATGCCGATGCGTCTCGCTGGAGCTAGAACCCGATCGCTTCTACTTGAAGCTGCAGCAAGGCATTGGGAGACTGATGTTAGTCGACTGACTACTGCTGCCAGNCATGTATATGCAGCTGATGGCCGCCGTATAGCCTATGGCGACCTGATACCAGTGATTCGAGATCTTAAACTAAGCCCTCCAATTGAAGTAACCTTGAAGGATCCTGCTGATTATCGAATCCTGGGCAAGCCGACGCGACGCATCGAGGCGAGAGAAAAACTCGATGGCTCCGCAATCTATGGTGTCGATGTTAGGTTGCCTGGCATGCTCTATGGAGTGGTGAAGCGTCCGCCGGTATATGGAGCCCATGTTGTCAGTTTTGAAGCCGGCNCNGCTCGAAGGTTGCGTGGCGTCGTTAAAGTGAAAGCAATCGACGCTGGGGTGGTGGTCCTGGCGAGAGACTATTGGACTGCAAGGAAAGGTGCGGAACTGGTTGAGGTTACTTGGGATAATCGCCATTTGGATCGTTTGTCGACGACGGGCTTTGTCAGCGAGTATCGCGAGTTAAGTCAGCAGCCAGGCATGGTTGCGGAAGACATCGGCGATGCCAGGCGAGCATTAGCCGAGAGCGCNCATTCCTACGAGGCGGTTTATGAGATGCCGTACCTTGCTCACGCGACTATGGAGCCGATGAACTGTACAGCAATCGTCGAGGCTGATCATTGTCAAGTCTGGACGGGTACTCAGTACCAAAGCAACGACAGAACGGTGGTTGCGAAGTTGNTGGGATTGCCAGAAAGTTCGGTGACCATCAATCGAACATTGATGGGTGGTAGTTTTGGCCGTAGGGCCAGCAAGTCAGCTGACTATGTGACTGACGCGGTCCAAGCAGCTAATGGCGAAGGCCAACCAGTGCAGATCATCTGGTCTAGAGAAGAAGATATCAGGGGTGGCCACTATCGTCCGCTGTTTGTTCATCGTCTTCGAGGAGCATTGGATAATGCTGGCTATCCGATGGCCTGGCACCAGACCGTTGTCGGTCAGTCAATTATGCAACACACCAAGCATGACCCAGCGTACATGGTGAGAGGCATGGATATTTACTCCCTGGACGGTTGCCTGCAGGAGCCCTTTGGCGTTTTCCCTTACGGGACGTCATACCAGATACCGCATCATCGGGTAGAGAGTCATAACCCGCCAAAGGTTGGTGTTGTGCCGCAGGAATGGCGTTCTGTCGGACATAGNCANACGGGGATTGCCTATGAGTGTTTTCTGGATGAACTGGCTCATCATGGAGGTAAAGACCCGCTGGATCTTCGTCTGCATTTGACACGTGANCATCCTCGAATGCATCGNGTGCTGCAGACCCTCAAACGTGTCTCCGGCTGGCAGGAGCCGCTATTGGAGGGCAGGGGTCGAGGTGTGGCAGCGAGAATCTACTCCGTGTCGCCAATTGCCCAAGTTGTCGAAGTAACGGTAGCTGAAGATGGTGTATATACTATCGACCGNATTGTCTGCGTCGTTGATTGTGGTTTTGCAGTCAATCCTATCGGTATCGAATCGCAGATCCAAGGGGGGGTTATGCTGGGTTTAAACGCAGCGGCCTATGGTGCCATTGATATCGAACAAGGCGCTGTGGTGCAGAGCAATTTTCATGATTATCGCCCACTGCGACTCAATCAGATGCCCGACGTCGAGGTTCATATCCTTAATAGCCATGAAGCACCGACGGGCGTTGGGGAACAGGCGACTACACCGGCAGCGCCGGCTCTCGCAAACGCCTTGTTNGCGGCTNCCGGTCGCCGGGTTCGCCAGTTTCCGCTGGACCGCTACGGTTTCACGCTGAGGTCCTGAATCATGTCGGAAAAGATATTGATAAGGTCGGGACAAGTTATTGATGGTCTCGGCAATGAGCCGCGTATTGCTGATTTGCTGATTACCGGCAACCGGATCGACCGCGTGGGGGAAAATCTTACCACTGCAGACACTACCCGGGTGATCGATGCTGCGGGCTGCACTGTCATGCCAGGGCTCATCGATACCCATTGCCATATTAGCTTTGACGAACCGAGTTCCAATGATGAACTTTTTTTTCATCGGAATCGTGAGGGCCTTGCTGCCATCATAGCCGCGGCCAATGTCGTCAAGTTACTCCGGGCTGGTGTAACAGGATTTCTTGATGCAGATAGCCTGTTCGAGGTGGGTGTTGATCTGCGCGATGCGATTGAGGCAGGGATAGTTCCCGGACCCAGGATGGCCACCGGAGGTAACGCTCTGTTAACTGCAGCAGGCGGTACGGCGGGACGCTTGATACCTGAAGAGGGATTAATCGGTTACGGCAAAGTGGTTGGTGATCGCGATGATATTGTTAGGGAAGTACGGCGTCAGATAAAGCGCGGTGTTGACTGGATTAAGGTTCATGTCACGGGTCTTACGCCTCGTCAGAAGACAGTTGGAGAGCAGCAGGTCTGGAGTTTGGCGGAGCTTAAGCTTGTTACTGAAACCGCGCATGAGCTTGGCGTGCCCGTGATCGGACACTGTCGCGGTGCGAGCAGTGTTCGTGACAGTGCGCTTGCCGGTTTCGACATGATTCTTCACGCTACATACATGGACGAGGAAGCACTGTCGGCGGTCGTTGAGAAACAGGTGCCGATTGTGCCGACGTTCACTTTTCAGGCCAATCTTGCCGACTACGGTGCGAGCATCCAGGCGTCTCCGGAACTCCAGGAACTCTTCAGAAAGGAAATTAAAGACAGTGCAAGTATGTTGAGAAGGGCCCATGAGGCCGGCGTGCCGCTGTTGTGCGGTACAGAAAGCGGATTTTCACTGACGCCATACGGTGAATGGCACTACCGAGAACTTGAAGTGTTTGTCCGGGAATTGGGGTTTTCGACGATTGAAGCAATCAAGGCAGCAACTTCGGAAGCGGCTCGGGGTCTTTGCATGTATGGCGAGACAGGAGCGCTGACCGAGGGGCTTTTAGCCGATGTGATTGTCGTACGTGGAGCTGTTGATCAGGATGTCACGCTGCTGGCCGAGCCTGGTCATATTGAACGCGTTATTCTTAATGGAGAACTGCTCGAATTACCAGCGCCTAGTCCGAGAGATGATCCGCCCGGTTGGCGGGTTAGCCACTATGGCAAGGGCATTCTGCGCCGTGAGGACATAAAATGAAGACTCTAGAGTTAACGGCGTACCGTGATTGCGAGCAGGCCCTGAAATTGCCGGACCTGAAACAGGCCCTCTATGACGAGGGTGCAATTCTGATGGATCGCGTATTGGTGACGTTGCATGGAGAAGAGCACCGCCTGAGGCGCAATGCGGAAATGCGAGTTTTCAGACGGCACTTTTTTCGTCACTTTGAACACGAAGTTATTCCTGCGGTGTTTGATGATGTGATGTCGACTGTTGACTTAGAAGTAGAGGACATTGTTGATCTGGGGTATCACTTCATGGTCTTCCTCGCCTTGAAGTTCGCTGGTATTGACCCTCAGCAGAATACCCGCGAAGAATTCGATGATATGGTAGCGATGCTGCGGATGTTTGGTGTTGCTGCCACCCTGGGTCAGGCAAGAGACAAGGATCTTGAAGCAAAGACTCAGGCGGTCAGGGATACCTTGGAGGAGTTCGACCGGCGCTTCTTTACTCCGTCGTCAGAGAGGCGTCAGAACCTAATAGAACAGGTCAGGAACGGTGAGCTGGGTGAAGACCAGTTGCCGATGGATGTATTGACGGTGCTGCTGGCGGACGAGGACAAGCTTAATCTTGTTCGCGATATGGTGGTCCGTGAAACAGCATTTTATTTCTTAGCGGGTGCTCACACGTCAGTACATTCATTGGGACATGCTATGCACCACCTGCTCAGCTGGTGTGAAGTGCAAAACGGGGCAAGAGAGCGGTTGATCGCTGATCGGGCCATGACGCAACGCTTCATCCATGAAAGCTTTCGTCTGCATCCTTCCAGTCCTGTATCAAAACGTCGTTGCGTGTCTGAGGTTACATTGCCTGATGGTCAGACCGCTCAGGTTGGCGATATCGTTATTATTAACCTTCGTCAGGCGAACAGGGATGAGTCGATCTTCGGGCCTGATGCCTCTAGCTTCAACCCTAGTCGAACGATCGCAAATAGCGTTCCTGAAACAGGGATTACCTTTGGTATCGGGACACATGCTTGCCTTGGTAAGAACTTGGCCGCAGGTAACCTTGTTAGGGCAGGTAATATGCCTGATGAATCCCATCAGTACGGAACTGTGGCCTGGATCGCGCATGCTCTGCTTGAAGCGGGTCTTCAGAATCATCCGGAAGAGCAGCCGGAACTCGATGAATCTATAGATCGGGAGACCTGGTTAAGATATCCGGTGTGTTTTCGCCGCTGATGCTGGAAGTGACTGACTACAAGACGGCTGTCGAGGTCTTAAAAAACCCGCTTATGGTTCAGGCTCTGTATGAAAAAAGTCCTGTGATTATGGCTGATGTCCTGCTCACGCTGGAAGGGGATGAGCATCTCCAGCGGCGGCAGGTTGAGTACCGGGTCTTTGATCGGTACTTTTTGCGCGATTATGAGCAACAGGTTTTTCCGCAGGTTTTCGCGCCCATTCTGCAACACGCCACTAAAGCCGGCCAGATAGATTTGGTTGAAATGGTTTATCGTGTCGTCATGAACCTGACCGCAGACTTTGCCGGTATCGATCGTCAGGGCGATTCTGTCACAGAAACGGATATGCTTGTGAAGCTTATAAAGGCGTTCAGCGCGGCCGCGACAATAGAGCACTCAACACTGGATCGTGAGGCGATAAACAGTGAGGCTGTTAGTAACCTCCAATTGCTGGAAATGAAATTTCTGCGTCCCTCGATCCAACGCCGCCAGGCTATTATCGAGGCTGGCGCTGAACTGCCTAATGATGTGCTCAGCGCACATCTTCAGGCGGACCCGCCTCTTCCCGCTGATGTGCTGCTTCGTGAGATTGCCTTCTACCTGCAGGCAGGTGCTCACAGCACGGCCAATTCGACAGTGCATGCGATGCATGAAATTCTGACTTGGTGTCAAGGGTCAAATGGACGCCGGTCGATCCTGTTAAATGACCGGGCTCTGCTACAGCGGTGTGTCCACGAATCACTCAGATTGCATCCTGCGTCGCCCGTGTCTTTACGACGTGCTAGTCAACCTGCGGAAATCGGCGGGCGATCATTGGTAGGTGGAGATCTCGTAGCCGTCAACCTGGAGAAGGCCAATCGAGATCCATTGGTTTTCGGCGCTGACGCAGTTGAGTTTATCCCAGAAAGGCCGCTACCACGTTCAGTGCGACCCTATGGTCTCTCCTTCGGACATGGTATTCATGCCTGCCTAGGACGTGATCTAGACGGCGGCGTTGTCCCGAAGCAGTCGGTTGTCGGGACAGAGGTTCAGATGGGCATAGTCGGATCGATGATCGAAGGTCTGCTGAAAAAGGGGGCGAAATGGGTCGCCGACTCTCCGCCGGAACCAGACCCAGGCACTACGCGCAACAATTTCAGTGTTTACCCAATCGCCTTGGAGGCTCGAGTATGAAATCGATGATTGTGACAGGGGCCGCTAATGGTATCGGTCGAGCCATCGCCCAGGGCGCTGATCTGGCTGGTTATCGCGTCGGCGTTCTCGATATTGCCCGTGAACATGCTGAAGCAACCGCGGCTCAACTCAGTCACGGAGAGCCCCTGGTCTGTGACGTGACGAACGCTGAGCTGATTGCGCGGCAG
The DNA here is from genome assembly GCA_002694945.1 of Gammaproteobacteria bacterium. Taxonomy (GTDB): domain Bacteria; phylum Pseudomonadota; class Gammaproteobacteria; order Pseudomonadales; family Azotimanducaceae; genus UBA9659. Next base: position 13,201 of record NZNP01000037.1, read on the forward strand.
TTCGAGCAGTTTGGTGATATTGATGTGCTGGTCAACAATGCCGGCATCCTCCGGACCGGTCCACTTATAGACCATGAGCCAGACGACTTTCGCCTCGTTATCGAGACGAATCTGAACGCAGTGTTTGTCGCGGCCCAGGCAGCCGCTCGAATCATGCGTGACCACGGTGGTGGCTGCATCGTTAACATCGCATCGATTGTTGGCATGCATCCCAGTCCAAACAGTGGGGCCTACGCTGCAGCGAAAGGTGGTGTTATTTCACTTACCCAGCATATGTCTCTGGAGTGGGGGGCTTATGGGATTCGAGTTAATGCTGTCGCTCCAGGCTTTATCGACGCGGGGATGTCTGCACCCTTTTACGGAGATCCTGATGTCAGGGAGAGGCGCTCGTCAGCGGTACCGATAGGCAGGCTGGGCTCGGAGGAAGATGTTGTTAAGGCGGTGCTATTTTTGGCTTCTGACGATGCGGACTATATTTCTGGAGAAACTGTCGCTGTTGATGGCGGGGTAATCAATAGCGTTCTCATGCATTTGCCGAGGGATTGATCTTGAAGTCACTTAAACAAATGTCTGTTCTGGTAACAGGCGGTGGTTCTGGGATCGGCGCAGGGACAGCACGTTATCTCGTAGAGCGGGGTGCGCGGGTAACAATTTGTGGTCGTCGCGAGGACAGGCTTGTACGGGTCGCAGAATCGCTTGGCGACACATGTAATGCCGTACCTGGTGATGTTACCTTGTCCAAGGATCGTGAACGGATTGTGCAGAAAGCTATAACTCACGGAGATGGCCTGCATGGGCTGGTGAATAATGCGGGCAATATGTATAGGGGTGCCTTGGGGACATTGCAGGAAGAAGAACTACTCAAGCTATTCCATGGCAATGTCGTGGCTGGTCTAATGCTTGCGGCTCTTTGTGAAGATGCGCTTGCACTTACGGCTGGGGCGGTCGTGTTTCTCGGTTCCATTCACAATCGTCGGGCTTTCCCCGGAGCCTCGCCTTATGCGGCGACCAAGGGCGCGATCGAGGCGTTGACCCGATCGCTCGCAGCTGAACTGGGTGCAAAAAGAATCCGGGTAAATTGTGTGGCCCCAGGGGCAGTGTTTACTGAACTTAATCAGCGGGCTGGATTACTCGATGATGAAGGAGCATTTGCTCGTTTGCAGGGTATGGCTGATTTGCATGCCCTGGGCCGAATCGGCGAGGTAGAGGAAGTGGCGGAAGCTATCAGCTACTTTCTGATGGCAGAGTGGGTAACCGGCACAGTGTTGGAAGTTGATGGTGGATTGGCTCTGGGACTCACGGAAGTTTGAAAGATTGCCTGGTGAAGGCTGATGTGAACTGTCAGCGAGAAAACATTTCCTTCAGCTTAGGTTTGATGACCTTGCCTGAAGCGTTTCTCGGTAATGGTTCCTTCGAGAAGTAGATCTCTCTAGGTACTTTATAGCGGGTGATTAGAGCCCCGCAATGCTCGAGTAGCTTTTCCCGGGAAACCTCGTTTAGGGTCTTAACGACAATCACGAGGCGCTCACCGAGTCTTTCATCCTCCTCCCCAAACGCCGCGCACTCGTCGACAGAGGCATGCCGGTCAAAGGCCTGTTCTACTTCGGCACAATAGATATTTTCACCTCCGGAAATGACCATATCGCTTTTTCGACCAACTATGTAAAGGTTGCCTTCTTCGTCGAAATAACCTCTGTCCCCGGTCGCCAGCCAGCCGTCTGCATCGAATATCCCTGAGTTATCGGCATTGGCGTAGCCGGCCATCAAGGAAGGACTTCTGACATGCAATTCGCCGACTTCTCCGGTATTCAGAACCTTGCCATCGGCGTCCCTTATTTCCCCTTCAGACGTAGCAACTAGTTTGCCGACGGATGTCGGATTGTTAATATACGAATCTCCGATCGTTAGGGTGACGGTCCCATTGCACTCGGTCATTCCGTAACCGGTGCCAAGAATTGCGCTGGGAAATGCTTCTCTTACAGCCTCCAAAAGTACCGGAGTTGTTGCTTGACCAGCGATTGAAAGGCTGGTCAGGCTGGTTAAGTCATAGTCCTGGAAATTTTCGAGTCGGAGGATATCCCAGTGCATGGTTGGCACCCCGGGTAATCCGGTGACTTTCTCGTCAGTCATAAGCCGCAGAGCCCCCTCAGCGTCCCAGTGTTTCATCAGAACTAGCTTGCCTCCCTGACGGAACGCGCTCAGCAGCGTTGCATGGCAGCCGCTGACATGGAAGAGTGGAAACATTAACAGTGTTACAGGAGGTGGTCGCATCGAGACCATTGTCTCGTAGTCGACGCCGTATTGTTCTGCCATTTGGCTGGCGATAATAGCGCTCGAGAAAGCGATGGTCTTGAGTGAGGACATTAGGCCCTGGTGTGTAAGGATCGCCGCTTTCGGTTTGCCGGTGGTACCGCTGGTAAACATTAACAGCGCTTCGTCGCCGCCCTTACGTACTGTCATCGAGAGCGAACCGTCCTGAGCCAGTTCACCCCAGGTCTCNCGATGTCCGATGGCAGGAATATCGANCGTTAGTGGCCGATCGCAGAACGCAAAAACGCAGTGGGTTGTACTGATACAGTGTTCGAGTTCTTCCTCTGAGGATCTTGCGTTGATCAGTGCAGGGGTGGCGCCGATGCTGGTGATAGCGATGAAGGCGATAATCCAGTCCGAAGAATTGGGTAAAACGAGTGCGATTCTGTCCCCGTGCTTGATGCCATGCAGATTGCTAAGATTTACTGCNAANCCGGCGGCGAGGCTGGCTGCGGCCCGGTAAGTTAACCGTTCGCCTTCGTAGACAACCAGTTCATTATCAGCGTAATCATTGAAGCAATGATAGAGTTCGGCGAGGCACTGGTAATTGTCAGCGAAATCCCGACAAGATCGTCCGTCTATCACTTTGTCTTTGAGTGCGAACTCTTCTTCTATGCTAAGAACAGGCATAGTCAAAATGTCTTAAAATAAGTTGAAAATAGATAGNTTTGGGTGCCTAAATTATTGGTTTGGACATTACTATTTTTCAATGAATAGATGAAGTACTCATGAAGAAAGCGTTCCCGCCGAAAATTTGGTGACAGTTGTTGCCGCCGCCTCTTTCCTTGGGCGATTGATTGCTACGGCCTCACGATTTATAAGCTATCCGAGTTATGATCTAGCTGCCGCGGCAGACGGGCGCAGATCTCAGCCCGCCTGATGGCATTAAGACTTAGAGANGCAGGTTGAGTGATTCAGTGACCGAGGAGTTCAANAAAGACAGGCTGGAAACTTTGGAAGTTGATGACGAGCTTCGATTGCTATGGCGGTCCGGCGAGATTTCTCGTTTCAATTTTATCTGGTTGCGTGATAACGCCAGGGATGCAAAGAATTTTGACGCCAGGAGCCATCAGCGCCGGGTATATACGGCGGGGCTGNANCCGGAGATCCGGCCAGAATCGGCTCGTCTGCAGAGTGCTGGCGTCTGCATCAAGTGGCCCGATATGACCGACGAGGTCAGTTATCCTGTGAGTTTTCTGCATCAATATGGTTTCGATCAGCCATCCGTACAGGAGGTCGTTGAGACTTGGGNCGCTGATCTTGAAGCTCCTAAGATGGCTTATTCGACACTGAGAGACCGGCAGGGTTTCCTGCTCGAGTCGATCAGACGTTACGGCATGGCCATTATTTCAGGCTGTCCGAAAGAGCCTGCCGCGGTAACTGAAATTGCCGAAAGGCTTGGTTATATAAGACAGACTATTTTTGGTGATGTCTGGTCCTTTGAGGCGGACGCGGCGAGGGATGATTCGGCNTACTCCACAGAGGGACTNCGACCTCACACCGATGGGACGTTTAGCTTTGATCCTCCGGGTATACAGATACTTCTCTGTCTTGAGAATGTAGCCTCGGGCGCAGAATCTATTCTGGTTGATGGTTTTCATGTCGCGGCAGCGCTTTGCCGTGATCAATCGGATGTCTTTAATGATCTGTGTGAAATTCCGATTACTGGTATATACAAGGGTGACGGTGTGCTGCTCAGAGCCGATCATCCGGTGTTTCGAGTCAAAGATGGTCGAGTGTGTCAGGTTTGTTTCAATAACTATGATCGAGACATTATGCGATTACCCGACGATCAGATGCTGCGTATGTATCAGGGGATTCGTGTCGTCGACAGCATGTTTAACGATCGCGCCAATCAGTGGCGCTATACTCTTGCTGCGGGAGAAGCCCTGGTATTCGATAACTGGAGGGTTTTACATGGACGAACGGCATACAAAGGTAGGCGGAAGATGGCTGGTGCATACTTGAATCGAGAGGACNTTGAAAGTCGTTATCTGACGAGATTGGATCATGCCTGATGCGTTGTCCGGGCTCAGGGTGATAGAGTGGGGTACCGGCCCTGTCCCAGGGATAGCAGGGATGATATTTGCGGACTTTGGAGCGGAAGTGCTGCGTATTCTGCCACCGCGAGACCGTCCTCTCGATAGACTTAATGCTGCTCCCATGTGGGCGCGTGGTAAACATGACCTGGTTCTTGACCTTACTGAGCAGGACAACCGGGATACCTTGCGTGATTTGNTCGCCTGCGCGGATGTGCTCCTAACGAACTGGCGTCCGAGTTTACTGAAGCGCTGGAAATTCGATGCCGAAGCTTTGCNCGCTGATTNCGATCATCTGGTTTACTGTCATGTCTCGGGTTTCGGACAACATGGTGCTTTGTCAGAGTTGCCAGGGTACGAACACGTCGTTGCGGCCTACGCTGGCCGAATGATGTTGTTTCAGGGGCTGACTGATAGAGAGGGACCCGTTTTTTCAGCGCTTCAGGTGGGGGTCCATGTGGCCANCCAGGCCGCTGTCAGCGGNATTCTTGCAGCCAGATTGGAACAATTGAAGTCTGGCAGAGGCCAGTTAGTCGAAACCAGTATTCTGCAGGGCATGCTGCCCTACGAAATGGGTGGCTTGATTGGGAAACAGTTTGCAGAGAATTATAAAGAGCTGCTACCCCTCTTGGGCGTAACCCCTAAACCACCCCCAGCTAGTCTATTTTATCACCCTGCGCAGTCAGGTGACGGCCGATGGCTCCAGTTTGGCAATCTCTTGCCTCATCTTTTTGATGCATTTCTGATTGCGACTGGCCTCGTGGATATTCTGGCTGATCCTGACTACGAGCCCGGACAGTTGCTGTTCACGGACCCGGAGAANCATGAAGCCTTCCGAGAGCGAATGCTGCTCAGGTTACAGGAACGTCCTGCGGCTGAATGGTTAGCTGACTTTGTTAGTGATGGAGGNATTGTCGCCTCGGTTTATCAGACTACTCATGAAGCGCTTACTGACCCGGATATCGTGGCTAACGGTCATGTAGTCACACGTGCGGGCGGAGTGCAACTGGGCCCGTTGGCAAGGCTAAGCGCAACACCCGCTGTTATCGCTGAANCCGCTATTGAGGCTGATGACTGCGTCAGTCGATGGCTGGCATCAGCAAGACCTGTATCTACCATAGGAGAACGAGTGCAGAAACCGTTGGCGGGAATAAAAGTCCTCGATCTTTCGACTATTATCGCCGCACCGATTGGTGTATCGATGCTTGCAGACATGGGCGCAGATGTGATCAAAGTGGAGCAGGTGGGAGGAGACCCCTTNAGGGGTCTGCTTTCTGGTCTTGGCGCCAGTCGAGTCAATGCCGGTAAACGGAGTATNAGTCTNGACCTGAAGACCGATGACGGTCGGGATATCGTCCGGCAGCTTGCCTCCCAAGCTGATGTGCTGGTGCACAACTACCGACCTGGTGTTTCGGAAAGGCTTGGTATAGCTTATGCCGACTTGCGGAAAATCAATCCCGGTATCGTTTATTTGCAAAGTAATGGCTACGGACCCGATGGCCCGAGTGCGCACAGGCCGAGTACACATCCTGTGCCAGGCGCAGCAATGGGTGGGGTACTCTACCAATTGGGTGAACGTATACCGGATTCGTTGCAGTCTATCGAAGGTCTGCGACGCTGGACGGCGCGATTGATGCGCGCTAACGAACTGAATCCGGATCCTAATACCGGGGTGGTTGTTGCTAGCTCCGTCATGCTGGGTCTGCATGCGCGCGTTCAGACTGGAGAAGGGCAACATATCTTGGTCGACATGCTTTGCGCTAATGCTTATGCCAATGCGGACGATTTTCTTGATTACCCGGGTAAACCGGGTCGNTATTTGCCCGATGCGGACTTACAAGGTCTTTCGCCAACCTATCGACTGTATCGTTGTGGTGATAANCGTTGGATATTCCTTGGTCTAATTTCTGCCAGGGACATCGACGTCTTCATTGCTGTGCTGGGANGCTTGGATATNGGTATCACGAGAGACGAGCTTCTTCCACCNATGGATGAACAAGCTGTTGCTGGTCGGCTGACGGGAATATTCAGTACAAGAAACGCTTTTGAATGGCAGCAACTTCTGACTGCAGAGGGTGTTGCCTGCGTTCAGGCTGATCGTGCCGCGCCTGCTGACTTTTGGCTTCAGGATGAACAGGTGGCAGCCAATGGNTTTTTAAGCGCAGCCGAACATCCGCTGCATGGCCGCTATCTGAGGCATGGTCCCCTAGTGACTTTCGCAGGACACCCGGGTGAACNAGGCGGACCACCTCTAGCTGGTCAGCATAATGTGGAGATTCTGGAGGAGGCAGGTTACGAAAGTGCTAGTATCGGNCAACTTCATGACGCNGGAGTTCTGTGGCAGCANTGATTATTCCTCGCGGTTAAGGGTATTAAGTGCGACTATCGCTGGGCCCGAATCGCTGGTTTTCATCTCATTGACTGACACCATCAATCTGGCTAGATACAAATTTACCAAAATTGCGCTTTTATGAAGATTACAAAAGAGATGGTCCATCCGGACCTGCGTGGGTCTTTTCGGACGATGAGTGTTATTGCTTCTCTGATGAAGAGTCGATTGTTCCNGCGGGGTAGTGACTGGCTAGCTAGGGTAGCGATGCAGGGTAAAGACATTGAGGGTTTGGACTGTGCTGAGAAATACATTGACTCAGGTGCTGGTGAACAAAAGCTGCGATTGCGAATATATCGACCTTTAGGAATCGACNATCCTTTACCAGTTATGCTTTATATCCATGGCGGAGGTTATCTCGTCGGTTTTCCGGAACAGAGCGCTGCTATCATTGAGCAATTTATCACGACCCGGCCGTGCGTCGTTATTGCGCCAGACTACCGCAAAGCCGAAGCCGGAGCTTTTCCGGCAGGCTTTGACGATTGTTACGATTCATTGAAATGGGCTAATAATCATGCAGAAGAACTTCGCATTCACAAGCGACGAGTCATAATTGCAGGACATAGTGCCGGTGGTGGATTGGCGGCTGCAGTTACTCTGAAGGCTCGAGATAATCAGGATTTTGATGTCGCCTTTCAGATGCCTATCTACCCAATGATAGATGACCTGCAGCCTGAAGATATTGAAAGACGTATGGATTCNCCGGTTTGGGATACCGGATTGAATGCTTTGGGCTGGGGATCATACCTGGCTGATATACGAGCTAACGGTTCTGAAATAAACGCTTACGCGGCGCCGGCCAGAAATACCGACTATAAAGGTTTTCCACCGACGATTACTTTAGTTGGTGATTTGGAACCTTTTTACCGAGAAACCGTTGAGTATGTTGGCGCACTTCGCGATGCGGGCATTGAGGTGGCGTTTAAAGAGTATCCTGGTTGTTTTCATGCCTTCGACATGTTCGGTGATGGTATCTCCGAGGATGCCCGGAACTTCACCTATGGTCGGTTTGCCGATTATTATGATCGTTACGTAACGCCAATTTTACTGCGTAGTTCTGAGTAAGCCACTCCTGCGACCGTTGGCAAGAATAGGCTGGTGTATTANAACGATACCTTCGCATGTTCTTCGTTTAATCGCTGCGCGCATCTTCTCCTGATATCACTTTATGCCAGTCATTGTTCATGGCATGAATAATGCGGTTTAAAAGGTTACTGCTCAGTTTACCTTTGCTCANGGCGANNAAGGCTCTTAGGGGCATATTGGCNACTAGGGCCTTTACCAACTGCAACTCAGAATCATTACGTCGGGTGCGTCCGTTGCTGAGAGATTTGGCGATTAGCTTTATTGTTGCAATATAAATGAGACGACCCAGCCAGTTTGACTTTATTTCCTCGAGTGTGGAATTCCATTGGAAGGGTCGCGTGGGCAGTGCGCTAGGAATAGGATGTCCCAACAGACTNGTAAATGCGANGTCATCGAAATCGAGTGTCCTTGGAAGGTAATAGGGTTCGATAGCTGAATTTCGTTGGGCGATTGGNTGGTTTGTTGTNAGCTGAATTTCTTCAGTCAGGCGTGGGTCGGCAACGGAGGCATTCACACTTATAGAATAGGTATCGCTCTCGCTCACCCAATCTCCTATTTCTGTCGACCAGAAAGCGAACGCACGGTAATCGAGATTAATAGCAATCTTTTTACTCTCACCTGGTTTTAGAAAAACTTTGTGGAAACCCTTGAGCTCGTTTTTTGGTCTTGGAACGGAAGAGTTTTGTTGCCCGACATAAATTTGTGCGGTTTCTGCGCCTGCTTTCTCGCCAGTATTCGTGATGACAAAAGTGATCGTTAGTTCGCTATGCTTTCCGAAAGGGACATCTGTCGCCCTTATCTCTAAATCTGAGTAGTCAAATGTAGTGTACGAGAGCCCATGACCGAACGGGTAGGCNACTTCTATTCCAGCGGTGTCGAAGTACCGATAGCCAACCCAGATGCCTTCTCGGTATTGCGATTGACGGTAGTTGCCAGGAAACCAACGGTCGCTAGGTATGTCCGTAACCGCATTAGGAAATGACTCTGCGAGTTTGCCGCTCGGGTTTAGCTCGCCGAAAATAATCTGAGCTAGGGCTGAAGCTCCTGCCTGCCCTCCTAGGTAGGCTTCAATAATAGCCGACACAGTGTGACGGAATGGTAACTCTACTGGTGCTCCGTTTTGCAGGATCACCGCTGTTTTGCTATGGACCGCTTCAAGGGCGTCGATCAATTGCAACTGATTATCAGGTAGTCTTAAATGGCTTCGGTCAAAGCCCTCTGACTCGAAATCTGGTGTTAGGCCAACTATGACAATTATACGGTCCGCAACCATGGCCATTTCCATGGCCTGATTAAGCAAATCCGGGTTATGTGTGCCCGAAAGAGTATACCCTTCCGCGAATTCAACCGAGCCCGGTGTTATAGCTAATTTTCTGATTTCTTCCAGAGGTTGTTCTAGTTGGGTAGGTATTATTTGAGAACTACCGCTACCCTGATAGCGAGTATCGGTCGCCAATCTGCCTATAACGAGGACTCTTGACGATCGGTCGAGAGGTAAAATGTCATTAACATTTTTAAGAAGGACGATAGCTTCTGCCGCAACGGATCGTGCGAGCTCGTGATTAGCGGTTAAGTCGAATGTGGCGTTATAGTCGATGGCGTCNGTAGATTTTGTTATCAGTTCTACAACCGGTTGAATGGANTTGTTTAGNTGCTCTTCTGTTAGNTAACCGTCATCGATGGCNGAAATAATCTTCTGCGTATTTCCTTCACCGCTTCCCGGCATTTCTAACGACTGACCATTCTTTATGCCTTTGATCCGATCATGATTTGCCCCCCAATCAGTTACAACTGCTCCGTTAAACCCCCACTCATCTCTAAGGATGGTTGTTAGCAGATATTGGTGTTCGGATAGATAGACGCCTCGGAATTTGTTGTAGGCGCACATGATTGTCCAAGGATGTGTTTTCTCCACACAATACTCGAAGGCTGGCAAATAGAGTTCNCGCAGTGTTCTTTCATCAGTTACGACATCTACCACCATGCGGCCTCGCTCATGATTGTTTAGTGCATAATGTTTCAAACTGGCGCCCACGTTTTTTGACTGTAAACCCGTGATCCAAGCGGCAGCGATTTTTGCAGTCAAGTGTGGGTCTTCGGAGAAATATTCAAAGTTTCTACCGCCGAGTGGATGACGCTTTAAGTTGACACCCGGTCCAAGCAATACACTGACTTGCTCAGCCAGACATTCTTGACCAAGGGCAGTGCCAACCTTTTCAATTAGATCAACATTCCAGGTTGCCGCGAGACCGGATGCCGTGGGAAAACAGGTTGCAGGCACGCTGTCGCTCAGCCCGACATGGTCGGCACTTCCATTTTGCTTTCGTAATCCGTGCGGTCCGTCTGTAACCATGATGCTAGGCAGATTTAGTCGCTCTATGCCTTGTAGATGCCAAAAATCGCGGCCGGAGGATAGTCGAGCTTTCTCCTCGACCGTCATACTTTGCAAGAGATTATGTGTGGAATCGCTCAAGTAAGATTTACCGTTGTTCCCTTATACTGCCGAGATATTAACTCTGTGATCCCTTGAAGAAAAAGGTGTTTAAATGAAAGTTGTCCTGCAATTCCTCTTGGCGATGTTGGCTTTGGCAGGGATTGCTTTGTTCGGTCTCTATTATTTGTACGGCTACGTGCCGGCCAAAGTGGAGCCCGAGTTATCGGGTCAATTAACTCGATATGAATTCGAGTGGTCTGGGTTGCAGCGATCATTTTTACTTTATAAACCCGACAAGTTGAATGAAGAGATTCCCTTGTTGCTTGTTCTTCATGGCTCCATGGGTAGTGGTGAGCAAATTCGTAGAAGCGTGGTTAATGAATTCGATCTTCATGCAGATCGGGTTGGTTTTCTCGTGGCGTACCCAACGGGTTTTGAAAATCACTGGAACGACTGTCGAGCTAATGCGTCATACAGCGCTAACCAGCTAAACATTGATGACATCGGTTTTCTGCGCGAACTGGTTCGTTATGTAGAAACGGAGTTATCGTTCCGCATCAGTCACGTTCATGCGATAGGTCATTCCAATGGTGGACATATGGTCTATCGATTGGGATTAGAGGCTCCGGACTTAGTTTCAGGTATAACCGCGGTCAGTGCGAGTCTGCCAAGAGAGGAAGACATGGGTTGCNTTCCTACGGGCCAGGCTGTTCATGTCAACATCATGAATGGCACCGAGGATCGAATAAACCCTTATGAGGGAGGAGTGGTTGAAGTTATGGGGGATGCAAGTCGCGGATCGGTCCTGTCAAGCATAGCTTCAGCCGAGTATTGGGCTGAATTGGCCGTTGCTTCTGGCCCGGAAATAAATGAGTTGCCAGAAGCTGACGGTGATCGTGACACCAGAGTTAAGTTAAGTCGCTGGACAGGAGAAAAAGGTTTTACTGTGGACCTTTATACCTTGCNCGGTTCCGGGCATGTGATTCCTGCTAAACAGGACCTTTTCCCCGCGATTATTGGGCCCTCTGCAGGAGACGTATCTGCTGCGGCGGTTGTATCAGAGGAGCTTAGCCTAGCTCCCTAGACTTTCTCAGGATATGTGTTNNGAGATTTCGGTTCGGATTTTATCTTGCTGTACAGGATATCTAAGCTCAGTGTGAACTTANTGAACTCCGCTCTTTCTCCACTGTTAACAGTTTAACAAGCTTGTGATGTGTTTGAGTAAATGCTGTATCGTTCGCGAGGTTGTTTTTTTCCTCAGGGTCGTTCCAGAGGTCGTAAAGTTCATAGCCTCGCCAATTGGTTTCAATTAGTTTGTATCTCTCGGTTACGAGCGCAAAAGACGTGGGTGTCGGATAGGGGGGTTCAAAAAAATAGCTATAGAAAAATGTTTCTCGCCAGTTTTTTTTCTCATCACTCAGCAGCCTGAGCAGACTCCCTCCCTCCATGTACCCCGGCACCCGCACTCCGGCGGCATCTAGCAAAGTTGGAGCGACATCCAAATTAGCGACCAGGCTGCTGTTTATTGTAGCCCCGTAACGGTTCTCGGGCAGTCGAACAACAAAAGGCACTCGTATTGAAGTCTCGTAGGCCCAACGTTTATCTATCAGCTCATGCTCGCCCCACTGGTAGCCATTGTCGCTGGTGTAGATAACGATAGTATTGTCGGCCAGATTCATAGATCTCAGACTGGCAAGCAGTCGACCTATTTCGCGGTCAAGAGAATGAATAGCTTCACCATACCGTCTTATTGATTCATCCAGGGGTGCATTATTCAGATGCACGTACTGATTTTTTGTGTGCGCACTCCANACATGGGCGCCTTCCGGAAGATTTACTTGCTGCCTCTTGTAAATGCCAATATCTTGAGTATCTGGTTGAAAGTTCGCGTGAACGCTTTTATGAGACAAGTACAGAACAAAAGGAGATGTTTGTTGCTCGAGCCACTCGATCGCATAATCGGTTAATTCAGTTGCTATATAGCGTGTTCGAGAGGGCGTCTCAGTACCATTGACAATCATGGGGTTCCATTCATACGTGCCCTGACCTCCAATATTGGTAAAGGATATGAAGTGATCGAGACCGGCGATGTTTGGCAGCGTATTGCCGGGCATATGCCATTTGCCTATAAACGCGGTGCTGTAGCCCACTGCCTTGAGATATTCAAAAAAAGTTCGATTTTCCTCCGACCAGGGTGTGAAGTTGTTCCAGACGCCGTGTTTGTACGGGGACACGCCTGTCAGATAAGTTGCTCGGGAAGGAGAGCACAGTGAGGTGCTAACGTAGGCTCGATCAAAGATTATGCCTTCAGATGCCAACTCGTCGATGTTCGGTGTTTCGATGAATGGGTGGCCCATATAGCCGGTAAAGTCATGACGATGGTCGTCAGATAGAATAAAGACAATATTCGGAGGGTTCTGAGATTGGCTATCGGTATTCGTCATGTTCAAACGGCCAGGGAGATCTTGAGGTCGAGGAAGTAAGTTGGACTGGAAGGTTGACTGATAGCCGATGAGGAATGGCTCAATTGAAGCAGGCGCAGAAAGTGCTGTGGCTAAAACCAGAGTAGCGTAAGCNAGTCCGCTAAGAAACCTTGGTTTCTGTTTGTTGAGAACAAGAACTAAGACATGAACGATACCCAGCGCCGCAAGTATTAATGCTAGTTGAAAGAAGAAAAAAGGCGAAACAACCAGCCAAACTGCCTCGGCTAACGTGTGCCATCTTAATCGCATCAATAGTTCGCTGAACCACCAACCNGCTGTGGGTAGGAGGCTCAATAGAATTCTNTCTCTGAAACGAGGANTAATTTTAAAAAGAAGCAGGTAGATAATTGCCGGTGCCAAGTGAATTAGCATTACATATAGGTAGCCGATCCAGAGTGAGGCCAGTTGTGGAAGTGCCAGCCTTTCGTGAAAGTTAAGTAGCGACGATAGGCCGGCGAGCAACAAGCANAAGAGTGCCGATATGGACCATTGTTTAGCCATGATTTGTAGAAATTTGATTAAACGTTTGTTGCTATTTTACACGCCTACGATTACTGGATCATTGAAGTAAGAATGATACACAAGGCNTGTNTTGACAGCGTAGATCGCATTGTGAGGCAAAGGTTTTGGAGCTATATCATTGGTTTTGAGGGGGGNTGATTTGATAAGGTTCAAGTCTTAGAAAATCGACGAGTTAATCATGAGCGCATCTGAACATCCAAAGCAAACAGTAGAAGTGCTGNGTAAGAAAATGGCTTACGTTGAAATAGGTGAAGGCGATCCAATTGTCTTTCAGCATGGTAATCCTACTTCCTCCTACCTTTGGCGGAATATCATGCCTCATGTGGCAGAGCAGGGACGCTGTATTGCGCTGGACCTGATAGGCATGGGCGACTCGGAAAAATTGGAAAATTCCGGGCCGGATCGTTACACCTTCGTTGAGCACTACGAATACTTCAGTGCCGCGTTGGAAGCCTTGGGGATAACTGAAAGAGTCACGCTGGTAATCCATGACTGGGGCTCTGCGCTGGGTTTTCATTGGGCGAATCAGCATCGCGAAGCAGTTACCGGGATCTGTTATATGGAAGCGATTGTCGCACCCATTCCCACTTGGGATCAGTTTTCAAAGGATGCGACGCCAGTTTTTCAGGGTTTTCGTTCTGCCGCTGGTGAAGAAATGGTGTTAGAGAAGAATATATTCGTCGAAAGAGTTTTACCGGGCTCGGTGCTCCGTGGATTAACACCGGAGGAGATGGCTGTCTACCGACGCCCATTTGCAAATTCCGGCGAAGATCGTCGTCCGACACTGACTTGGCCCCGNCAGATACCTATAGACGGCGAGCCAAAAGATGTAGTGGCTATTGCTGCTGATTACGGAGTATGGCTGCAAACTAGTGATGTTAGGAAGCTTTTCATCAATGCCCAGCCGGGCGCGATACTGACAGGCGATATGAGGGAACTGTGCCGCACTTTCCCTAATCAGACAGAAGTTACTGTCGCAGGCAGCCATTTTATTCAGGAGGATAGTCCCAATGAAATCGGTCAGGCACTATCAGAATGGTTAGCGACTTCCTAGCTAGCGATTTAACACTTATANGTGATCAGACGGTTTGAATTGTCCTTTTAGTTTTTTACCCATCGTAGAAACGGTTGGGGTGAAGTCCAATTAACGTTTTTTTGCGTTCAGAATTAGCTCGTTGGACAGCTTCTGCTGACAGNTGATTGACGTCAGCGGTTGATTTTAGACGTTGGGCTATATCCCTCCTTCCGTAATGCACCTGAAGAAAATAGCGGCCTTGGTCTCTGGCTTTGGCTGGTAAGCGTCGATGCCAGATGTCTGAAACAAACATTGCCACGTCGCCGGCTTTTGCAATCAGCGGAATAGAACTATTACCACGCCAGGTGAGACCGTCATCCTTATATTGTCTGGCTGGAGGAAACCGGCCAGACAGATGGCTATATGGTATAACGGCTGTCGGGCCGTCTTCGATATTACAATCCTTAAGGAAGATGTGAGCTCCGATAGCAAATATAGGATGCGGAATATNTGCGGGCCACTCGNNGTTGTTGGGTAGCGGTACATGGGGGCCAGCATCGATGTGCCAGNCCCCGCCGCTTAGTGCCCATTCTGTTTTCGGCTCATTACGCCAGGCAGTATTAGCGATAATGTGGCAATCTTGACCGATCAGTGGCTCGATGATTTCTAAAATCCGGGGATGAGCGACGGCCTGTTGTGCAATGGCGCTGATGTTGAGCATTTCATAACGAAACTCTTCATCTTCGTCTAAAGTCCTGGACAGCGTTCGTCCTGACGGTGCCTGTTCTCGAAAGACTCTGTCGACATCGCGTTCCAGTGCTGATATCTCTTCAGTAGTAAAGACCGCTTCAATTACAACATAGCCCTGCTTTTCCATCGACTGAGCGTCTTTAGGTGCACTATCGCTGGAGCGGTATTCATAGTACACCCCGTTTCTGTGGATCATAATACTTAACCTGCTGTTTGACCGACTTAAATACCTGCGGATAGTTTTTTGATACGGCCTTTTTATAGCCTTTCGTCTTGTCTATCTCCAACAAGANGTGGTGTGGAGCATATGTTAATACAGCAATCCTGTGATCAATGCCGGCAGGCATCAAGCTGTGACNTGAATCACTGAAATTTTGCTATGAAGCTGAGTCAAAAATTAGTGATGCGTCGATCTAGAGTATATATTGGCTTGGTTTTCTATTTTTTATTTTTTTGCGATGATTAGGCAGCAAATTTTAGTTCTCTATCTCAAAACTTCCGCCCTCGATACTAGCGTAATAGCTTGGGCGCATTACGATGGTACGGGAGAGCAATCCCATATGTCGGGCGACCAGGATGAATCTCCATACGACACAGGCTTGGATGCACTGAAAGATGGTTGGAGGCTGATCCAGGCGAGCCCACTGACTTCGCATTCGCCCGGCACAGAATTTCGAACGGACTATCTCAAATATGAATTTTTCTTTGAAAAGCTTGCAGAGGTCGAATCATGACCTTGCTGAATTCGGAACAGATGGCGCTATTTGTGGCGCGAGGGTTCCTCCNTTTTGACGAAGCGATTCCTGAAGAAATCAACCAACAGTTTCTCGCTGAGGTTGGNGAGGTTCCAGAAAATGGTTCGCCTGAGTCCTTTTACAACCATTTGTTTACTAGCGGAGGTGTGCCGNTAGTTAATGCGGGCAGACCGCTTGCAAATGCTTATCAGGAAGGTAGTGCGATAGACCGTTTACTGAACCTTCCGCTGGTCTCGGGTGTTATCCAATCCCTCGTCGGCCATCAACCGGTTTTCGATCATCACTTCCTGCATGTAACTTTACCGCCCGTTTTTTTTGATGAGGANATCCCTANAGCGCAACACACTCATCAGGATTCAACCATAGATCCAAGGTCTGCTTTTGATGTGCAGATCATGTATTTTCCCCACGACGTAACCCCAGAGATGGGCGGGACGAGATTTGTCCCAGGTAGCCATTTGAGAATAGTCAGCGAGGCAGCTATTGGTCGTTACCAGAATATCCTGGGACAGAAACATGTGGTCTGCAAAGCAGGTACTTTATTGTTTATGCACATGGGGATTTGGCATGGGGGTGGTGCTAATTTTAGTAATGAGCCCCGTTACATGTTTAAGATTCGTTTGTGTCCAACCGAACGACAAATAAGGCTCTGGGATCTNAGCGATTTGAGCGAAGATGTTGAGAAACAAGCACCGATTTTTTGGACCGGATCTTATAAACANCATCCTATCCATAAAATTTTGATGAGACCAGAAAAATGGTTCGAAGCCGATACTGGTCGTCTGGAGTTATTGAACAGGATTCGTTTCTGGCGTTATTTGCTTGGCGAGAATTCGGTCGATGTTGACTATTGGTTAACCCGCATCGAAAACGAACCCCTTTGATGCTTCTATCTATGCTTGGATGGTTCTATACATGAATGGTNGCTTGNAAGTTTACATATAGGTTCGTGAAAACCAGGAAGGAAATTGATGTCGACAAAATACTTTGACCTCGGCAAAGGCCATCGCGAGATAACAACNGTCTCTGAAGAAGCTCAGCGCTGGTTCGATCGAGGGCTTACCTGGATCTACGGATTTAATCATGACGAAGCAATTATTTGTTTCAACAAAGCCATTGAGGCCGACTCGAGCTGCGTCATGGCTTATTGGGGAGTTGCCTATGCCATTGGCCCGAATTACAACAAGATCTGGGACATGTTTGAGCCGGCTGAACGGGTGTCTACTCTCGAAACTGCGCATCAGGCGATCAGTAATGGATTGGCGCTGGANGTTGGCACAGACGTTGAACGGCAGCTCTTAATTGCCTTGAAAAGTCGCTATCCGGCGGATGCGGATACTGAGGACTTTGGACCTTTCAATGACGGATTTGTCGAAGCGTTGAGGCCAATTTACCTGTCGAATCCAGAAGATCTTGATGTCGTAAGTCTTTTTGCCGAGTCATTGATGGGTAGAACGCCTTGGCAACTTTGGAATGTCTCTACCGGACAGCCTCAGTCGGGTGCGTCTACTATAGAAGCTCGGGAAGTGCTAGAAACGGCCTTTGAAAACCATCCCGCGGCCTGGACGCATCCGGGTCTTCTCCACATGTATATCCATCTCATGGAAATGTCACCAACGCCTGAAGTTGCATTAGCTCATGGGGATAGTCTGGCAACACTTGTGCCAGACTCGGGACATTTGGTGCATATGGCAACTCACATCAATGTATTNTGCGGTGAGTATCAGAATGTTGTGCATCGTAACCATCAGGCTGGTCTTGTCGATCGTAAATTTGCCGCGCTCCGTGGAGCAAAAAATTTTTACACGGTCTATAGAATTCACAACGTGCATTTTGAAGCGTATGGCGCCATGTTTTTGGCCCAGCGCGAGGTGGCACTGGCAGCTGCGCAAGAACTTCAGAGCCTTTTACCGGAGTCTGTAGTCGCATACATGCCTGATTTGTTTGAGGCTTTTTGGGGTATGGTCACTCATGTGAGAGTGAGATTCGGAATGTGGTATGAGTTACTTGAACAAGAGCTTCCAGAAGACAAGGAACTGTTTTGTTTCACGACAGCGCTGATTCACTACGGACGGGTTATCGCCCTTGCTAATCTCGGTCGGATCGATAAAGCGAAAGATGAACTTACGTGTTTTTTTGAGGCTAAAGAAGTCGTCGATCTGAAAAAATCGCGGTTTATGTTCAATAACCCTGCAACTGAAGTATTGAATATCGCCGCTGAAATGGCTCAGGGCGAATGCTCCTATAAAGGAGGGGAGGTGTTTTTAGGTCTTGATCACTTACGTGAAGCCGCGGCATTGAGTGACAGCCTTGTCTATGATGAGCCTTGGGGNTGGATGCAGCCACCCCGTCACGCACTGGCAGCACTATTAATGGAGCAAGGTCAACTGNAGGAGGCTGAAAAACTCTATCGAGCGGACTTGGGTTTATCGGATGATCTTGCCCGGATACATCAGCACCCCAATAACGTTTGGGCGTTGCATGGTTTGCATGAATGTCTAGTCCGTCGAGGCGAAACNACAGAGAGTAAACACCTTAAGCTGCAACTGGANCGCGCCGCAGCNCGTTCTGATGTATTGGTNGGGTCTTCTTGTTATTGTCGAAGTCCATGANNTCTTCGCCTGTCCGGATGCATTATCGCTATGCNCANGTTTCTCGTGGCCACCCGCGGTCGACATGCTCTTGGNTCGTTAAACTTATGAGATCTCGTAGTTAACGTTTGCCAGGAAACTTTAGAACTTTTGCTAGTTTCTTACCAAGCGAGGGTTTTTTGCTCGCTTGGTAGTCGNGATAAGCGGCAGAGATCAATGGGGCCAGTTCCGCATAACGAAGCCATTCATTCTCTCCTGTAAACTCTACCTTCAGGAAATCTTGTTTATAAAAACCTGAAAGAAAATAATGTTCTGTAAAATCCCTGCCGTTTTCTGTCAGATGAGAAGCCTCTAATTCGCCATGGAGTTCTGTCGCCAAAAAGTCAGCACCTGTCGCACTTTGCATACGGACACGAGTGATCGCCTCACCTGAGATACGTTCGATTGCTTCCACGAACATTCTCGCGTTTATAAGCCAAGCGACATAAGCACCAAGAAATTCGACGTTACGATCGCTACCACCAAGGATTATTGAAGCGTAGGAGTTCATTAGATATATAACTTTTTGACTTGCTGATCCAATGGGTTAGCACTCGATTAATAGTGTCTTACTGTCGTCGAAGGTTATCGTTAATTTACACCGTTAGTAAAACAACATTTTTTTCTAGAGCTTTTTTGTCGAGAAAAATAGCATAGACCAGCGGTTCTGGAAGACTCCTAGATCCTTACATTGTCAAGGCTCCATTTTTTAATACCTATGTAGTTGGAGTCTGATATCGAGGGATNGTTTAAGCTGATATTAATGGATCGAAGTTATNCGGTCGATNGCCTGGAAGGTAGNGGGTTCNTCACTTNTCCTCGGTTCTGTAGTCGCCAAATTTTTTATCTCGCTCCTGNAATGCGGCTNTCAGACCTTCGCCATCCGGTCCTGATTTNCTTATAAACGCTGCCATTGAGTCGNTGTGTACTCCNAGNGCGCAAAGTTCTGTGCCCGCGCGTNCGCCATTTCTGAACCCCATAACTTCCATCTGTCGGTGGATTGTCCGTTTATTCAATCGCATGACATCTAACGGTAATTGAGCGATTCGTTTTGCCATATGTAACGTATGGGCTTCCAGGTTTTCTGCGGGCACAGCGGTTGTGGCCCAACCTCTTTTTTCTGCCTCGATACCACTGATTGAATCTCCTGTCAGCATCATCTCCATACCTTTACGCATGCCGACCAGCCAGGCATGGAAATGCATGTCGGGCACGCCAAATCTGACGGCTGGATAGCCCATTTGCGCATCCTCTGCCATGTAGACAAGATCGCATCCTGTCGCCAATTCGCTGCCACCGGCCAGACAATACCCATGGACTTGAGCAATAACTGGCTTAGACAGATCCCAAATGCTCATCCAGCCTTCTGTAACGTGACGCGGCCATTGACCCTCTCCTTGGGCTGAGAAAAATGGTAAATCCATTCCAACATTGCCCCCACCTAGATCGTATCCGGCAGAGAAGCTAGAGCCAGCACCACGAATTATCTGAACATGAACATCTGCATCCATGTCACCCGTTTTTAGTGCGTGTAAAAGCTCTCCTCGTAACGCGTGGTTTAGAGCGTTTCGTTTCTCCGGCCTGTTAAGTGTGATTCGACGCACTTTAGGTGCGGGGTTATCTATTATGATGACGGTATAGTCACCGTCGCCCTGGAGGTACTCTGGGGTAGGATATTGGTCGCTCATGATGTTTCCTGCTTTTTANNTAGTTGGTTACGAGATGTGCAAGTTATGCGTNCTATCGAGTTGCTTCCTTGAAAGAGGCCCATGTTAGAACCTCTTGTGCCGCCATTAACTAATGTTATTTTTTTGGGAAATATTGAACATTAACTGGACCTGATATTTTCGGCTTCTGTCTTTCCACTTGCTGCGATCTCATCCGCGATACGTTGACGTAGTTCGAACTTCTTGATTTTGGTGCCAGACATTGGCCATTCATCGACGAAACGTACGTATCGCGGTACACGAAATGTTGCGATATTACCTCGACAGAACTCGATGATCTCAGTTTCTGTCGTGGTCTGGTCTGGCTTTAACTGAAGAAACGCAGCCGGCACCTCGACATACTTCGCATCTGGTGCAGCGACGACCTGCGCTATGAGTACAGCAGGATGGCCTATTAGATAGTCCTCGACTTCCGCTGCCGCGACATTTTCACCACCAACCTTAAGCATATCCTTGATTCGATTGCGATAGGTGACTCGTCCATCTTCATCCATGTGGCCGAGATCGCCGGTCTTGAAGTAACCTTCGTCATCGAAACACGATGCTGTTAGTTCCGGTTCAAGATAGTAACCGTCGAAGGTGTTAGGTCCTTTGAAGCAGATTTCCCCGATTCCGCCCGGCGGTAACACCTGACCGGTTTCGGGATCGCATATTCTGGCTTCCATACCAGGCAGTGGGTGTCCACCTGTGTTGATGCGTGTNTCAACAGGATCAGATGGCAATGCTAATGAAAGAAAGCCGCAGGCCTCTGTCATGCCGAAACAGCTTACGACGACAGCATCTGGATGACGACTTTGAATGTCAAGCAGTCTGGCTTCAGTGCCCACGGCTTCAACCATACGTAAAGTGGTTAGGTCGACATCACTCCATCTGGGATGGTCGACGACCGGTAACCATATGGTCTCGAAGGCCGGCATGGCGACAGTGATCTTGTGTTCAATGATCTGTTCAACCGACACCCCTGGATCAAAGTATCCTGGATGTATAAATGTGCAGCCGACAGAAATGCAGGCCGTACCAAAAGCGACTCCGCCAATGTGGAACAATGGCAGCGCCGTCCAGACTCTGTCACTCTCAGTGAGTTTAAGGTGNACAGCTGCGGAGCCCTCGGCGGCATTAACGATTGCTCCGTGACTTAACATCGCTCCTTTTGGCGCACCTGTTGTACCCGAGGTGTACTTGATCACGGCAGTATCTTTTATATTAATGCTTGTNTGTCTTTCTTTAAGAACCTCCGCCGAAATGTCAGCGGCGCCATCGCAAAATGATTGCCAGGACAGGAAGCCCTCATCGTTCAATGGGTCAATACTGATAACTGTTTTCAGAGCGGGTAATTCAGGAAGCACTTCTTTCAGCAGTTTGACTAGATCAGTCGCATCGTCTGATCTTGGTGGAGACGTAAAAAGAACACTAAGTCCACATTGCGCGAGNACCTTGCCGAGTTCATAACTCTTGAATCGGTTGTTAACAGGCACTGCGATCGCACCGGTTTTCAAGATTCCATAAAGCACAGGTAAAGAGTCGGGACAGTCGAGAAAAAAGTAACCAACCCGGTCTCCATGGTTCACCCCGAGCGCCATGAGCCCCTTAGCGATCAGATTCGCGCGATCTCGAAACTCAGTGTAAGTATATGTCTTTTCAGGAAGTACCAGCGCTGGGTGGTCTTTNCTTACAGCNGCTTGCTCATCCAGTAACTGCGGTAAGNTTTTCATGATGAGATCCTCGGTTTNTCANGANAAAATAGGCGTTGGTCNTTCGACCTGAAGCCGATGTATATGCCTTGGTTCGTCTGCGTGATCTTGCACTACAAAGTTTAGAACGNTCCGATTGTCCCACATTATCAGGTCATTTTTCTGCCAGCTGTGTCGAAACTGAAATTCAATTTGCATAGACTNCTCAAAGAGAGATTCAAGCGAAGTACCGCTCTTTAATTGACCAGCCCAAAGCATTTGGTAAAAGCTTTTCTGAAGTTCAGCGCTCGTTCTCTAGTTAGGCCAAGTGTTATTGTCAACGGATACTGAGCATTTGGGGTCTCTTGGCTGTTCCTTAACTAGGCAACGAATTTTGACGGTATAAGATATATTCTTTGTTGTCTCTAAATATCACATTTTACTGTAGTCGACTGTCAGCCACGACGTTGGTTCAAACTCGACAACAAAGTCGTTGCCAGCACTAGCCGCTTTTGCGTATGCGTGTCCCTGATCTTCTCCAAGATAGCGTATAGCCATCGCCTCCAATTCCCCCTCGGCAACGTCACGAGTTGTGTATTTGCCTGAAACAGAGACGTATTTATATGGTGGAGCCTCGGTCTGAGCAACGAGACTGATTTGGTCAGTTGAAGCCAATACTGCTGCTTTTAGCGAACTAGCGCCGGTAATCATCCAAACTTTTCCGCCCAGCGCATAGTCGTACCATATAGGCACGGTTAGTGGTGCTTTGTCCTCGCGGCCAATGCTAACTACCCCAACATGTATGTCTGCAAGAAATGCCTCCCGTTCTGCTAGCGACATCTTTAGAGAATTATTCATGAAAAAAGTATTCCTCGTTTATTTCTTCGTTATGGTCATTAAAATCATGCTGCTTAAGTATGACATCAAGGTTGGTTTTCGTGGATGACAATAGTTTTAAAATAGAAAATTTTGCCTCACTGGTACGCGAGCGCCGCTCGGTAAGAGGGTTTCTGGATCGTCGCGTACCTGATGATATNCTNAAAGCTGTGTTTGATACCGCTCGNTGGNCTCCTTCAGGTACTAACGTGCAGCCCTGGCATGTATGTGTCGCCTCTGGCGAGGTGTGCGAGGCATTGAGGCAAGGCTTCCTGGATAGATTCGATGCCGGCGTAAAAATACAGACTGATCATATTCCGGATGGTCGCACTGGGGCACCCTGGCAGGACCGAAAGCGAGCTTGTGCCCGAGCTTTGTATGGCGCTATGGATATTGATTGGGAAGATCGAGAGGGTAGAAGTGCAGCACAGCGGAGAAATTATGAATTTTTTGACGCGCCGCACGCCGCTTTTCTTGGTATTCACGAAATTTTTGGGCCACAGTCGATTTCAGATGTNGGAATGTATGCTCAAACGTTGATGTTGGCTATGACAACTTATGGCATTTCTTCATGTTCGCAAGGTACGCTTCGCAATTACCCCGATTTCGTTAGGGAGACATTCGGTCTACCTTCAGAGATTAAAATCCTATACGGCATTAGCTTTGGTTACGAAGATCCGCAAGTGCCNGCAAACGCTACTCGAACAGAACGTGCGCCGTTGGAAGAAACCGTGCAGTTTCTCGGCTAGAGGAAATGAATTTGATACACTGCGAGGCCTGAATTAATCCATGCCATAAGTGTGGCTGTCAAAACGAGGAGTAACAGTTAAGGACGTCATGAGCGAGATCGTTNCGGAAAGAAATTACAAGACACCTGAGCAGGAACAGGCGGCCAAGGGAGCCAATACACCAGATCCGTATGCCATGGCGCTCGAGGATATCAACCCTCTTAATGCTCATCTCTTTGCCGACAATCGTTGGCAATCTGTATTTGAACGCCTGCGGGCCGAAGATCCTGTCCACTTAAACGAAATTGAGACTGCGGGACGTTATTGGTCTCTTACAAAGTATCGTGACATCAAGGACGTCGATACTGATTGGCAAAGGTTCTCGTCTGCAAATGGCATTACGCTGGGTTTTAAGATCGGTACAGATCTGCCTCAGTCCGCGTTCAGTGGATCAAAATCGCCTTTTATTTCACAAGACCCTCCGGGTCACGATATTGAGCGTAAGACTGTCACCGAGATTGTTGCTCCGAGTGGANTGGTAAATCTCGAGCCATTGATTCGAGAACGCACTTGCTCTGTCTTGGATGCATTACCTGAAGGTGAGGAGTTTAATTGGGTTGAAGAAGTCTCTATCGAATTAACGACACTGATGCTCGCTACATTGTTTGGTTTTCCACTTGAAGATCGTAGAAACTTGACCAGGTGGTCTGATGTCGTATTTGCAATACCNGAGCCTGGGGGCGTTGTTGAAACGCAGCAAGAAAAGCGGGATGAATTTATTGCTTGCGTGACATATTTTGCGGAGCTTTTTGAAGAGAGACGAAAGAATCCTGGCCATGATCTTGTCTCTATGCTCGTCCAAGGTGAGGCAACCAAAGATCTAGAGCCGATTGAACATCTTGGTAACCTGTTACTACTGATCGTGGGGGGCAATGACACGACGAGGAATACTATGTCAGGCAGTGTGTATGGGTTAAACCAATTCCCTGAACAATATGACAAGCTCATTGNTAATCCTAAGCTTATCCCTCAGATGGTTGCNGAAGTNATACGCTGGCAGACTCCCTTGTCCTATATGCGCAGGACAGCCAATCTCGACTGTGAAGTNGGAGGCAAACAGATTAAGTCGGGTGATCAATTGTTGATGTGGTATGTTTCGGGCAATCGAGATGAGGAGGTGTTTTCCAATGCTAATGCGATCGATATTGAACGTGCGAATGTCCGACAGCATCTTTCTTTTGGTTTTGGCATCCATCGTTGCATGGGTAATCGACTTGCGGAACTGCAGTTAAAAATTCTTTGGGAAGAAATACTGGCTCGATTCGAAAAAATAGAGGTTGTAGGTGAACCATCCCGAACTTTTTCCTCTTTTGTTAAAGGTTACACCCAGTTACCCGTCAGGTTGCGCCGGCGGTCTTGATCAGATCGATTTTTCCCGATCGGCCCAATAGGGTTTTCTAACGAGTCTGCGCTGAATTTTACCTGTCGGTAAACGTGGGAGTTCGTCCGCAAAATCGATGGAGCGGGGGCACTTATAACCAGCTATATTTTTCCTGACAAAAGTCATTAAGTCATCCACTAGCTGCTGGGAAGGGGTAATCTCTGAACTCAATTGAATGACAGACTTAACCTCTTCTCCCCACTCATCGTTCGGTACGCCGATAGTGCAGACTTCGTGAACAGCAGGATGTTGCATCAGAGCGCTGTCTACTTCCTGCGGGTAAATATTGACACCTCCGGATATGATCAGTTCAGCGGTGCGACCAGTAAGAAAGAGATAGCCATCCTCATCAAAATAACCCATGTCGCCAAGAGTAAAATAATCACCTCGGTATGATGAAGAGGTTTTACTTTCGTCTTTGTAGTAGTGAAANCGGCCTGTTTCTGGTGCCCGCATATAGATGGTACCGACTTTACCTTGTGTAACCTCCTTACCTTCGTCATCGAGAATTTTGTTGTCAAATTCTGGACCTGGACAGCCGACGCTACCTGGCTTCTTCAACCATTCTTCTGAGCCGATTAGGAAACCCCCGCCACCCTCTGTTGCTGCGTAGTATTCGAGCAGTATAGGGCCAACCCAGTTGATCATGGCTTTTTTAACGTGAACCGGACACGGCGCGGCACCATGGATAATCAGTTGCAAAGAAGAGATGTCGTACTTGTCTTTTACGGACTGGTCGAGATGCAGCAGTCGGTGAAACATCGTCGCAACCATATGGCAATGCGTGACTTTGTAATTGTCAATCAGTTCGAGCGCATATTCAGGATCAAACCGATCCATGAAAACAAGCTCACCGCCCGATACGATCGTTAACAGTACATCAATGGCAAGCGGAGCTGCATGGTAGGCCGGGCCTAAACATAACGTAACTGAGCTTTTGCCCAAGCCTCGCTCGGGTGCTGGTAGGGTGGGCGGCCGTTGCCTGACATATACCCCTTTGGGTCTGCCAGTCGTTCCAGATGTGTAGAGCATCGCGCCGCCGCGCGTTGGGTTAGTTAAGTTGCTGGCATCAAAAACAGCGATGGATGCATGAAAGTCGCTGAAATTCGATATTTTTCCGCCAATCGAGAGGCAGGAGAGAAGTTCTCTATTTTCATCAGCGGTGAATTCTGCGGATGCTTTGTATTTCGCTTCGGCGATAAAAACTTTGGCATCAGAGTTGTCTACGATGTAGGAAACTTCCTCTTCGGTTAGGTGCCAGTTGATTGGAGTTATTCGCATTCCAGTACGCTGGGTTGCGGCTAAGACAATGGCGAATTCCACACGGTTGCTACAGAGTAACGCGACTCCATCATCGTATTGGAGGCCAAGCCCCAAAAAAAAGTTCGCGAGTTTATTTGCGGCCGAGTTTAGCTCCTGCCAGGTTATCTGGCCTCCTAGCATGTCTCTAACAGCAATATCGTTGGGTCTCGCCGCTGAATGACTGGCCACCGCCATGCCCTGCACAGCAGCGTCTTCAAGAGAAAGTTTTTTGTAGTCCATATTGCTTAAAGAT
>NZNP01000038.1 GCA_002694945.1 Gammaproteobacteria bacterium
ACTTGTGAGATTCCTGATGGTGCGTGTGATTGTGCTGGTAATGTTTTAGATGAATGTGGTGTTTGTGATGGTCCAGGTGCTATTTATGAATGTGGTTGTCCTGATATTGCAGATGGCGCATGTGATTGTGATGGCAATGTAGAGGATCAATGTGGTGTTTGTGGTGGAGATGGAGTAGATGCTGACCAAGATGGTATTTGCGATGATGTTGATGATTGTATAGGTGAATATGATGAATGCGGTGTTTGTAATGGTCTTGGCTCTATATATGATTGTGGATGCTATGATTTTATAGAATGTTGGGATGACTCATTGGTTTGTGATGATACAGATTGTCCTGTTGAGCCTTACTTTTTAGTGGAGATTGAAGAGACAGGCGAGTCAACATTATTTATTTTTCAAGATACAATTACTTCCTTAGAACCTGGAGACCAACTAGGTTTGTTTGATCAATCTGGTATTGTTGATTCAGAAGGTACAATAGGTGAAATATTAGTTGGAGCGGGTGTTTGGGATGGTAGTCAGTTATCTTTAGCTGCAATTTCTAGTGTAGATTTATCTCAATTTGGAGGACCAATTTTGCCTGGTTCAAAACCTCTAAGTTTTCTCTGAGGAATAAATATTCTTTTTGTAATTCTAGCATCATCGTTCGATAAAGAATTAGCAGTTGCGGTAAAAATAGAAAACGAATAAACATTATTATTATCTGTTTCAAAATATTTTGAATAGTTAACTCGGTTTATTAAAGTTGTCATTGAATCCTTGCGGCGCGTCGAATCACGGTCAATTCTCAGGACTGGAAAACTTTTGAAAAGAGTTTTCAGTGTTTGTTCAATCCTTTGCGTGCCTAGACCAATAGGGGCAATCGGATGTTCTCCACATGCTTGGCAGAGATTGTTGTGGGGTCGTATGGTGCCACAATGGTGGCAGACTAATTTGTTCTGCTGCAGGTGATAGGTTAGGCGGGCATCACAGCGTGGGCATTGAAAGATCCAGCCGCAACTAGAGCACATCATGACTGGCGCAAAACCTCTTCTATTCAGAAACACCAAGACCTGATTACCGCTTTGTAATTCTTGATTGATACTATCTATCAGTAGCTGTGTTAGCCCTTCTCTTTTCTCAATGTGGCGAGTGTCGACTAACTGGTAGTGTTCCTGCGTTGAACCTTGAGGTCGCTGAGACAGAAAGAGATGTTGATATTTTTTAGCTTCTGCATTGCGCAGGCTTTCGAGCGAGGGTGTAGCGGAACCGAGGACAACACTGCAGGACTCAAATTGACCACGCATCACAGCAAGATCTCGAGCCGAATACCTGAAGCCATCTTGCTGCTTATAAGATGTGTCATGCTCTTCGTCGACGATAATGATTCCGGGATTAGCTAATGGCGCGAAAACCGCGGATCTAGTACCAAGGACAATACCTACACTTCCCTCTTTGGCGCGTAACCATCCTTTGGCCCGCTCGCGCTCGCTGATCGACGAATGTAGGACGGCGATTTCAACATTAAAACGGGCTGCAAAACGGGCAATGGTCTGAGGAGTCAAACCAATTTCCGGAACCAATACGAGAGCCTGACGACCAGCATTAAGCAAAGGCTTGATGAGCTGGAAGTAGACTTCGGTCTTCCCGCTTCCAGTCACACCCTGCAGTAGGTAGTTTCCTGTTTTTTGCATGTTCCTCAATGCAAATTGTTGTTCGTAATTGAGCAAGATTCCTTTTTCATTTACGGCTTTAAGTTGGAACTTCGACGAATCGTCAAATGAGGATGATTGCCAGGTAGCCCAGGCTTTGCTGACCAGTGCCCTCACAGTCGCGCTTTTGATGTCTGCGGTTTTCAGCTCATTCCTCTCCAGATTTTTGGATTGCAGCAACTCGAGGAGATGTCGTTGGGCGGGTGCTCGCTTGAGCTCGTTTAGCTTTATCTGCCTGCCTTTTCTAGTGAGGCAAAGATATTCAACAGTAGACCTAGGATTGACGCCTTTTCGGATTAGCCCGGGGAGGGCATTGCTCACCACTTCTCCTATCGGATGGTTGTAGTATGTTGCGGCCCATCGGCAAAGTTTTAAAATGGATGAGGTCATGCTGAAATCAGGATGCATCACCTTTACCACTTCGCGTAGCTTCTGATCTGAGACTTTTGAAGAGGAGTCTAGGCTTGTGATCACGCCAACAAGTTTACGGCGGCCAAAGGGAATTATCACAGGAGTTCCCAAGGTCGCTTGCTGATCAGGTTTGAGAAGGTATTGAAAAGTCTTGCGCAGAGGAGTTGGGACTGCAACGGAAACGTATTTTTTAGACTTCCTCATGGGCCCTGAAGCTTGCTGAAATAGCAATTATGCCATTGCTTGCGATTCGGGGCTCATCTGTTATTATTCGCGTCCTCCGAGATCGAGTGACTACAGCATGAAACCGGAAATCCATCCAAAGTATGAAGAAATAACCGCAACTTGTAGTTGTGGTAACGTGATAAAGACTCGATCTACTGTATGCGAAGATATTCACCTTGAAGTTTGCTCAAAATGCCATCCGTTTTATACGGGTAAGCAGAAAGTAATCGATTCCGCAGGTAGGATAGACCGCTTTAACAGACGTTTTAAACGAAACTAGAGCCTGTTCTATTTCCAAAACCGTCGACCATACAGCTCGCAAAGNGAGTCTATTCTCTACTCNTCCCCCAGCTAGAGTTTTAGTATCACTGGGATGGTATGGTGCGACTGGTGAGATTGTTATGCAACTTTNTTTTAATCGGAACGCTTGTCCATACATCCACCTAAGGAAATCGAATCTCCATTAGGCTCAGAAGATCTGTTGGCTNATGCTGGTACTATCGATTTGCTGATCAGTACTGGACCCAGTCGGTGCGCGTTCGGCTCTGAATATTTCAAAAATCCCATCAGGGTCAGCGGGGCTTGTTCTCAGCCCGGTGTCCGGATCAATTTTCACAGAGACGATACCGTCGGGGCGCGGCAGAATTTTAGATTTAGCTTGGTCTGGCAGCGCACTTTCCATAAAATCGATCCAGGTCTCGAGCGGCGTTGTAGAACCCCATTCGCTATTCCCAACAGGACTATTATCGCTGAAGCCGGCCCAAGCGGTTGCNACCAAATCCGGCGTAAAGCCTGAGAACCAGATATCAGCATCGTTNGTTGTCCCGGTTTTGCCGCGNAGATCGTCTCGTTTTAGGCTTCGGAGCGCTTTAGTNCCAGTACCNNTTCGAATCGCGTCCGAAAGCATGNTATCCATGATGTGGGAGACTCGAGGTTCGATCACCTGGGNNGCCTTATTAANCCCTTCGCAGTGCTTTTGACAAGCAACTTTGGGCTTTGCTTNAAATAAGACATCGCTGTTAATGGAGCCCAGTTCCCGCAGCAGGTAGGGCTCTATTTTGAANCCTCCATTTGCAAATGTTGCGTAGCCTGTAACCACTTCAAGTGGGGTTAACGCTATNGTACCGCCGCCGAATGCAAGCTGCAGATNGCGTGGAAAACCCGATGTGTCAAAGCCGAATCGGGATACATANTCAATAGCGTTTTCGGCACCATAATCTAAGATGACGCGGATCGAGACGAGATTGATAGAACGATACAGGGCCTCTCGTAATCGAATATTACCCTTAAAATTGTCGCTAGAATTNTTGGGNCGGTATGCNTCTTCGAGNTCACCGCCGTCGAGGACCATAGGCGCGTCATTANAGATTGAAGCAGCAGTCAGACCATTTTCAAGGGCGCCAGCGTAGTAAAAGGGTTTAAAGTTCGATCCAGGTTGACGGCGCGCCTGCGTAGCATGGTTGAACTGCTTGGCCTCNAAATCGAAGCCTCCGACGATTGCTCGNATGGCACCATCGTAAGGATCAAGAGCGACCAGNGCACCTTGAATTGCGGGNATCTGACCNAGCTTCAGAGAGTTGTCGGCCATTATTTCNTATCGAATNACATCTCCGATGCCTACGATATCATTTGCTTTTTTTGGGCGTGCGCCACGTCTNTCAACGTTTATGTAAGGACGTGCCCACTNCAGACCAGACCAAGGAATGNTTAGTTTGGCATGANTTTGCGTCAGTATTTCGATGGAATCTTNATTTACCNGAGTGACAATAGCTGGAAACTGTTTGCCGAAAGTCTTAAGCGAATCCAGCGTATCCAGCCAATTTTTGGGATAGCCGTATATAGGCGCGGCTATAAACTCNTCTGTGCCAGCGATTCGTCGATAATCGGGTCCGCGGTAGCCGTGTCTGCGATCATATTCCAGTAATTTATTTTGGATAGATGCCTCAGCCGCTATCTGCATTTTGCTTGATATAGTTGTATAAGCAAGCATGCCTTGATTGTAAGCATTTCGACCGTAATCTGTAAGTAAGCGCCTACGTACTATTTCTGATGCGTATAGTGCGGACAGTTCAATTTTTCGGTTGTAAACTTTCGCGGTTAATTCGGCATTGATAGCGTTTTTGTATGCATTATGGTCAATGGAGCCTTGTTCAAGCATGCGCTGGAGTACTAGATTTCGTCTTTTTATAGCCCGAACGGGACCGTTGATCGGATTACCTGCCTCTGGCGCCTGCGGAATTCCCGCTAGCATCGCTGTTTGAGCCAGGCTAAGGTCGCCTACATCTTTACCGTAATAGGTTTTAGCTGCTGCCTGGATACCAAAAGAATGTTTGCCGAAAGGAATAATATTGAGATAGAGAGTGAGGATTTCTTCTTTACTCAATTCTCGCTCAATTTTTAGAGCAAGCAACATTTCTTTGAATTTGCGCAANAAACGTACTTCTGTATCGCCCGAGATGTTCTTAACGAGTTGCATTGTTATTGTAGAAGCGCCAGTCCGGATGGCGCCCCGATTTCGGACCAACTGCCAGGTTGCGTTTACCAGCGTAATAAGATCAATGCCTCTGTGTTCAAAAAATCTTTTGTCCTCCGTGTCAAGTATGGCTTGTTTTAAAAGGTNGGGAATTTCCTCATATTGCAGAGGTTCTAGGCGTTCNCCAAATTCCTGGATTAGCANTCCGTCATCNGAATATATTCTTAGNGGTGCCTTCAGCGTCACCTGACTGAAACTTTGNNTGTCTGGGATNTTTGGGTTNAGATAAAGAAAGGCTCCTGTTAGNGTAAGTACGAAAGCGCTGATAAGNCTGCTAAACGTCCAGCTTATTGTGCTGAAAACCTTTGTCATTCTTGGTTTTCCTCTGCTTATCCCACTAAGANCATTAATTATAAGAGGATGTTGTTTAACATGCGAAATGCAACTTTTTGTTGGTCTAATTNNNAAAATATAAGTGCTTGGTTCTTTACTTGTTNATTTGCGTTAAGAAATNATCTGAAAATTAGGGCGTTACAAATTTTTNCGNTNCAAGTGTTTGCGATACCCANGAAGGTGTTATTTAATGTGATGTGGCANAAATCGTCCGTAAGTGCACGAANTTTTTNGAAATTTATTNAATTTGGATAACCAGGGTGTTGGGATTTCTGAAAAAAGGGCCCATCAGCATGCTGGGGTTGGATATCAGTTCGACCTCGGTTAAGTTGCTTGAGTTGAGTAAGACAGGTAATAGTTACCGGGTCGAGAGTTACGGTGTGGAGCCTCTGCCCGAAAATGCTGTCGTGGAGAAGAATATCAGCGACGTTGAAGGAGTCGGAGGCGCAATTCAACGCCTTGTTGAGCGCTCCGGAACAAAATGCAAGAACGCCGCTGTCGCAGTCGCCGGTTCCGCAGTTATAACGAAGACAATTGAAATGAATTCCGCTTTAACAGAAGACGAATTGGAGAACCAGATTCTTGTTGAGGCAGATCAATACATTCCATATTCGCTAGATGAAGTCGCCCTGGACTTTCAAGTTCAGGGTCTTTCAGCTAAGAATATAGAATACGCAGATGTGTTGCTGGCGGCTTGCCGGCGCGAAAATGTTGAAATGCGGGAGGCTGCTCTGGAGTTGGGTGGTCTTAGAGCTAAAGTTGTGGATATTGAAGCCCACTGTATCCAACGTTCATTTGAACTCGTTAAAAATCAGATCACGAGTAATGACGAAATGGGCGCGAAGGTTATAGCAATCGTCGATATCGGTGCGACTATGACGACGCTCTCGGTTTTGATAGAAGGAGGTGCACCCTACACAAGAGAACAACTATTCGGCGGAAAACAGCTCACTGAGGAAATTCAGAGGCGCTATTCATTGTCATTGCAAGATGCTGGATTAGCCAAGAAAAAAGGCGGTTTGCCTGAGGAATATGAGAGTGAGATTCTGCAACCATTTAAGGAAGCTTTAGTTCAACAGGTCACCCGGTCTCTGCAGTTTTTTTATTCGTCAACCGCCTATGATGATGTCGATCACATAATTCTTGCTGGTGGTACTTCATCGATACAAGGCCTTGCTGAAATGGTGTCGGCCAGGCTAGATACTTCTTGTAGTATCGCTAATCCGTTTTCAGACATGTCTCTTGCGCCAAGAGTGAATCAGTCAAAGATTATGGCAGATGCTCCAGCTATGATGATAGCTTGTGGCTTGGCTATGCGAAGTTTTGAAGTGTAGATGATGGGAGTGTCGCACGACATTAGAATAAACCTGTTACCCTGGCGCGAAGAGCTTCGGGAAAAGAAAAAACAGGAATTTCTCAATGTGATGATCAGCGTCCTGTTTGTTGCAGGTATCATCATATTTAGTGTGGACAGGCACTATAGCGGTGAAATAGAGAATCAAAAATCGCGTAACGATTTCCTTAAGCGCGAAATTACACTCGTTGAAGAGCGAATTAAGGAGATTAAGCTACTTCAACAAAAACGTAATGAGCTCCTTGCAAGAATGAAAGTTATTCAGGAGCTTCAGGGAAATAGACCAATTATTGTTCGCGTTTTCGACGAACTAGCGAGGAGTCTCGCACCTTTTGTGTTCTTCAGAAGTCTTGAGATGAATGGTAGCGAACTTGCCATCAGAGGATTTGCCGAATCCAACAACCGGATATCAACCCAACTCCGAAATTTTTCAGAGTCTGGTTGGTTTGAACGCCCTAATGTTACAGAGATTAAAGCTGATCCCACGTTGGGCCCGCAGGCAAGTCAATTTTCTCTGACTGTTGTTCAGACCACGCCTAAGAAGGAGGAATAACAGGGATGAGTTCTCTGGAACAGCTTTTCGAGAGTCTTAGGAACTTCGATTATGAACAGCTCAACGATTTAGATAATGTTGGCTCATGGCCCCTTGCTGTCAAGTTTATACTCTGGATTTTAATTTTCGCAGCGGCGATAGGTCTCGGCTATTTCTTACACATTACTAATCTTCAGGCAGAACTACAACGGGCGGTGGCTGAGGAAAAAAATTTGAGAAACGATTATGAAACAAACTACTTCCAAGCAGCACATTTGGCATCCTATCGGATTCAACAGAAGGAAATGGAGGAGACATTCGAGTCTATCTTAAGGCAGTTGCCTTCAGACACAGAAATTCCAGGACTGATCGAAGATATAACCCTGGTCGGTCTCGAAANTGGTCTGGAATTTACTAGTATTGANTTGCAACCAGAGGTTGTCCATGAATTTTATATTGAGAAGCCGATNCAGATAGTCGTGTCCGGCGNTTACCATAGTCTAGGTTCNTTTGTAAGTGATGTGTCAGACCTCTCANGAATAGTGACATTGCACGACTTCACTATTTCGCCCAAGGGCAGACTAGCTGGGGGCGATGTTTCAGGGAGCCATCTAAACATGGTTATTCTTGCGAAAACCTATCGTTATAACGACCAAATGGATTAGAGGCGACAGGTCTATGCGGACTACTTCCAGATTACTGATAGCGGCCCTATGGGGTGGATTACTAATCGGTTGTTCTTCGGGTGATGAATTTGCTGATATTCGAGCTTTCATCAGAGAGGTAGAGAGCAGACCAAAGGGCTCGATAAGGCCACTTCCTGCATTTGAAGCCTATNAAGCNTTTACATACGGTGCCGCGAATCAGCGAAGTCCATTTGAGCCTCCTATTGTTTTGCCGCCGAAGTCAGCAGCCGAAAAACGTANTGTTGGAATCGAGCCTCCTAAANANCATGTCAAACAGTATCTTGAAAAGTTTCCCCTATCAGCACTAGCCATGGTCGGCACATTGGAAAGAAATGAATCAATATACGGCTTAATTGAAGATTCTAACGGTGGTGTGCATCGAGTGGANNCTGGCGATTTCATGGGAGATCAGTGGGGTCAGATAGAAAGAATTGAAGAGACTCGAATCGACATAACCGAAATAGTCGCNGACGGCATAGGAGGCTGGCTAAGGCGTCCAAGATCTATAGAGCTAAGAGGCTTAGATTAAGTCAGAATATTAAAGTTATTGGTTGCTAAATGGTGAAAACGATGAATTGTCAAAGTTTGAAAGTTGAAACCGTGTNNCGAATCTCGTTCGCGTTGCTGGCTTTGCTGTTTTCATCGTCAGCTCTTGCAGTCGTCATGGAAAACATAGAGTTCTCNNCATTGCCAGGTGACAAGACAGAAATCAAAATGATCTTTGACGGCGTCCCCCCGGATCCGTCNGGGTATACGATTGAGCAACCGGCGCGCATAGCTCTAGACCTGGATGGTGTCAGAAGTGGTTTGTCTTCCAAGCACCACTCTCTGGGTTCTGGTAATGCTCGGAGCGTCACGGTAGTCGAATCGGATGGTCGGACTAGGATTATTATCTCGATGAGTGAATTGGTTGGNTATTCCTCGCGGGTCTCTGATAATTCGCTCTACATTCTTGTTGGAGAGGACGAGACAGGTTCGGGCAGTGTTGCGTCATCGGGCTATTCGGCGATGCTTGTTTCTGAGCCCGTGGAAGAAGCTACGGTCGCAAATAACCTTCCTGTCGTTGAAGAAATAGACTTTCGTCGGGGACAAAATGGTGAGGGTCTCGTAATGGTAAAACTGTCAAAAGTTGGCGTGGGCGTTGATTTATCAAGCGAGTCGGGGAAGATCAGAGTTGAATTTGAAAATACCGCCATCCGTGAATCNCTACAACGTCGACTCGATGTAACAGACTTCGCGACCCCAGTTTTGAAAGTTGATTCTCTATCTGAAGATGGCGATACCGTAATGCTGATTGAGCCAATTGGAGAATATGACTATCTCGCCTATCAGGCAGACGATATTTTTACAGTNGAAGTTAAATCNTTGTCTCAGGCTAGCANGGAGTTCGAGGANGAGGCGTTTAGNTTNCGTGGTGAAAAGTTGTCATTGAACTTTCAAGATATAGAGATTCGTTCAGTGCTTCAGCTTCTAGCTGATTTCACGGATCTTAATCTGGTCGCGAGTGACACAGTCGCCGGCCGAATCACCTTGCGACTGAAAAAAGTGCCTTGGGACCAAGCTTTGGAAATTATCATGAAAACGAAAGGGCTCGACAAACGCCTAGTAGGTAATGTTTTGATGGTAGCCCCCGCAGCTGAATTGCAGGCGAGAGAGCAACTGGAGCTTGAATCTAGACAGCAGATCAGAGAATTGGCTCCTCTGCAAACAGAGTTTATCGAGGTTAAATANGCNAGTGCATCGGAAATATATCGTCTTTTCAAAGGTGCGGAGGGTGATGACGGTGNTGAGGGAGTGATTTCAAATCGTGGCTCGGTAATNGTTGATGAGCGTACCAACTCGATTATTATTACCGACACNACAGACAGGATTAATGAGTTTANGCAGGTGCTNGATCGGTTGGATGTGCCCGTTCGGCAGGTGCTTATTGAAGCACGTATCGTTACTGCTGCTTCTAGTTTCGGCGAATCNCTGGGCGTTAGGTGGGGCGCACTAGGCTTTCAAAATTATGATGATGGTGAAACATTTGCNCACTTNGGCGGTTCACTAACTACTCTTGGTGAATTAAAGGATTTTCAATCAAGCGAGGATGCAGCCTTCAATTATTCGACAGAAGATAACCTGATTGTAGATCTTGGTGCCGGTGGTGCGGCGACGACCTTTGCGTTCGGCGTTGTGGGTGAAGATTATCTGCTTGATATGGAGTTGAGTGCACTAGAGACAGAAGGTAGGGGTGAAGTGATTGCTAGACCGAAAGTAATTACAGCCGATAAGCAATCNGCATCTATTGCCTCAGGTGATCAGATTCCTTATCAGGAAGCATCATCTAGTGGAGCTACGGCGACTCAATTTGTCGATGCAGTGCTAGGTCTTACGGTGACACCNCGGATAACCCCAGATGATCGGATTATTATGGATTTAGAGGTAAACCAGGACTCAATAGGCGCTGTATTTAATGGTGTCCCAAGTATCAGGACAAATAGTATACAAACGCAGGTGCTCGTCAATAATGGTGAGACGGTTGTGCTTGGTGGAGTATTTCAGACGGTCGTATCCGAGGGTATTACAAAGACACCGCTACTGGGCGATTTACCTTGGGTTGGTAATTTATTTCGGCAAAAGTCCAAATCTGATGATAAGCAGGAGCTGCTGATCTTTATTACACCAAGATTAATTCGAGATTCACTTACTCAGCGGTAAAACGNTTGTGAGCATTTTGCGTTGGTTCCCTTTTTGGCCGAGAGGTGCTCGCTGCAAAAATAGCCGGCACAGACATGTCTATTGAGAAGAGTTCACCCAGTAATATTTTCCTAGTCGGACCGATGGGTGTTGGCAAGACGACGATCGGNCGGACTCTTGCGGAGGAACTTCGACTTGAATTCGTTGATTGTGATGTTGAAATCGAAGCGCGATGCGGAGCCGAAATCGCCTGGATTTTCGATGTTGAAGGCGAAGCCGGGTTCCGTGACAGAGAGATGGAGATGCTTGCTGAATTGACGGATCGTGACAATATTTTGCTCGCGACAGGCGGTGGTGCTGTTTTGAGAAAGGAGAATCGCGATTATTTGAAGAAACGCGGTACGGTCGTTTTCCTCGATTCGAGCGTTGAATCTTTGGTTAAGCGGACTGCTAAGGATAANAAAAGGCCGTTGTTGCAAAATGTNGATCCTGCAGAAGTATTNCGGCGGATCAAGACGGAGCGGGATCCGCTTTACCGGGAAATAGCTGACATACNTCTTTATGTCGGGGATAAGAGCTCTCGCAGAGTAGTNCAGCAGGTTGTGCAACTGTTAAATCGAGAAGGTAAGCTGTAACTGATGGAAAAGGTATTGTTGGATCTGGGTNAGCAAAGTTACCAGATAAAAATTGGGTCGGGGCTGCTCGCCAATCCTAAGTTGNTGANGGAGCATATTCAGGGCNAGCAGATCTTTATTGTCAGCAACCAGACAGTTGCAGAGTTATACCTGGATAAAGTTTCTGAAGGTCTGAAGCATTACCAGGTAGATGTATATTGCATCCCGGANGGTGAACAATACAAGACTCTAGCAACGGTTGAGTCGATTATCGGGGAGCTTCTGAGACTGGGACACAATCGGTCGACTACGATTTTAGCTCTGGGAGGTGGCGTTGTTGGTGATACTGCTGGTTTCGTNGCGGCNAGCTANCAGCGCGGTGTTGGTTTTGTCCAAATCCCNACTACACTGCTCTCTCAGGTAGATTCCTCCGTAGGAGGTAAGACGGCTGTCAATCATTCTTTGGGAAAGAATATGATTGGGTCTTTCNACCANCCCAAAGTCGTGCTGATTGACACCGATACCTTAGCGAGNCTGCCCGCGCCAGAGCTATCAGCTGGTCTGGCTGAGGTGATTAAACACGGGATTCTTGCTGATTGTGCCTATTTTAATTTCGTCGAAGCAAATATTGATNGTCTCAGATCAATTGATAGGGATCTTNTGACGCAGGTNATTCGAGGTAGTTGCCAGATCAAGGCAAGTATAGTCTCAGCGGATGAGAGAGAATCAGGGCGACGTGCACTATTGAATTTAGGACATACCTTCGGACACGCGATTGAAGCTGCACTGGGTTATGGCGAGTGGCTTCATGGCGAAGCTGTTGGTGTAGGTCTGGTTATGGCAGCTGATCTATCTGCACGCATGGGTCGTTGTACGAATGCTGAGGCTNGCAGAATAAAAGGNGTTGTTGATGCAGCAGGCTTGCCGACAGCGCCACCAAAGCTANTGTCGTCGAAAGATTTTCTTTCGCTTATGTCTAAAGATAAGAAAGCAACCGATAANGGCCTGCGCTTTGTNCTATTGGCGGGCAAGATCGGTTCTACAGAAGTAGTCGAGNATGTCCCGATATCTGCGCTGCAGGAAACTCTGAATGCTGGTGATCGCCTTTGTGAATAAATACCGATTTATCAGGTTATGGCAATCGAACTGTAGGTCGAGGCTGATTCGAATCTCGAATGTAGCTTTGAAGTTTTATTTATCAAAAGAGTAAAACGTTTGAGGTGAACTGATGTCTGCTTTCAGCTAATTTGAAGTTCGGTAGAATAGCTNAAGTCGAAGAAGCCAGNGGTGGTTGTGATAAGAGCGAAAAAGGTGAAAGCTGTGATTGAGGAAGAAACGGGGGGTGAGATTCTTTCGCTCGAAAAAGCAGGTGAGGTGCATAGGCATGCCCGGAAAGAGCAGAAGCTNCGGAAAGTGCAGAAGGCCTTCAAGGAGGTTTTAAGCCAGAAAGTGAANCGAGATCGGATAACTTCTGGCAAGAAGACAAAGAACANGCGGAAGAAGAAATGAATTCTTACTCCCCGGCTTTATGTCCGCTTATTGCTCAGAGACATCAAGTGGNGAGAGTTGCCTCTATTAGGGCAGTTGAGTAGCACCTAAAAGATCACGATCTATTTCTCTAGCTGCTTCTCGCCCTTCGTTGATTGCCCGAACCACTAGGTCCTGTCCCCGGCGGCAATCCGCTGCGGCATACACTTTNGGCACGGAAGTCCTGAAATTGTCTTTCGTTGCTTTGAAATTGCCTCGGTCGTCGACTTCCATACCAAGCCTATCGTTAATATAGTGCTCAGGCTGCAGGAAACCCATCGATAGGAGAATCAAGTCTGCTTCCCAGGTGCGCTCGGTGCCCTCGANTTCCTTCAGGTTTTCGTCGACGTTGATGGTCACTATACCNGTGAGGTTGCCATTATCATCCATAATGAAGTGTTTGCTCANGATGGAATAAACACGNGGATCATTACCATAGACTTCAGCCGCCTCTGCGTGACCNTAGTCCACGCGGTGGATTCGGGGCCATAGCGGCCAAGGGTTGTCGGGTGCCCGCTCAGCAGGCGGTTTAGGTAGTAGTTCGAAATTTACCAGAGATTTGCAGCCATGCCGCAATGAGGTACCGATGCAGTCTGTGCCTGTATCACCGCCTCCAATGACAATGACGTTTTTGCCTTTGGCCGAAATGTAGTTGCCGTCTTCCAGGTTAGAATCGAGTAGGCTCTTGGTGTTGGCTGTCAGAAATTCCATGGCCATATGAACGCCTTTCGCCTCCCTGCCTGGGATAGGTAGATCTCTTGCCATCGTTGCACCGGTAGCCAACAGTAGGGCATCGTTGTCATCAATCAGGTTATTGACGTCAATATCCCTGCCAACATCGGCATTGACAACAAATTCAACACCTTCGTCTCGCATAAGCTGGAGTCGTCGCTCAACGACCTGTTTCTCAAGCTTCATGTTGGGAATACCATACATGAGCAGCCCGCCAAGACGGTCTGCTCGTTCATATACAGTTACTCGATGACCAGCTGAATTAAGCTGTGCCGCGGCAGCCAGTCCGCACGGTCCTGAACCAACGATAGCGACGCTCTTACCTGTTCGAGCAGACGGAGGTCTCGCAACGACCCAACCCTCTGCATAACCGCGGTCAATGATAGCGTTCTCTATATTTTTGATGGTTACCGGAGGGTTCGTAATACCCAGTACGCAGGCTCCCTCGCAAGGTGCTGGACAGACGCGACCCGTAAATTCTGGGAAGTTGTTTGTTTTATGAAGGCGGTCCAGTGCATCATGCCAGCGGCCCTTGTAAATAAGGTCATTCCACTCAGGGATCAAGTTGTGAATCGGACAGCCGTTATTAGACTGACAAAATGGTACACCACAATCCATACACCGGGCGCCCTGAGTGCTCAGGTGCGATTCGTTATGGTCTGTATACAATTCTTTGAAATCGAGAAGTCGCTCGGAAGGAAAGCGGTACGGTTCTACTTCGCGCTTAAATTCTTTAAAACCCGTTGGCTTACCCATAGACGTTCAACTCTAGACTGATCTGTTCGTTCAAGTTTTTTATTTCTACTGCCCAACCGATATGGCTGTTGGCTTTTTCTGGGCCATTTCCGCTAGGACTCGCTTGTAGTCTGTCGGCATGACTTTCTTGAATCGTGGTAATTCTGATTGCCAGTTAGTCAAAATGTCTTTAGCTACTGTAGAGCCAGTGTTTGTCTGGTGGCTTTCTATCAGCCTTCGAAGTTCGCTGACATCGGTATCGTCGGATACCGGCTCTAACTCGAAGGTCTCGGTATTACACTTGCTAGCGAAATTTCCATTCCTGTCCCACACGTAGGCGATGCCGCCGCTCATACCGGCACCGAAATTTCTGCCAGTATCTCCAAGGACGACGACGCGACCGCCGGTCATGTATTCGCAGCCATGATCACCGATTCCCTCGACGACTGCATATGCACCGCTATTTCTGACACAGAAACGCTCTGCAGCTATGCCCCTAAAGTAAGCTTCGCCAGATGTTGCCCCATAAAGAACAACGTTGCCTATTAGGATATTTTCTTCTGGCTTGAAAGAGCTTTGAGCGGGTGGATAAATAATGATTTTACCACCAGATAGGCCTTTGCCCACATAGTCATTAGCGTCTCCTTCAACCTCGATCTTGATGCCGGTCGCCAACCAAGCGCCTAAGCTCTGGCCGGCCGAACCTAGCAGTTTGATATTGATAGTGTCTTCAGGAAGTAATTTGCCTTTGGTTGCTTCTGCCACTTTGTATGACAGCATCGTCCCAACAACCCTATTTATATTTAAGACTTCGCTCTCAATGAAAACTCTCTCTCCGTTTTCCAAGGCTGGTTTGGCTTTTTCAATCAAGATGTTGTCGAGTGCTTTATCAAGAGCATGATCCTGTTCCTTGGTTCGGTAGACGTCTGTTCCTTCATATATAACAGTTGCTGGTGTCAAAATGCCCGAAAAATCAAGACCTTTGGATTTCCANTGATCTATCGCTTTTGAAGTTTCTAGCAGGTCAACCCTACCGACCAGTTCATTAATCTTACTGATGCCAAGCTCCGCCATGATGCCCCGAAGTTCTTCGGCTACCATAAAGAAGTAGTTTACGACATGCTCAGGGCTNCCATTGAATTTCTCGCGCAGCTCTGGATCTTGAGTGGCGATACCGACTGGACAGGTATTCAGATGGCATTTTCGCATCATGATACAGCCGAGNGTTACCAGCGGTGCGGTTGCAAATCCGACTTCTTCAGCACCTAATAGGAAAGCCATTGCGACGTCTCGACCTGTTTTTATTTGGCCGTCGGTCTGCAGAACAACTCTGGATCTAAGGTTGTTTTTAACCANAGTCTGATGAGTTTCGGCAATACCCAATTCCCANGGGAGGCCAGCATGTTTGATTGATGTTAGTGGCGAGGCACCAGTTCCGCCATCGTGACCCGCAATGACTAGGTGATCTGTTTTTGCCTTGGTAACGCCTGCTGCGATGGTCCCTACACCTATCTCTGATCCCAGTTTGACGCTGATTCGGGCCTTGGGATTGGCATTCTTCAGGTCGTGGATAAGTTGCGCTATATCCTCTATTGAGTAGATATCATGGTGAGGTGGCGGGCTGATCAGGCCCACTCCGGGGGTCGAATGCCTTGTTTTTGCGATGATTTTATCTACTTTTCGGCCCGGTAACTCGCCTCCCTCACCTGGCTTTGCCCCTTGAACGATTTTGATCTGCAGCTCGTCGGCATTTGCGAGGTACCAGATAGTNACACCGAACCGACCTGAGGCAACTTGTTTTATAGCTGATCTCTTAGAGTCCCCATTAGGTAGGGTTTTGAAACGCTCTGGGTCTTCGCCTCCCTCTCCCGTATTCGACTTGCCACCCAGCCTGTTCATAGCAACAGCCAATGCCTCGTGACTCTCTGCGGATATTGAGCCGAAGCTCATTGCACCAGTACAGAATCGTTTGACGATTTCTGACGCGGGCTCTACAGCTTCGATAGCGATACCTGCTTCTGGCAGTTTGAAATCTAGAAGACCCCTAAATGTCGCGTTCCGAGTAGAAATTTCATTGGCATGCTTGGCAAAAGCCCANTAGGCNTTCTGATCGTTGGTTCGTGTTGCAACCTGTAGNTTCGCAATAGTCTCNGGATCCCACATATGAGTATCGCCGCCTCGGCGCCAGTGAAAGTCGCCGGGGTTGGGCAACACGGGAATAAGATTTTCGTTCCTGACTGGATAACCTGTCTCGTGACGAACTGTCATTTCTTCAAACAGAACATTAAAACCGACTCCCTGAACACGGCTGGCGGTGCCCGTAAAACATCGATTAATGATTTCGTCAGC
Source organism: Gammaproteobacteria bacterium (assembly GCA_002694945.1). Taxonomy (GTDB): domain Bacteria; phylum Pseudomonadota; class Gammaproteobacteria; order Pseudomonadales; family Azotimanducaceae; genus UBA9659. Next base: position 16,405 of record NZNP01000038.1, read on the forward strand.
TAGNCCGACGGCTTCGAAGATCTGGGCATTTTTATAGGATTGGAGAGTCGAGATGCCCATTTTNGCCATAACTTTGAGCATGCCCTTTGCGACCCCTTTGCGATAGCCTGTAACGATTGTGTTTATATCTGGATAGATAGCCTGGTCTAGCACACCGTCCTGCTGGGCTTGCCAAAGTGCCTCAAAGGCTAAATAAGGATTAATAGCATCGGCGCCGTAGCCAACCAGTAGGCAGTGATGATGCACTTCCCTTGCTTCGCCTGACTCAACTATGATGCCTATGCGCGTTCGTTTATGGCTCCCCACAAGATGATGGTGTACGGCTCCGCAGGCAATCAGGGAACTTGGGGCCATTCGTTCAGCGCCCACCTTACGATCTGATAGTACAATTAGGGAAAAACCGTCGTCGATTGCCTTAGAAGCCTCGCGGCAGATTCGATCAAGAGAAGCCATCATGCCCTCGATGCCTTCGGACTTATTGAACGTGATATCGATGACCTGTGTTTTCCAGTTCTTTGTGTCAATATTCTTGAGGCCCTTAAGCTCGGCATTGGAAAGAATAGGATGTGGAATATTGAGTCTCTGAGCCTGTTCCTCGCTGGTGTCTAGCAGGTTACCTTCTGGGCCGATCATGCACTGTAGTGACATGACGACCTCTTCTCTTATTGAGTCGATTGCAGGGTTGGTAATCTGGGCAAATAACTGCTTGAAGTAGTCATAGATCATGCGGGACTTGTCCGACAGACAGGCCAGCGCAGAGTCATTTCCCATAGAACCTAATGGATCGCGAGCTTCGGTCACGAGCGGCAGCAGCATAAACTGCATGGTCTCGACGGTATACCCGAATGCCTGCATCCGCTGTATCAGTGATTCAGGTTCGTAGTCGAGTTCGCCATCAGCATCGCATANNTCGGAGAGTTCGAGTCGCTGATTGCGAACCCATTCACCATAGGGCCGCCGACCCGCGAATTCCTGTTTCAGTTCCTCATCAGGTATAAGTCGGCCCGCGTTGAAATCTACAAGAAACATTTTGCCTGGTTGCAGACGGCCTTTGCTAAGCACATTTTCAGGTTCGACGGGCAAGACACCGACTTCGCTGGCCATGATTACTTTGTCATCTTTTGTGACGTAATAGCGTGAAGGTCGCAAGCCGTTTCGGTCTAGCACGGCACCAATGTACTGTCCATCGGTGAAGGCGATTGACGCGGGGCCATCCCATGGTTCAATAAGAGCGGAGTGAAACTCGTAAAAATCGCGTTTGNTCGGAGTCATGTTGACGTCAGCTTGCCAGGCTTCAGGAATCATCATCATGATTGCTTCTTGCAGTGTTCGACCAGTCATNAGCATGAATTCAAGAACGTTGTCGAAGTTCCCCGAATCCGAGCAGTCAGGCTCTATAATGGGAAAAAGATCCTTGATGTCNTCGCCATAGTGTTCTGAGCTTACGACACCCTGACGAGCCGTCATCATATTTATGTTGCCGCGTAAGGTATTAATTTCGCCGTTATGGCTCATGAAGCGATTTGGCTGTGCTCGATCCCAGCTGGGGAAAGTGTTCGTCGAAAACCGAGAGTGCACCATGGCGAGGTGNGATTCATAATCCTCGTGCTGCAAGTCAGGATAAAATGGGAAGAGCTGTGCCGGTGTCAACATACCCTTATAGACGATAACCCGGCTGTTCAAGCTGCAGGCGTAAAACAAATCGTTTTCGTCCAGATCCGAGTCCAGTCTGGATTTGTTACTGAACCTGCGTCTGGTTAGGAACAATAATTGATCGAACTTTTCCTGCGTAACAGAAGAACCTACAATGACCTGTTCAATAAAGGGCATCGCGTCACGCGCCGCGGGTCCCACATCTGCGATCTCCGGTGCTATAGGTACCTCCCTAAAACCAAGACATTGCAAACCGGCTTGTTCGATCAGGTTTGTTAACCGAGCCTTGCAACGATTACGTTTTTCTAAGTCATTTGGCAAGAATAGATTTCCTACGGCATAAGAACCGACTTTTGGCAAAACAATACCTAGATCTGCAGCGATATCCTGAAAGAATTTATGGGGTATAGCGGTAAGAATACCGGCTCCATCGCCNGTGTTTTCCTCGAAGCCACAGCCGCCTCTATGATCCATGCGGGAATTAATGTGGTAGGCATCTGTCATAATTTCATGACTTGGCACACCCTTAATGTTGGCGACGAAACCGACGCCACAAGAATCTTTTTCCATGGCTGGATCATAGAGACCCTGTTTCTCTGGAAAACCCAGCCTGCCGTCGATTCTCTTGTATTTCATAATGTGCTCTTGCATAAACTTATAGTCGCGCCNGCTTGTTGCATGGCATGACAGCCGGGAGCAGTTTACAGCTGTCTGGAGCCGTTAATATTCTCCGGCTGGAGTGTTGCTACCCAGCTAATTACCAAGAAGGCGCACTGACTTAAGCGGGCCCGAAACGATACCATCAGAGGCCTGAAAGTCAATAGTATAGGCATGGACCACGCCATTTGTTTTGCGTTTAACCTATTGATTTTTAAAGGAAGTTGGTTTTTGTTTTCTCAAGTGGATTTGGGAAATAATGATTAGGCTTAGAGATGTCTCAGGTATGCTTCGGGATCTGCCAGAAACGCCCTAGTTATAGCTACATGTTCGACGTCTTCCCAAGCAATTTTTTCGATCNCGACCTTATCCATGNTAAGGATGTCAGCATCTGGAAAAGCCATGAGGATAGGAGAATGGGTGGCAATGATAAATTGAGCACCCGAATTGACCAATGCTTTAAGAAGAGAGAGCAGAGTCAATTGATGAATCGGGGATAGTGGAGTTTCAGGTTCATCCAACAGATAAAGGCCGGGTCGATTAATTCTTTCTTGCATTATGTTGAGAAACCATTCGCCATGGGATCTAGCATCTGGATCTTCACCATACCGTTTACTCAGTTCATGCCTCTGATTGCTAACCGCACCCATCGCCAGCCTGCGACCATATCCACTAAGCGTCCGATCATATTCCGATTCGAGATCCGTCAGATCGTCCAAGCTAGCTTTCACTGTTCTGATAAACCCGATGGCATCTTCAGCACGGAAGAATAGCCGGGTCCTTGGATTAATACTTTTTGTAAATTTTAGCTTCTCTGCCAACCTGCGTGCNGGCTCNAGCATTGGTTCTCGGGTTANATCGACAGCACCAACAGCAGTGCANTNCAGTCCGCAAGCAATCGCTTCAAGCAATGTGGATTTCCCGCAACCATTTTCACCAACAAAAAATGTGACGGGCTTGCTGAAGTTAAGAGTCTCCAGTGATTCGACAATCGGCACAGAAAAAGGATAACTAGTCGGCAGTGCTGAGGCATCCAATTTGATGGATCGCAAAAACATTTGATTCCCGATTTCCTATGGTGCGTGCAGTGTCGGGTCAGATTGTTATAATCTGCCGCCGCTTACAAGCGTATCGAATTATTATTTGAAATGAGGTCAGCCATGAAAGAGCCAGTAAGAGTTGCCGTTACCGGTGCCGCAGGACAGATCAGTTACTCACTGCTGTTTAGAATCGCATCTGGACAGATGCTCGGAGATGACCAGCCAGTCGTTCTGCAGTTGTTGGAAATTCCGCCTGCGATGGAGGCTCTTTCCGGTGTGGTCATGGAGTTGGATGACTGTGCCTTCGATTTAGTGCAGGACATTATTGCGACAGATGATCCGGATGTTGCCTTCAGAGATGTAGATTATGCGTTATTGGTGGGATCCAGGCCGCGTGGCCCAGGTATGGAACGTAAGGATCTGCTGGAGGCTAATGCCGCGATTTTCTCGGTGCAGGGTAAAGCGCTCAATGATCACGCTAGTCGTGATGTCAGGGTGCTTGTGGTTGGTAACCCCGCGAATACGAATTGTTTGATTGCTCAGCGTAACGCCCCAGACCTTGATCCCAGACAATTTACTGCGATGACGCGGCTTGACCACAACCGAGCAGTCACCCAGTTGGCTCAGAAAACAGGCAANCATGTTGCTGCGGTTACCGGCCTTGCGATCTGGGGCAACCATTCCGCGACCCAGTACCCAGATATTTTCCACGCTTTTGTTAGAGATGATGCAGCGTCAGCCTTGGTGGATCAGCAATGGATTGACGATAGTTTTATCCCGACGGTCCAGCAACGTGGCGCAGCGATCATTAAAGCGCGAGGTCTATCCAGCGCTGCTTCGGCGGCTAATGCTGCTATTGAACACATGCGTGACTGGGTCCAAGGGACCGATGGGTCTGTGGTAAGTATGGCCGTCTACTCAGATGGCAGTTACGGCATTGAAGAGGGGTTAATCTACTCGTTTCCCTGTACTTGCANTGAAGGCGAATGGACTATCGTTAAGGGTTTGGCGATTAACGATTTCAGTCGCAGCAAAATGACGGTAACCGAAGAAGAGCTNCGACAGGAGCGGGATGCAGTCGCNGAACTCCTGCCAGGTTAAGACGTTGCAGATTTTAGATTCAGGTAGGTGGAGTTTCTCTAGCTCGCAGAAACACGCTCGGTTCTTTGGTTTTATTTCTGATCTCGAAGGCTTCCTCTCGGGGCGGGATAAACCAGGCTGACTCGGCGCTGAGCCTTTCGCCCGTGTCGCAACTCAGCTTGCCCGCGATGCCCATGATTATCTGATAGCGGTCTGCTGATAGGGCCCTCGTTTGGCCTGGAGGTATCTCGAGTCGCTCGACTTGGAACCGATCAAAGTCTGCGATAATGTCGTTGGACCCGACNGAAGNGGAATAACCGTCCAGTCGAGCTACTTTGAGTGCCTCATCAGTNTCCCAGNGGTCTTGGGTTATGACCTTTTGCCCGAATGACAGGATATATCGCTCATAGTGAGGTGTTTGGAATTCCACGACCCTAACTCCATGCATTAGCGAATGGGGCATAAAAGGTTCCACAGTTATGACGTCGCCTANCATAATGGGCTGCAAATCAGTGAAGCAATACATNGCCTNACGNAGNTTGGCCTCCGTCTTGGCTAGTCNTGATGCCCCCGCNTCAATTTTGCGTCGGATCTGTTCATAATTTTTTACGGCAGCGCGATAGTCAAATAAGAATAAATCCGGAGATTCGTATTGTTTTAGTAGAGTCTGATTAAAGCCATAGCGGATATAGCCGATACCATCGGGCCAGGCGCTGCGATCGACGTGAGTAACTACGTAGACTTCAACTTTTTCGGTGTGTAACTCGAAATATAGATCCCCGATGTTTTCCTCTGCTAGTGGGTCAAGAATTTTNAACAATAGTGGAAAACCNTCACAGCCCAGTTGTTTGCCGAAGATGTCGAACAGCCACGCGATCGGGGTCTCTTCGCAGCTGGAAATGCCGCGGTCTTCAATACCAGAAAACCAGATTTCTCTTCCCCAGGGTTTAGAAATGTAAACTGGATCGAGAAGAAGTGGCCCATTTAGTTTGATAGGTTGCTGCTGCAGGGACGCGGAGAGATCATTGAAATTCTGTGCTTCGTCGGGAAATGTCTCGGCGATCAGGCATTCTAGATGATGGTTACGCCTGCTGAGAGCAACATTGAGCTTAAGGCTGTCGGGCTGCTTCAAGTAAGGTCGCAGATGTTCGTACTCAAATTGAACACAGTTATGTTTTCCTAGTAACGCACTTAGGTCGTTCGGAATGATCTTTAGCAAGCCGAGTCTCTCAATCATATAGTTACTTTACTCGAAATTAGCGAGGTCTCAATTTATCTAGCCCAAGCCAGGCGGCCCAAATTAAATTAAGAACATTCAAATTGCGGGAATGATTGGCTTGGGGCAGCCTTACACTCAGATATACGACAGCGAACGGGTGACAATATGCCTCGGTGCTCTTGAGCCATACGACTTTGATGGTTTGCTGGAATTTTTTGCCTTGCGAGCGAAACCAGGAGTCGAATCAATAGTCTCTGGTTACAGCCGAACTTTCAGTGTTGACGGGGTGGCTGGTAGTTTCACAGTAGACAAGGAGGGCGCTAATCTAAGTTTTAGGATCTATGCGGCACCTCGGATTTGGCTGCGAAGCTCGTCCTTCGCTTTCGGTGTATGTTCGATGTTGATGATGTATCCAAAGATATAAACCGCTTTCTTCTTTCAGACCCGATGATAGCAGGCCTTGTATCTGATGCGCCCGGACTGCGGTTGCCGAAGGCCTTCGATACGTTTGAACTGTCTGTCCGCGCAATTGTTGGGCAGCAGATATCAGTTAAAGGAGCTTCGACGATAATGGGCAGAATAGCTACGCGCTATGGTGAAATATCGACTTACGGCTTAATGTTTATGCAGCCATGGAGGTTGGCTGAACTTAAGCCGATAGTCTTGGGATGCCGGTAAAAAGAGCAATGACGATTAAAGAATTGGCCTGTTGGGTGATTAGTGGCGAGTTGGATTTTGGATTGTCCGATCATAAAAAATTCTTGTAAGAGCTTTAGTCCATTCCTGGTATTGGTCCCTGGACAGCCCAATATATCGCTCTTCGTGCTCGGGGCAGCGCTGATGTTTTTTTGGCGGGAGATCGTGTAACCAGGAAAGCTTGCTTAGAATTGCTTTGCACTGACAAAGGAAAAGAGATTTTCGACTACGCGGATGCCTGGCGGCCGTAGCGTGGTTATGCCGGTATGCACCTCTGGCGTTATGTATCATCCTTAAAATAAAAGCAGAACAAATACATAGGCTCAGGCAAAGAGGGCTATAGATAGTGCTCATGGTCTTGGTGCAGCAAGAGGAAGATAGGATGCTTTATGGAAAGATGAAAAGTCCAATTGGGGACCTCACGTTGGTCGGCTCAGGTGATCAGCTAGAGATGATAGGCTTTCCCGAAGGGAAAGGTGTTATCCGGGTGCAGCCTGAATGGCGGCGCGAAGATTCGGCGTTTGGAAATGTAGTTGAACAAATTGATGATTACTTCGCTGGTGATAGAAAAACGTTTGAATTGTCATTGAAGCCAAGCGGAACCGAGTTTCAATTGGAGGTTTTGAAAGCATTGACAACTATTCCTTATGGGCAGACAGTAAGTTACAAAGAGATAGCTATAGCAATTGGTCGTCCTAAAGCAGTGAGAGCTGTTGGAGCTGCTAATGGTCGTAATCCTCTCCCTATTGTCATCCCCTGTCATCGAGTCATTGGATCTGACGGCAGNTTGACGGGCTTCGGNGGGGGGATNGAGGCCAAACTNTACCTGCTCGGTCTCGAGTCTAGNGNCGTTNATCACTCGTCTCCATGATTCCGCGGAGCAAAAGTAATGTCGATAGGAACGCCGGAGGCGTTGTAGNTAAAGCTCGCTTGGTTGTAGGGGGCTTCGGCGACCAGATTTCGGAAAGCGATCAGGGATCGGTAAGGTAGNTCCGTTACCATTGTGTTAATGAGAAAGGCGGGTAGGGAGCCCGCCGGGTCTACATAGAACTGCCACGTTAGTCGGATTGAACCCTCTCCGAGTGGCTGGATATGATAATAACCGTGAGTGTCTATAATTCTAATATGTTTTCCAGTAGCCAACCGTTCATGTGCAGAACTCAGNGTGATGGTTGCTTCGTCGCCGTGCTTAAAATATATAGCGCCATGGAAAACAGCGTCTCTCGCTTTAGCGGGAAAGGGCAGAGTGGTTACTTGGTGAAAGAAGCGCTCCGTACTGTTAACTGTCTCAATAATTTCACTGCTCGCACAACGGTGAACCCATTTGGGGCACGCAGTATTGTCCTGCAGTAAGGCGACTGCCGCTGCAGGCGTCGCCTCTAAATCGACTATTGCTCGGAATTCCTGATATCTCGAGTCAGGGACATCACGGACTAAGATAGTAACTTCATCTTTCANCAGACTCTCATACCAATGNAATTCCTGACTTTCTGTTGGTAGATTNATGCCTAGCAGCAATGTGAGCACTGACAAGACTTTAAGCAACATTAGTAGACGCTGACAGAATCAAGGACTTGAAAGAAGTCAGGAAAGGTTTTCCGAGTGCAGTCTGGATCTTTAATAGTTATCTTGGCGTTGCTTAATGCAGCGAGNGAAAATGCCATGGCCACTCTATGATCGCCATAAGGATTAATGATTGCGTGTTGTATTTGTGCGGGNGGGTCGATGGTGATACTGTCGCTCGTTGTAGTCACCTGCGCCCCAAGACGGGTTAATCCCTCGGCCATAGCATGCATTCGGTCTGTTTCCTTAACACGCCAGTTATAGATATTCCTGATAGTTGTTCGACCTTCAGCAAAAATAGAAATTGCCGCGAGCGTCATGGCTGCGTCAGGGATATGGTTTAGATCCAGATCAACGCCTTTCAATCGCCCTTTGCTCTCGACTTCTATCGAGTTCGGATGGCGAGCCACGGAAGCCCCCATTGCTTCAATGGCGTCCAGAAATTGGATGTCGCCCTGGACAGAGTTTATCCCGATACCGTGTACGGCGATTTTGCCACCGGCTATGGCTGCGCCCGCAAAAAAATAGGAAGCCGATGATGCATCTCCCTCAATCATATAGTCTCCGGGAGTTCGATAGCATTGTTTGCCAGGGATGTGGAAGGACTGATAATTTTCATGGTCTGCTCGGACACCGAAGAGCTCCATCATCCTCAAGGTGATGTCAAGATAGGGTTTGGAAACCTGGTCGCCGATGATCCTGACATTGCTATCTGTGATAGCGAGAGGAAGAGCCATGAGTAGTGAAGTCAGATACTGACTGGAGATGTTCCCGTGCAGCGTAATGTTCCCGCCTTTCACTTTGCCACCTTGGATTTGAAAAGGTGGATAACCTTCTTTCATAAGAAAAGTGATACCTGCTCCAAGTTCCTTGAGAGCATCGGTCAGGTGAGCAATGGGTCGCTCCCGCATGTATTTATCACCGTCAATAATAAAGTCACCATCAACCAGGCTTAAAGCCGCAGTAAGCGGGCGGATGGCAGTACCCGCATTACCGAGGAAGAATTCGGTATTCTCAGGACAGTCAAATAGGCCATTGTTACCTGTGACGGTGCAAGTTTGCCTATTGTCTAAAAAGACTAATTCAATCGACAGCTGCTGCAGTGCATCGACCATACGCTCGATGTCATCACTATGCAGTAGATTATTGAGCCTAGTTCTCCCCTTGGCCAATGCTGATAGAAGCAGGGCTCGGTTCGACAGGCTTTTGGAGCCAGGGAGTGTTACATCACCAGCCAAACGCTTGATAGGTTTTAATGTAAGTGATCGCATAGTGATCCTAGTATATGCCAGGTTGTCTCATTTTCGGCTCTAGACGGTCCAGAAAGGTCTCTATATTGGTTTCGACTTCGCGGATGGGCGATTTTCCTGGTTCTTCAAGGAGCACGATTCCCGACTCATTGTCAATTGACAAAAAGAGCTCGGACTCAGGCTCGGTAGTTGCGAAGAAGACGGTATAGGGATGTTTTGATCTGATTTTATTTAGTGCATGTCCAACTAGGTTGCGGATAAGACGTTCGAAGTCGTCCGCATTCCAGAGTTGAATTAATGAAACTCTGCCTTCCTGGCTGTCGGCCTCAAGCGTACCGGACCAGTAGGTACTATAATAGGCGATGATATCCTTATGTATTGGTTGCTCCACGGCGTTTGCCAGGCCGTCAAAGTTAACCGGAGAAGATTGTCTGATAGGTCGCCAGTAAGTTTGTTCGCCATACTGATAAACTTCACATTCAGAACGCCAAGCAGGGTCAAAAGAAGAACTTAGCATCTGCTCCTTGGTAAGCAACAGAGTCCTCTCTATCAGATCAGTTAGTGCTTTCATTGACTAGCTACCCGAAAAAAGCGCTAATTATTAAGCCGCTGTATGGGTTAGCCATATGATTGCTTGGGTAACTCTGGTCAAAATGCTTGTTCAGAGTGGCTTAACCACCACGAAAATAAGTATCGGTATCACCAAGATAAGTGCTCCTTCATTGAATATCCTGAAGAATAAAGAGGTACCATCAAGCTGTGATAATTTCATATCAGTAATGTAGCTGTAAGTTTGAAGCTGGTAGCCGATGAGAAGTCCGACGAACACTAATTTGGCATTTAACCAGTCTCCGGCGATGCCATAGTGTAACCATAGCCCTAGGCCTGTGACCAACGCGATTGCAGCCATTAGGAGGGAGAACCAGAACAGTTTCTCCGCCATAATAACAAGTCGCCTGTTATCTTCACCTGCGGAGTCCGCTTCAACAAAGTGGACCAAGATTCGAGGTAGATAGAACAGGCCTGCAACCCAGGCCATGACGAAGAGAATATGAAAGGTTTTGAGCCAGAGCATCAGACGACGTCCACTGCTCCGCCATCAACACGGATATTCTGTCCGTTGACGAAAGAAGCTCTGGCGCTGGCTAAGAATAGTACGACATCGGCGACCTCCTCTCGTGTGGCTATTCTGTTTAGAGGGTTAGGGAAAAACGTTTCCGCAATTTTTGCTTCTGCAGTGCTAAAATCTTCTCCCCAGCCTGACTCCTTTGCGCGCCTTAGGTATTGGGCCTCTACCTCGGCTGTCTTTATTAAACCGGGAGAGACCAGGTTGACGTTGATGCCGCGAGGGCCGAGCTCTTTGGCGAGGCTGACGGTTAGCGTTGCCAGGGCGCCTTTAGCTGAATAGTAATGGGGCATGATATTGTTTGGGCGTGTTGAGCCTATGGTCCCTAGATTGATGATTCTGCTTCCCACAGGCATTTCGGTCGAGAAGCGCTGTACCATGCGAACAATAGAGAGAGTGTTGATCTCGTAGATGTCTATCCAGTCTCTGATTGATAAAGACTGCCATTTCCCCTGGCTGGCTTTTCCATAGTTGTTGACGAGGATGTCGAGGTGGCTTACTTTTTCTCTGACCTGTTGGAATACCTGGTCTGCACCGTCGTCGGTGGTTATGTCACCCCAGATCAGGTTTCCTTTCGTTGAGTTCGTTCTGTCGAAGGTTTCAGGCCTGTGAAAAAAGACTCGGGCTCCCTCTCGAACAAATGATTCAGCTATGACCTGGCCTGTTCCTCGGTTGCTGCCGGTTACCAAGACATTCTTATTTTTCAGTTCCAGTTCCAAGGCACTATACTGCTAGGCTGATGATGGAAATTGAGATTAACACAATTTGGTTCCTTGCCGTCGTAGCCCTGGGTGCGGTTGTTCAAACCATTACAGGTTTCGCTATGGGTCTTCTGACAATGGCGGGAATAACATTACTCGGTATTGCTGACATTGCGTTTGCCGCTGCGGTGGTCAGTTTTATTTCGATGGCTAATACTGGTGTTGGGCTGAAGAAAAACTACGGGCAGGTCGATTGGACTTATCTCAAGAGGATCAGCGTGACGTTTCTTCCTGCGATGGCGATCGCCTTGACTTTGCTTACATATTTGAGTTCACATTTTTATGAACTGCTAAAACTTATGCTCGGAGTGGTGGTTATTGTCGCGGGCAGTGTCCTCATGATTTCACCAAAACCTTACGCTCGGAAATCTGGACCTATAGGGCTATCGCTAATAGGGCTCCTCGGCGGTACGATTGGTGGTTTGTACAGTGCTGGGGGTGGTCCAATCGCGTACTTCATGTATCGCCAGCCGATTGACCTTAGTGTTATTCGTGCTAGCCTTCTTGCTGTTGTTGGATTGAGCACTTTGGCGAGAACCATCATGATCAGTGTTTCTGGTCTGATGAGTTGGGAAATTCTATTGGTCAGTGCTATGGCCGTGCCTTTGGTGATANTAGTAANCCTATGGNTTNCANTTTATCTGCACCATATACCGGAAAAGTTTGTCCGCCGTGTAGTCTATCTTGTTCTGCTTTCTGTAGGTGGTTTTTTGGTATTTGATAGTGTTGTTTTACTAATTTAAATACTACGCTCCATCCACAAAGTGTCCCAGAACCTGTCGAATTTGAATCCGACATCTGTAAGGTGCCCGACTTCTCGGTAACCAAGTCCACGATGGAGTCCGACGCTTGCATCGTTCGGTAGCGCGATAACTCCGTAGCATCTTTTGACTTTTGTATCGACAAGTTGGTCGAGCAGATATTGATACAGCGCCTTGCCCCAGCCTTTACCCAGTGCCTCGGGAGCAAGGTAAATCGTTGTTTCGACGCTTCTGTAATAAGCTGGTTTCGACCTAAACTGACTGCTGGATGCATAGCCTATGACCTTGTTATTTACTGTACCGACGAATAGGCGATGCATTGAGTCCTTGTTATAGCCGGATAACCACTCTTGCCTNGATTTATCGCTAACGGGCTTTATGTCAAAGGTGACGTGGGTATTTATGACATAGTGATTGTAAATTTCGGCGAGTCTATGACAGTCCTCGAAATTAGGCTCGCGAACGTTGAGTTCGGTCATCGTTCCATTGACTGATTGGGTCACCTACATATTACGACATGCGTTCNCAAAAGAAACATTAGATAATAGTTTTTCATCCTAGTTTGATATCCCGTATGGACGACTTTGAGGACNTACGTCCCTACCATGATGCTGAAGTCGGTCCCGNCTTAGAACGCTTGACCAATGATCCTGAGCTGACCAGTTTTTTGGGACAGTGGCTTGCGCCTAGTTTGTCTAGCGTTATGCCGGGTAGGGTAGCCTCGGTGGTTTCCTGGCTTCTCAAAAAAAAGTTCTCTAGTGTTGTCGATATCGCCGGATTTCAGGAAGTGATATCCGCTTACGCTAAGAAGTTGGTTAGGGAAGGCACAAGCGAGTTTGTNTATGAGGGNTTTGATCAGCTTGANGAAGNTAGGGCTTACCTTTTCATCAGCAATCATCGAGATATCGCCGGAGATTCCATGCTGCTTGATTATGCGCTTTACCTCAATGGCCTAGACACGGTTCGTATTGCGATCGGAGACAATCTTATACAGAAGGATTTTGCTACGTCCTTGATGCGANTAAACAAGGGTTTTTTTATTAAGCGCTCAGTTCAAGGCCATAAAAAGGCCTATGCNGCGNTGATGCAATCATCCAAATATATCCACCAGTCTCTAGGAGAAGGTCAGTCGGTCTGGATCGCGCAAAGCGAGGGCCGCTCAAAGGACGGTTTGGATGTTACTGATCCTGCGATTGTTAAGATGTTATTGCTCGCCGACCGGAAAAAACCTCTGGCAGAGGTTGTGGATAAATTATGTATCATGCCGCTTTCTATCAGCTACGAATTTGATCCCTGTGACGTCTTGAAGGCGAAGGAGCTNGGGACCTTTGCGATGGAGGGACATTACNAAAAGCCNCCTGGCGAGGATTTGATATCACTGGTTCGNGGGCTTACGGGGCAGAAGGGNCGTGTCGTCCTGCGTNTGGGCTCNCGTCTCACAGGAAGTTTTGAGACGCCTGACGAAGTCGCGGCCNCTATAGACTACCAGATTCTAAAGAATCTCGAGCTTTTCCCGGTGAATTACTGGGCTCTCTCCCGAGTNGATGATCCAAGCTACAGGTCCCTTAGTAACCNCTTTGAGTCTAGACTCAAAAAATCTGAAGAGCGTTTTCTGACCGAGCGTTTGAGGCTATGCCCTCCCACTTATCGGCCCTATTGGTTAGAGATCTATGCCAATCCTGTTATGAACCGCAATCAGGTGCTGAATAAGTAGAATTAGTCGATCAGTGCTATAGAAGGAGCTTCTATTGCCGCCCATTGTTCGCGCAATTCGAGAATATGATCCGACCAGAACTTTTGTGAATTGAAAAACGGGAAGGCTCTGGGAAAGGCAGGATCGTCCCAACGACGGGCAAGCCAGGCTGCGTGATGCATCATGCGAAGCGTTCGTAACGGCTCTATTAGGGGTAGTTCTGCTGGGTTGAANGAGCGGAAATCGCGATATCCTTTGAGAATGCTTTGCATCTGTTGCTGACGGNTTGTCTCGTCACCTGATAGCAGCATCCAAAGGTCTTGGATAGCAGGCCCTGAACGCGCGTCGTCGAAGTCGACAAAATGCGGTTGTTCATCTCGCCANAGAACATTGCCCATATGACAGTCGGCGTGCAAGCGAAGGCTAGTTACCTGAGTNTGNGAAAANCTATCNTTAATCATGGCAANCAGATGTTCTGTNACTGATTCGTAAGCTGCTTCTAGTTCGAGTGGGATNAATTTATTTTCTANGAGAAAAGTTCGNGATTGCTCNCCATACTCNANGGTAGAGATGTTAGGNCGATGTTGAAATGGCTGNGCTGCNCCCACATTATGCATGCGGCCGATGAAACGACCCAGCACTTCAAGGCANTTTANGTCNTCGATNGNCGGAGCCCGACCGCCTTTGCGCGGNAANAGGGCTACGATNAAATCCTTATATCTNAACCAGGTNCTNCAATNGATTTGCAGCGGNGCGACCACTGAGAGTCCATGATCATAAAGTTCTTGGGTAAAGCTGTGCTCTTCTGATATTTGGTCTATATCCCATCTGTCTGGACGATAAAACTTAGCAATAACAGGGTCAGCGTCTTCGATGCCAATCTGATAGACACGGTTTTCATAGCTGTTCAACTCCAATATTCGAGCATCGGAAAAGAGTCCGGAGCTCTCTACTGCATCGATAATGAAGTCCGGATTTAGCGTANCAAAGGGATGCTCAGCGGTCATGGTTAGCTATCAGGGCAACGCCCTTTATCTGGGCAAAGATCTGTTGTCCAACGGTTAGTTTCATATCCGATAGTGATTTCCGAGTAATTCGCGCAAGAATCTGTTGGTTGCCGCACCTCACGACAACGACTGCTGCGGGACTTGCGTTATCGGTATGGATGGTTTTGATTTGGCCTTCAATAATATTTAGGATACTGCTGCCTTCAGGCTTTGTTAACGCCAGGCTGACATCCCTAGCAGGAATTCTTATACGAAGTGTGTCGCCGCTTGAGTAGAAAGAGTTAGCGAGATACATCTTCTGATTTTCGAAACTTAATAGCGTCAATTCATTTAAAGGATCTCTGCCCGTCACTCTACACCTTATCATCGCTGTGCCGTGAGGTAGCTCAGCATCAGGTCCGGTGATCGCGAAGTCGAAGACCGTTTTTTTTGCCGTGGCCCGACCAGAGCTCAGCAAGATGACATCATCCGCAAGCTCCAGTACTTCGTCCAGCGCGTGGCTAACGTAGATGACTGGTATGTTCATTGTTACCTGTAGTCGTTGCAGATAGGGCAGTATCCGATTTCTTGCCGACGTATCGATTGAACCTAGTGGCTCGTCCATAACAAGCAGTTGTGGATTGGAAAGTAGTGCGCGGGCGATGGCAACACGCTGCTGTTCTCCACCGGATAAGTTGGTAGGGTTTTTTCCTAAGAGATTTCCGATGTCTAGCATATCAACGGTATCGTTAAACGATAACCCGTTATTTGGGCCGTTTCTTCGCATAGCGAAATTAAGGTTTTCCGCCGCTGATAGGTGTGGGAACAGGTGGAGATGCTGGAAGACGTAACCTATTTTTCTCTTATGCGTCGGTATGAAAATATTGGAGTTCTGCCAGATTTCGTTATTGAATATAACCGTTGCTCCCGCGCATCTCTCTAAACCGGCGATTACTCTCAGCAGTGTGGTTTTTCCTGAACCTGAAGCTCCGTAAAGAGCGGTGACACGATCGGTATCGATATTGAGGTCGACTGACAAATTGAACTCACCCGAATGCTGCACCTCAGCCGTAATCTTCAGACTCACCGATCTTCACCTAGGAGTGGTTTTCGCCAATGTCGGTCAAGACTGTAGAGTAGAAAGAGAGTAACGAATGCAAATGTGAGTAATCCACCCGCCAGGAGGTGTGCTCGTTCGTAATCTAACGCTTCAACATGATCAAAGAGAGCGATAGATAGAACACGCGTTTCTTCCGGTAAATTTCCACCGATCATCAATACAATACCGAATTCTCCAACGGTATGAGCGAAGGAGAGACAGATTGCGATAATAAAGCCTCTTCTGCATAAGGGTACGATGAGATTAAGAAAAAGATCGAACGGACCTGCACCAAGCGTTGCTGCTGCCTCGATCAATTCATGGCGAAGATTGCTGAAAGCGACTTGTAACGGTTGTACGTAAAAGGGCAGAGAATAAATGATGGATCCGATGACGAGACCGGAGAACGAAAAAGCAAGCGAACCGCCAGTCATTGATTGCCATAATGCACCAGGGAGACTATCAGGTGCGAACGAAATCAGAAGGTAGAAACCGACTACTGTTGGTGGTAGAACTATTGGCAGGGCGACGACCGGTTCTAAAACGTTTCTTAGGATGTGATTAGAGGTTGCTAGGAACCAGGCGAGTGGTGTGCCCAGGAGGATAAGACAGAGTGTCGTGACGGCGGCCAGACGCAGGGTTATCAGTAGTGAAATTAAGTCTGGGTCAGTCAAGGTGATTTACCAGGGTGTATCCGGCATCTTGAATGATTCGCCGCGCTTGGGTTGAACCCATGAAGAGCAGAAAGTTTTCAGCAATTTTATTTGCCTCGCGCATAATTACAGCTTGTTGTTCAATCGGCGGGTGTAAGTCAGCAGGGATGACCCAATAGTTCTTCTTTTCAATATCTTTATGGCGGAGTTGTGACAGGGCAACGAGGCCGGCATCTACGTTTCCGGTCTGCACGAAGGAGAACGCCTGAGCAACATTGTTGCCTTTAATTCGCTTGGATTTGTAGTTTCCTGTTATTACGAGTAAGTGCTCAGCAGCTCTTCCATAGGGCGCATGCCGCGGGTTGGCAATTGCAATCGACGTAGACAGTTCAGTGAGATCCGCTGTCCCCANTGGTCTCATNCTCNGGTGCCAGAATGCCAGTCTGCCAAAAGCGTANGTTTGTCTCATCCTGGTTAATCCAAGTNTCTCCAGGTANTCGGGTCTTTGTACATCTGCGGCAAGAAAAATATCATAAGGAGCACCATTTTTGATCTGTGCGGTCAGGGCACCGGTGGAACCGCTGCTAATGCTTATTTTTCGNNTGGAGCTANAGGCTTCTGCGAGTTCGTCAACNACGGGTTTNAAATTCGCTGCCACCGCAATACGCAGCGGTGTCATTAGAGAATCATCTCCGTCTTCGCCCGACGCTCGCCCCGTCAATGATAGAAGGATGACGAACGCTAAAGCAGCGCATTGCCCCATTTATCCTTCCAAACGTTTTATGTGATCAGCGATCAGCCAGCCAGAGATCGACATCATAGCCGGCTTGTTTGGTAAGTCTGAGTAGTGGAACCATTTTGCATCAGCGATTTCTTCNTCTTGTATTGTNATCTCGCCGCTATCGTACTCGGCGTGAAAACCCAGCATCAGTGAATTCGGGAAAGGCCAAGATTGGCTGCTGAAGTAGCGGAGGTTCTTGACCCTTACACCCACTTCTTCAAACACTTCTCGGTGAACGGTCTCCTCNATTGACTCNCCGGGTTCTACGAACCCAGCGAGAGTAGAGTAGAAATTGGCCCTTGTAGCTGCATTTTTAGCCAATAGTATTTCCTCATCGCGGTAAACGAGTACGATTATCGATGGTGAAAGTCTGGGATAGAAAGATATGNTGCAAGCGTCACACTTTCGGGATCTATCGGTTGGTTCAGTTGAAGTAATGGCTCCACAGGCGCCACAGTACTTGTGGTGCTTATGCCATTCCACAAGCTGTTTGGCTCGACCAATCAGATAGAAAATCGGTTGATCAACTGATGTCAGGAATGACCAAAGGGTGTCNAAAATGTAGCCCTGTGGCTCCTCGGCATCGCTATCAACTTCTTCTGCAAAAATGGCTTTCGATCCGATATGACCAAGATAGTGAGATGCCAGTGGTTCGAGACCGCACCAGCGCCATTCGTCCTGATTAAGTGGTCGCCAGGGATGTTGTNNCTCGATGCAAAGAATTTCTCCGTCTGAAACGACNATGTGATAACTCTGTTCATCCGGCCCCTTGAGAGTNGTCCCCGGCACGAAATCTTCGNTAATATTGATNTGTTCCCATTCCATATGTCTGGCCGGACTAAAACTNANGACTTTATCACAGCTGCCTTANGAGCGTGGATCTTAAGTGAAAAGGGTATCCGCTATCATTTTATTAACGAAGGCTAATGCATCTGTTGCAGATGTTTTATNAGCTTNTTAAGTAAAGTGTTATAGAGTTTTANGTTAAGAGTATATCTCGNTTACATNAGAGTGCGTGCTTCCTTTTCTAGTGCAATGAGCCTTCGCACCCAATTCTCCGCCAACGCAAACAGTCGACTATCGATAGAGAATATTTGGCAAATTTCCGCCAGCAGAAATCGCTCTTCGATCTCAAAGGCGCCATCAGCGTACGCGAGCCTAATTAAGTTAAGAAGTACTGCAATCCTGGCTGATCGTGTATCGAATATCGAATCAATGCCTTCTAGAGTGATGTAGTGAGGTTCAAAGTCANTAGATAAACCGATCTCTCTGCGCAGCTGCTCCATCATGAAATTTTCGTCGGCTCGAAGGATGCCGTCAGAAACGATGATGTCATGAGCAAGACAAATAAAGGTCTTTTNTTGGGATTCGGTGAGCTCCTGCAAAAAANACGTTCTAATTGTCCGGGGCTTTCAGAGTAACGTCATAGTTGCGAATTTCGTCATCTCGTAAGGTTGTTATCTTGATAGTGTCACCTGGTTCATACTGCTCTAGCTGAGACAAAAGCAAATCCTCATTGGTCACGCTGTCCCCATCAATAGCAATAATTACATCTCCTAGATGTATGTTACCCCGACGATCCTCGCGAACCCCTATCATTCCAGCCTTGTCTGCCGGCATGCCTTCTCTAACGGATAAAATAGCGACACCCTTAACTCGCAGACGTCTGGTCCAATAATCAGGCAGGGTCTCGATGCCAATAACCGGTCTGAAAAGTTTTCCGTGCTCTCGGAGCTGTGGAATGATGAGCTTAAGTGTGTTTACAGGGATGGCAAATCCTATACCTGCGCTAGCTCCGGAGGGTGAGTAAATAGCTGTATTAACGCCAATTAGTCGGGCGCGGGAATCCAGTAGTGGTCCTCCCGAGTTTCCTGGGTTGATCGCAGCATCAGTCTGAATAACATCCTTGATGGTGCGATTATTTAGTGATTTTATCTCACGACCTAGGGCGCTAACCACTCCAACTGTCAATGTTGTATCGAGTGCGAAGGGATTGCCGATCGCGAGTACTTTTCGGCCGACCGCTAAAGAAGCGGAATCTCCTAGCGGTAATGCAATTAAGTCCTCCTCTGGTGCGTCGATTTTCAAAAGAGCAATGTCTTTTTCTGGAGCTGTGCCTACAACAGTGGCCTCGTAGCTGCGATTAGATTGAAGNGTAATGGTAATTTTGTTCGCGCCGTATACGACATGAAAGTTGGTGACAATTAGGCCGCTGTCGTCCCAAATCAGTCCAGTTCCGCTACCACGTGGTATTTCCATCACATTTAACGAAAATCTTTGGCGCCTCAATTGTGTGTTGGTGACAAAAACGACGCTGGGACTCGCTGCTTCGAAGACCGCGATGTTGTTGCGCTCGTCATCTGTATAAAAAGCAGAATCTTCCTGCGGGACGGCAATTCTATCTTCAGCTTTCAGAATTGAGTTTTCGGGGGCGACTATCAGGTAAAAGGCTACGAGTAAAGAGCCGAGCAGTGTCACCGGCAAGATTCTTTTCATATTAACGAGTGGTTGGAGTTGTCCTTCTTACGACAACACCCGAGTCAATAAATTCATTGAGGTCATAAAGATCTTGCGGATTCAGCGTACCAACCGCTTGTTTAAGGCGCAGAGTGTCTAGAACGTAGCGATACCGTGCACTAGCATATTGAAGTTGCGAGGCATAAAGGTTCCTCTGCGCCTGAAGAACATCTACTATATTTCTTGTCCCTACTTCGTAACCTGTCTGTGTTGCATCAAGTGCACTCTGACTAGATTCTATTCCTCTCAAACGGGCCCTCACTCTCGCGACATCTGTATTGATTGCTGTAAAAAGACTTCGTGTATTCTCGGCGACCTGGCTGCGAATCAGATCAAGATTTTTTTGCGCTGCCTCAAGATTATAACTGGCTGACTTAACTTGGGATTTAACGCTACCGCCTTGATAAACCGGAACGTTTACATTTAATGCCATTGTGCGTTGATCGATTTTATCGCCAAGGAAGGAAATACTGCCCGTTACATTATGAGAGTATGAAACTTGTGCATCTATCGATGGATAAAAACCAGATTTAGCTAGTTTAAGNCCTTTCTGGGCTGAGCTCAGTCGCTCCTGAGCGGCGCGCAAAGCGTAGTTGCTTTTTAGCGCTGTTTCGACCCACTCGTCTGCATCTTGAGGTTCGGGGTTCTTGACCGGGAAGTTCTCTGCAAGCCCATTCACTTCAAGAATGTATTGGTTCGTTAGCCTGATCAAAGGCTCATAGGCTGTAGACTGAAGGCCCTCGGCGTTAATAACGTTAACGGTGGAGGAATCAAATGCNGCTTGAGATTCAAGTACGTCGGTAATGGCGACTAGGCCGACGTCGAAGCGTTGTTGAACTTGTTCTAGTTGTCGCTTTACTGCGTCACGTTCAGCATTTGAGGCAGCCAGGCTGGCTTCCTGTTCCAGTATCACGAAGTAGCTTTCGGCGACACGGACTATTAGGGCTTGCTGCTCAGCAGCAAAGTTGGCNATNGCTTCCGCTTGCAGGTCTTTGGCCTGTTTGAAACGGTACCAGCTGTCTAGTCTGAATATCGGTTGATTGAGTATCGCCTGCCAGCCATGATCGTTGTAGCGCGCAGTGGGGAAAGGTGGATTTCCAATTAAAGTGCGACGATTATCGGATGTTTGCCCACGGACCGCGACATTTGGCANGAGAAAAGCTCTGTTCTGAGCGACGACCTCGTTCTGGGAGAGGAACACGGCCTCAGCAGCCCCCAGTTGAGGGTCGTTTTCTANCGCTAGATTATAGATCTCCGCGAGTGTTGCTGCAGAGCTATGCGTACTTAGCGTCAATAGCAGGCTAAAAAAAGAAAGGCGGAGGGTTAACTTCATTGCAAAATTTCCAGACTGTGCTGTTTTTTTGGCGCGGTAGCATAACTATACGGGGCTGTTTTTACCACTTTTCTCATTCAATTTTCCTGCCATGATTCTTCCGACATGGGCAAAACTTTGTTTGTCTCAAAATACTTGAATTAACTTACGTTTGATTGGTGTAGTCTTCCATCACTATGTTCGAATATTGATTTAAGCTCTAAATAAAGTAATCAGTTAGGTTTATGTGANGTTAACAAGTTGGTGGTTAACATTGGGTAAATGGTTCAGCAGTTATGCCTGTTGGTCCAGTAACTATAACTTCTCCACAATAAAATTGTTTCAAACCTTTGCCTCTCAGTAACTGGAAAACCGGGGTAGACATTTGGAGCGTAACACTGGCTCTAGTGTCATGTCTTTAATTTGCTTTCGCCAATCGAGCAGGTCATCAAGTAAATATTCAGANAATTGAGCTGAGAAGTTGATTTTAAATAAGAGTTGGCCCCTCAAAGACACCTAATTGCTCCTCTAACCAAGCGGCCATGGCAAGCGCGTCATGCTCCGCGAATGGCCTCGCAAGAATTTGCACTCCAACGGGTAGTCCGTCTGCATCAGAGCCGGCTCGAATAACCACGGATGGCCAGCCGGTTAGGTTATAAGCAGCAGTGTAAGTGTAGTCAGAGAAGTCCTCTCTATNGTCATGACTGATAGCTGTTTTTGCATTAACTGGACAGATTAGTAGATCATGATCAAGGAAGTAACTAAGCATACTGCTCTGATAGTTTTGCCATAATTGGATAAGTTGGGCTAACTCTGACGCACTTAATAAATCTTCGTGGCGATTAANAATNTCGGATACTGCAGGAGATGCCTGATTAGTCCTGCAATCTTCAAGTAGAAGGTGAACCATTTCGCCGTTATCAGCGGCGAATAGTCGAGAGTAAATAAAGCCAGCCATTTCTAAGCCGTTGGGCCTCGACTCTCGACAAGAAAATCCAGCAGANGTAAGCAGGGCTATGGTCATCTTAATGGCGTCTTGTATTTCGCTTGAGGGTGTGCTGATCCCATTGTCTAGATGATAGCCAATACGAAAACCCGAAATATCAATAGCTAGCGGATTCTTCCAGCNNGCAGCGACCGCATTCGGGTCTTCAAAGTCTGGGCCTTTTATAATATCGAGTAAATAGATCAAATCATCGACTCTTCGTGCCATCGGGCCAGGCTGAGATAAAGTTGCAAGTAAACCCGTGCTGGGTAGAGCATTACCCGTGCAAGGTACCCGCCCGCTGGTTGGCTTAATGCCCGCGATACCGCAAAAATGTGCTGGCAGGCGTATGCTGCCCCCGGTATCGGTGCCTATATCGAANGGAGTGCAACCGCTAGCGATCGCCGCCGCNGCTCCACCACTGCTGCCGCCTGGTGTCTTAGTGAAGTCATGTGGGTTATTTGTCCTTCCAAATAAAAGGTTGTCGGTTTTAAAAGACAGTGTAAATTCGGGCGTATTGGTTTTCCCNAGCAAAATAGCGCCCTCGTTCCTGAGTCGGGAGACACATGTTGCATCTCGTCCTGGACGAAAATCTTGTCGACCGGTCGTACCCCACGTAGTGGTCATATCGAAAGTATCTAAGCTATCCTTGATCGTCATCGGGACGCCAAAGAGCTTTCCTGGAGTTTCGCCGGTTGCCAGAGTCATATCAGCCCGTTCAGCGTGTTTCACGGCTGCCTCGGCATTCGAAGCGATTATCGCGTTGATTTGGGGATTGATTGAATTGATGCGATCAAGAAAAGCTATGGTTATNTGCTTGGCACTGACNTTCTTGGTTCTGATGGCTTCCGCGATTTTTCGAACGCCGCTGTCTAGTAGTTCATTCATGGCAGCATTATGCCCAATATCAATCTTAGAGTGGGTTATTCCAGTTTTTCGATCGCGAAACTTATTGTCTCCCCATCGATGTTAAAGATATTCGCTTGCTCGTTTTGAGCTGATACCCATTCGATGCAGAGGGTTTCCTTCATTATATAATTTTGGTGGCTGTTACTGGCATTCAGAAGTTTGCCTTCTGCGTGCACTATCAGTCTGATTCGATCGCTGACGTCTAGCCCATCTTCTTTGCGAGTTTTCTGGATTCGGTTTACTAACTCTCGTGCTCGTCCTTCCTGAAGCAGTTCTTCATTGGGTGTGCAATCCATGTCGATGGAAATGAATCTATCCGAAACAGCATTAGTGCCTTCCATTGCTTCTCTAAAGATCAGGATGTCATCGATGCTGAATGATTCATTATCAATCTTTAATGTGCCAGTTGTTTGGAACGCCTCGATTGTATTGGTGTCGAGTGATTCAATTGTTTTTTTGAAATCCTTGAATCGCTTACCTAGACGTTTGCCTAGAATGGGCGAATTAGGTTTAGCATACAGATGAATGAAAGACTGCTCATTAGTTGAGTAGTCGAGAGACTTCACGTTCAACTCACTACATATATAATCTTCTAGGCGTGCAATTTCGTCCAGTAAACTTTGGTCCCGGTGGATAACNGTCAACGTTGCTGCCGGAATCTTGGTTTTGAGTTTTTCNTGGTTGCGTTTCTGTCGACCTAGCAGAATGATATGCTGCATGCGTGTTACGGCCTGTTCCAGGAGTGGTTTAATGCGGCTATTGTTAGCTTCAGGATAGCTGCAGAGGTGAACGGATTCAGGCGCCTTTGTGTCTGACATTGACTNCAGAGATTGATAGATTGTNTCTGCGAGAAAAGGCGCGAATGGAGCCATNGATAGACTTAACTCATGGATCGTCGTGTACAGAGTATGGTAGGCGGTCTGCTTATCACTCGTGTTCTCATCAGACCAAAAACGTTGCCGATTGAGACGGATATACCAGTTGGTAAGATCTTCGATGAAATCGAACAGGGCTGGGACCACGTTGTAGAGNCGATATTNTTCCATTTCGGCAGCTATGNTAGCTTTCAGTGACTCCAGCCTTGATAGGATCCACTGATCCATAATGTTGTCTGAAGTTTTAGAGTCTTGCTGTGGTCGCCAATTGTCGATTTGGGTGTAGGTGTGTAAAAATTTGAAGGCATTCAGCCAGGGTAGAAGAGCTCGTCGTACCATATCCTTAACGCCAGCATCCGCAAATCGTTGCTCTTCTGCTCGGACCAAACCGGAATTGATGAGATAGAGTCGCAGTGCGTCAGCTCCGTAACGCTCCATTAATTCATCAGGCGCCGTATAGTTACGNAACCGTTTAGACATCTTCTTGCCGTCTTCTGCCATGACGATGCCATTNACGATGACATTTTTGAATGGACTAACGCCGTACAGCGCTGTTCCTAAAACGATCANNGTATAGAACCAGCCGCGGGTTTGATCCAGTCCTTCAGCAATGAATTCAGCGGGAAAGCCTTGCTCGAATAGTGATTGATTNTCAAATGGGTAATGCAGTTGCGCGTAAGGCATTGAGCCTGATTCGAACCAGCAGTCGAGGACCTCGTCAATACGACGATAGGTGCCTGGCTCACCATCCAGACTGAAAGTCAGGGGATCAACATTCTCCCGGTGTAGGTCATCCAACATTACTCCTGTTAGTTCTTGTAGCTCTTTACGCGAGCCGATGCATCTCATTTCGCCGCTTTCATCGTTAATCCAAATAGGCAGGGGAGTTCCCCAGAACCGGTTTCTGGAAATGGCCCAATCAATTGCGCCCTCNAGCCAGTTACCCATGCGACCATGTTTAATGTGTCCGGGGATCCAGTGGACCTTTTCGTTCGCGGCTTGCAATTGCCCACGCATCTGCTCAACTTTGACGTACCAGGAGTCGATTGTTCGATAAATGATCGGTGTATCGCTTCGCGGACAGAAAGGGTAGCTGTGAACAATTACGTCNTGAATATATAGGCTACCCTGATCTTTTAGCTTTCGNATAATGTGTTTGTCAGCATCCTTGACATGCAGGCCNACGAAGTCNTCGACCTGGGCGGTAAACTTACCGGCCATGTCGACNGGACAAACCNTTGCATNAATACCAGCTGACTTCGTAATTCTGAAGTCATCTTCACCAAACGCTGGTGCTTGGTGTACAACGCCGGTGCCGCTATCTGTCGAAACATAGTCGTCGGAGAGAATTCTGAAGGCTCCTTCAGAGCCCAGTTCTGCGAAATACGGCATTAGAGGCTCATATCTTAGCCCTACAAGTTGGCGGCCTTTAAGGATCTTGCCGGGCTCGAGCTCTCCACCTTTCCTCAGGGCCTCTAAACGCTTTTGTGCCACGATAATTGTTTTACCTGTTTGCCGATCGATAGCCTCGATGTAATCAATATCGTCGCCAACACAGAGCGCTAAATTCGAAGGTAGGGTCCAAGGGGTTGTAGTCCAGGCTGCGATATAACGTTCATCATCACGTAATTTGAACAAAACCGTGATAGCGGGATCCTGAACGTTCTGGTAGTTTGAACTAGCTTCAAAATTCGATAGTACTGTGCTTAATTCTGTGGAAAACGGTACGACCTTTTCTCCGCGATAGATGAGATCTTTGTTCCAAAGTTCCTTAACTACCCACCACAGTGATTCCATGTACCAGGGGTCCATGGTTTTATAGTCTTGATCGAAGTCGACCCATCGACCTATACGGTTGATGGTTTTTCTCCACTCGCCGGTATAACGCTGCACAATGCCTCGGCATTCATCGTTGTAGCCCTGGATGCCTAGTTTTTCGACTGCTTCTATAGATGACATCCCCAGACTCTTATCGATCTCATGCTCGATAGGTAGACCGTGGCAATCCCAGCCAAATCGCCGCTGCACGTAGCGACCTTTCATCGTGAAATAACGAGGAACGACATCCTTGATAGTCGATGCAACTAAGTGACCATGATGGGGTAAGCCAGTTGCGAAAGGAGGNCCATCGTAAAAAATATAGGGTGAATGGTTTTCCGTCTGTTTCANTGATTGCTCAAAGATTCTGGATTGNTCCCAGAATTCCAGGACACNGTGCTCCGCATCAACAAAGCTGAAATCATCGCTGGTTGGATTATTCTTCATGAAATTATATGTGACAGTCCTGGCTTGATTAGCTTGCTAAGTGAAGCCATTAATCTGATTGATATCCTATTTACGGTCCTCAAAAAAAACCCGCCTTTTGGCGGGTTTTTGTTTTAGCCATTTGCAGATCAACCCACCAAGCACCCTAGAATAATGCAGATTATGGCGATGAATATGTTGTCTACGTAAATCATTTGGAGAATGTTAGCACTTTTACTCATTGTGAACACCCGTGACGCTCCCTCTTGCATTGATCTTCTCGAGTATTTGCGCGACTAACGGTTCTAAGGGGAAAGTGTTGTACCAATCTGGAGCATCGCTATGGCTTATGACAGAGGTACCGACTAATTGGAATTTCCAGCCTTCCTTTATAGCTCGTTCATGGATCTTGGTGAGCCTGTGCCAGGCTGGTCCGCTCAAAATAGGATGTATGCAGGCGACGTTTATATCTCTTGCTCCTTGCTCTCTTAGTTCTTCGATAGCGGAAACGACTGAGCCCGCAGTGTCTATGATGTCGTCGACTAGCAGGATGTTACGATCCAAAACTTCGCCGATCAGTGTGGAGTGAAATACTTGGTTAGGTTTTGAGTAATCCCTTTCTTTTGACAAAGCTGCTAGATTAGCAGACAACTCCTCTGCAAAGGCGCGTGCGCGGCCGAGGTAACCAACGTCGGGTGAGACGACAACCTCTCCAACGAGGTTGTTCTGCCTTAACCATCGGACAAGGTGACGAGTGAGAAAGATGTTTTCTAGATGCGCCATGGTCGGATTGAACATGCCAGCTATCGCATCATTGTGGATTTCCACGGTCAGCACTCTGTCGACACCAGCGCTTTGCAATAAGCGGGCGAATAAACCTGCACTGATACCTTCTCGCGTACGTCCTTTGCGCTTATCCTGGCGCGAACCGGGGTAGTAGGGAAGTACCGCTGTGATGTACTGAGCGTCAGATAGGGCGGCAGCTTCTATGGCATGTAGCAACATAAGGAAGCGATCATATATACTTTTATCATCCTGTGGGCCTGCAGCTGACTGGAAAATATAGACGTCGTGCCCGCGAACATTCGCTCCTATTTCAAATTTACCCTCACTGCAGGCAAACCAGGTTTCGGTCGTGGGGATGAGGAGTTGTCCCAAGTGTCTTGCAACTGTCTCTGCAAATGTACGGCCCGACTCACATGTCATCAGAGCAATGGGTGCGCGTGGGTTTTTTCGATTGCGACCGGAAGTCATAATTTTTCAGCGAATTCCTTAATAGTACTTAGCAATAGTTGATGTTCGATAGCGTGTACTTTTTTAGCGAGTGTTGCAGCGGTTTCATTTTCTGCTACGCGAATACTTTTTTGCCTAATAACAGCACCCTCATCGTAGTTTACTGTTACATGATGCACCGTAGCACCGGTTTCAGCGTCACCTGCCGCGATGACGGATTCGTGCACTCTTTGTCCATAGAATCCCTGACCGCCGTGTCTTGGCAATAAAGAGGGATGGACATTGATGATGCGGCCTTTGAATTCTTCGAGAACCAATGGTCCTATTTTCTTCATGTAACCTGCTAGTACGACGAGACCCACCTTTGCCTCAGTCAGCTTCGTGTTTATTGCTTTATCAATGTCTTCCGCGTTTTTATGTGTCGCGGTGGAAACGTGATGAGCAGGTACGCTGAGTTCTGCGGCCCTTTTCATCACCGGAGCTTTGGAATTATTGCTTATCAAGATAGCTAGGTAGGCATTTAGTTCACCAAAGCGACAGGCATCCGCGACGGATTGGAAATTTGTCCCTTGATGTGACGCGAGTATGCCGAGTCGAAGCATTGACTTAATTTGATTAGGCGCAAGGAAGGATCCTATCATGTTGCGCTATACTGGCGCACAGTTTTGGAGATTCTATGTTTCTGTTCTTGCGCTCTGTTTTAGTGTTTTTATTATTGTCTGCTTTTTTAGTTTCTCCCGTTAAATCCGAAGGTATAGAGGTCAGCGCATGGTCACGAGCTACTCCGCCTGGTGGAGCGACGGGTGCTATTTATGGCCGTATTGCCAACAACCAAAATCATTCGGTCGGTCTTGTTTCAGTAGAAGTAGGGTTTGCGCAGCACGCCATGATCCATGAAACGGAGATTAAAAAAGATGGTGTGGCAAGGATGCGCCACGGCTCTCTTGTGATTCCTGCAGCTGGTTCCGTACTGCTGGAACCAGGCAGTACCCACATCATGTTAATTGGCTTGAGCCTCGAATTATCGCCTGGTTGTCGATATCCCTTTCGTATGACCTGGTCTGATGGTTCTAGCAGTGATCATGATTTTTTGACAGGTGAGTTGGGACAGATGTTTCCACCCGATCCGGCCTTTCATCAAGCCTGTTTATGAATCTGCGGGTTGTGGCGGTGAGCCCGTTAAATTTTATAACAACATCCGTTAGTGCCTGCAGTTCTTCCTTAACCCTGAGATGTTAAAGCTGTGTTGCAATGTCAAACCCGTCGGTAATTAGTGCAAATATTTTCGCCTAATTGTTGCCTCGTTAGAGATTTCTCTTACTATCACATGGCGTCTTTGCGCAACCTTAAGAGTTCTGATCTTAAGGTAAAAGCGTGATATCGTTTAGGTTTTGAACAAAGTCAATCGGTATGCAAGCGGTATCTTGGTCAAATCTAGAATCAGTAGATAGTACCTTAGCGGCATTTGGGCAGGACCGGTTGGACGGTAAAGTTGCTTATCTCGCCACTGTCCGGAGGGATGGCCGGCCGAGAGCACATCCCGTTACGCCCGTCATTGGTCAAGGAAGAATGTTTATTTTCTTGGAGCCCAGCTCACCTCGAACTCGAGATCTGGTGGACAGCGGTGAGTACTGCCTGCACTGTGCCATGAGCGATAGTTCAGGCAGCAGCGGCGAATTTCAGGTAACTGGAACGGCAATACAGATAGATGACGCTGATATGCGACAAATTGCTGAATCGGTCTCTAGTTTTCGACCGGCGTTACGTTCTGTGCTGTTTGAATTGCAACTTACGGAAGCTATGTCAACTTCATATCGTGGAGGACAACCTAAACGCCGTCGCTGGCAAGCTGGCGACCTTATTTTAAATCTATCATGATGAGTGGAACGCTCGCTGTTGATAAAATTAGAAGAGTAATACTTTGATGGATGGTATCCATGATCTTGGAGGTAAATCTGGATTTGGCAAGGTTGACGTCGAGAGCGGTCTTCAGGTCTTCGACGAACGTTGGGAGGCTTCTGTATTTGCAATGACTAACGCCATCGCTCGAGCAGGTGCTTTCCAAAACACTGATCGATTTCGTCATGCGATTGAACGGATTAACTCTGAGGCCTATTTGCAACACGGATATTACGGTCGTTGGTTAGGTGCGATAGAAAATCTGTTGGTGGAAGCGGGAATTATTGAGCAATCCGAGCTAAATCAGCGCGCATTCTCAAAGGGCGCGACCGCGACTGACCTGATCGCCGCCCTTCCTTTAAAGAATCCAGACCCGATGGGGCCGGCGCCCAAACAAATCGGAAGTCAGAGAGAGGTCGTTGAAGCGCCTCAGTTCGTTTTGGGCGACCGCGTCAGATCGGTTGAACTGCCTGTCAAGAGCCATACCCGACTACCGGCATATGTCCGCGGAAAGGTTGGAGAGGTTGTTGCCTGGCATTCGGGTTGGATTTTTCCTGACACAAATGCCCATGGTCTTGGAGAGCTTCCGAAACACCTCTACACGGTGAATTTTCTCGGCGAGGAACTTTGGGGAAAAGGCGGATTCTCAGTCAATCTTGATTTGTTCGAACCCTACCTCGAGATCGTTGATGATGAGTGAATTAAAGGCACAGGCCATTCGAGCGGAGGCTCTCGAATCGATTTTAGTGGAAAAAGGTCTTCTTACTAGGGATGAAGTTGATGAGGTTATTGCGACTTATAACGATCGCGTGGGCCCTATGAATGGAGCCCTTGTTGTTGCAAAGGCGTGGTCAGACGAAGAGTACAAAGCGCGATTGCTGAC
The DNA here is from genome assembly GCA_002694945.1 of Gammaproteobacteria bacterium. Lineage (GTDB taxonomy): Bacteria > Pseudomonadota > Gammaproteobacteria > Pseudomonadales > Azotimanducaceae > UBA9659. The sequence continues at coordinate 46,280 of NZNP01000038.1, forward strand.
GGATGCGACGAGGGAAGTAGCCAATTTCAACTTCGATGGTGGGCAATGCGAAAAGCTGGTGGTAGTTGAAAATACGCCTGAAGTCCATAATGTTTTGGTATGCACGCTCTGCTCCTGCTACCCGTGGGCGGTGCTTGGTTTGCCTCCGAAGTGGTACAAAGATCCTGCTTATCGTTCCCGTATAGTCAGGGAGCCAAGGGAAGTGCTTGCGGAGATGGGGGTAAACCTTGCCGAAGATGTCACAATACGCGTTTGGGATTCGAGTGCCGAGGTGCGTTACCTTGTGCTGCCAATGCGACCATCGAATACCGAGAATCTTAATGAAGCGGCACTTGCCGCGTTGGTTACCCGTGACGCTATGATTGGCGTAGAAGTTCTGTATTGAGTGATTCCTAATGGACATAAGTGACAAAGCTCTGCCGCCAATGGAGAATGGCGAAGTAATTTTTGAAGCACCATGGCAGAGCCGAGCTTTTGGTATGGCGAGAACTATGTGCGAAAAGGGGTTATTTGATTGGGATGAGTTCCGTGAAAGCCTTATCATGGAAATAGAAAAGGCGGAATTGGTGATGTCGCAACCAGATGAACAATATAATTATTTCGACTATTTTCTTGCCGCGATGGTTAGTTTGTTGAATGAGAAAGGTTACTGCCTTGCTCCTGAGCTGCGGGGGAGAGAAGCGGTCTTGGCTAATCGACCGCATGGGCACGACCATAATTACTGAATAAATTGCTCAGTAAATAGCCTTTCTTCTAACAGATCGAAAGGCAGTGGGCCAATGTCGACGAGCCGCGTGAGAAACTCCTCTTCACATTCTCTGATGCATCGTTTCCGCAAATCCTTAAACTTAGTCATGCCAGCAAAGGCGGAGAGGTGGAATCCTGGGCGGTTCAAAATGGCATCGAGCTCCATGCTGATCCGAGCTTGGCTATATAACGTTTGTTTTGATAAGAATGTCGTCGCTGTTTGTCGCGTCCAGGCGTGCGTGTGAAGCCTCAGGTCGGCCAAAGCCAGGCTAGTCATTAGGTTGATAAAATGAAGGTATGTCCGGGCTCTATCGACATTAGCATCTATCAACCTATCTATGTTGTACCAGGCCCAGCCGAATTGGTAACCCGGCAATATCATCAAGGTCCTGAGTGACTGCGATCCGGGTTTGTCCGTAGCGGCTCGACCCGGGTAGCCATAGTAAGCTGCGATACTTTCCAGTTCGAATAAAGGTAGGCCCGTTACGTCTTTCAAATTGATTACGAGTGCTCCGTCGTTATATTGGAATGGCGGAATTTCCCCATCTCGGCCAATAATTTCGATAGTTTTTCGGGCTTCATTGTTAACAGTTGGCCAGTGTTCGAATGTTAACTGCATAGCTTGCTGCAGCCTGTCCAAATAAGCTTGTCGACCGGCAAATGAATCATCGGGGTATTTATTTGTCTCTTTTTTTTTATGCGAATGTTGGAGCTTGGCTGCCTCTTTATGGTCAGGTAGTGCTGAAA
>NZNP01000039.1 GCA_002694945.1 Gammaproteobacteria bacterium
TTTGACAACCCCAGCATTGCTGCCTTTGCAGCCGAATAATGTGCAAAGGTTGAAGCGGCATAGAGCCCAAAGGGAGAAGAGGTGAACATCAGCCGGCCATAGCCTGCTGCTACCATATGAGCCCAGGCAGCTTTGGTACACGCATAGCTCGCATCAACATGCACCGATAACATCCGATCCCAGAGCTCGGGCGTCATTTCATCAAAGGGGGTTGAGTAGGCAATACCTGCGTTGTTGATCAGCACGTCGACTCGACCCCACTCATCCAGAGCGGATTGGACAACTTTCTCCCCATCAACAGCAGAATCGTAGTTGGCAATGGCATGGCCGTTTGCAGCTGTAATCTCTGATACAACATTATCCGCAGCAGAAGCATCACTACCCTCTCCTGCCACCGAACCTCCCAGATCATTAACAACAACCTTGGCACCTCGCCTGGCGAACTCATGAGCGTATGCACGACCAATCCCGTTACCTGCGCCTGTAATGACAACAACTCTGTCGTCAAAAGTCATGGTTTCTTTCATCGAAATTTCCTTAGGGTTCAACGATGCCAAAGATGCCACTGAAGGTATCGAGGCTTAAAAAAATTGTTTTGATAATTGCATCGTCACCGGTGACATCCGCTTCCGATACAAACTCGTCGACAGATTTGTCGCCACGGAGCACCGCCGCGATATCGGCCTTTGTGCAGAAAACATTTACTACCGCGTTTTCGTCAAGGGAGTCAGGTCGATGATGAATAGTTCTATGGGCCAGCCCAAGAACATGATTCTCATTGATGTCGGTGAACGTCCAGTTAATCGAGCCTTCGACATCCCCGACGTCGTCATCCCGTAACCTGACACCAATCAAATCAAACAACATATCAACATCAAGCTGATCGGTAATACCCCGGGTGTTGGCCCCTACTCCCTTGAACTCGGTTCTCAGTTCCTGTGCTGCCATCAGGTAGGAGTCACGCCACGGCCCTGATTCAGATTGATAGCCGAGCTGCTCGAAGGCATCAGCCTGAAGCAGGCGTGCCCCTTCGTGAGTTGGTTCGGAAAAGACGACATGATTCAGCAGTTCGCAAACCCACCGATAGTCACCCTCATCAAAGGCATTAGCTGCTTTCTGAACAACAGCATCCGCACCGCCCATGGCTTCAACATAACGTTTGCCGCTTTCGCTGGGTGTGTGTGGGTTCAGGTTTGCGGGGTTCCCATCATACCAGCCGATATATCGTTGATAGACGGCTTTCGCGTTGTGTTGGATCGTGCCGTAGTAGCCCCGAGTGTGACCATGACAGGCAAAACAATCCGGTAATACCAGGTCTTCGGAAATTTCTCTCTGGGTTTCTCCATGATTCATACGACGCAAGGTCTGGTCATGGACCCAGCGATAAAGGTCCCGTTGCAGCTCTAGATAGTGCCGGGCATCCTTTTTGCCGAAACGCGGCCAGTTGTGAGTGGAAAACACGAGATCCATGCGATCACCAAAGATATCCAATGCTTCCTGGATGTATTTACTCCAGACAAGTGTGTCTCTCACCTGAGCGCCACGGAAAGGCAATGCATTGTGCAAGGTATGTGTACAGTTCTCGGCGATACAAAGCGCGCCATGATCCGGGAAGAGAAAATTCATTTCTGCAGGCGCTTCAGTACCCGGTGTGTTCTGGAAGATGACTTTGACGCCATCGATATCCAGCTCGGTGCCAGTAAGAGAAATCTCCTCGGTGGGACCGATAAGATCACCCTGAGCCAGGGGAATTGATTTACCCAAGCCACAATCAATATGTCCGAGAGGTCCTTTTGGCAGGATGACGCCGAACTGATAGAGAGAGCGGCGCAACATGGTTGGCCCGGCAAGCAGGTTCTCGCTGACGGCTTCACGCAGAAAACCTTCAGGCGCGAGGATACGGACATTACCCTTGCCGACATCTTCTCTGGTCGTAACGCCAAGAATGCCGCCATAGTGATCTGCATGGCTATGAGTGTAGAGCACTGCGGTCACAGGCCGCTTGCCTAGCTTACTGTTCGCAAGTTCAAGGCAAGCAGCCGCCGTTGCTGCTGTTGTTAACGGGTCGATCACAATCCAGCCGTCTTTGCCTTCAATAAATGTGATGTTGGAAATATCGTAACCACGGCACTGCCAGACACCGGGGGCAACTTCAAACAAGCCGTGAATGGCATTGAGTCTGCCGTGCCGCCAAAGGCTTGGATGGACAGAACCCGGCGCTGTTTCTTCTTCACGCATGAAGTCGAAATCTGCGATATTCCAGGCAATCCCGCCAGCCGGCCCCTCGATAATACCGCTTGGATGTTCGGCGATTTTCCCGCGGGTTGCCCTCTCCCAATCGCCAGGGTCATCTAGGTCCAGTACCGCAGCAGCAAGCGCGTTTGCCTGCGTTGTGAATGCTGAGGGGGCTTTAGGATCTTTTGGGTTTGTCATCTATTAAGCTACCAAACGAACAAGGTTGACCTATTGTAGCTACAGGGGGGCTCCACGGACTAGTAGATGGTGATCCGACGGAAGACTTCATAGGAAAATATCTATCCGCCGGTTACCTTGAGCATAACCTCAGTTCACCCCCATAGTTGAAACGAAAGACCATCGACAATGCCTTGGCTGCAGATGAGGGCAGACGGGCTTTCAGTCAGGGAAAGATATAGCCAATTCTGCTAAGAACAATCAACAACGTTTCAAGAAACTAACCAAACGTCGCCAGTCGCTCAAAAAACCAAACAGTTGCAAATATACCAACGGCGTAACCACCNAGCCGCTGANAAGANGTAGCCGTCAGNTCNANCTTNCCACCACTGGCTCTGTGAACACTAAATGCNAGAAGGACTAATACCAATACGAACAATAATTGTCCTACTTCGACTCCGAGGTTAAANGCGAACAAAGCCATTAGCATATCGTTAGTAGGCAGACCGATCTCTTCAAGCACACTCGCAAATCCGAACCCATGCAATAACCCAAAAACTGAACTAACCACGACCGGGTANCGCCAACTCAACGAGGCTCTATTTTGCCGGGCAAGCTCTGCGGCTACAAAGACAATGCTAAGCGCGATCAAGGCTTCCGTTGGTTCTATTTCCAGAGCAAAAACCTCCATCGCTGCAAGCCCTAGGGTTACGGAATGAGCAATAGTAAACCCTGTAACCGCCAACAAAATCCTATTGAAACTGAAAGCTAGCCAGACAACACATAGTACGAACAGTAAATGATCGTAGCCTCGCAGAATATGTTCTAGACCGAGTTTCGAATACTCTGTTAATAAACTTTTTTCATTGATCGACGAGGGAATTTCGATCGCCTGCACACCTGGGCTGGCATACAAAAATTCAGACCGAAAGCCGCTTCGCTCGACAAGAACGATAGTCGACAAAGAAGGATTGGTCCGCGGAAAACTCAGACTTATCTGTAATGAAACCTCTCGATCCACGCACTCATAGATCCGTTTGCCCCGATACCTTGTCGTCTCGGGGAGTGTCTTTTGTTCATCGCAGTTGCCTTCAAGAGAAACCGTCGGCAAATTCGTCGGCTGGACAGACGACGGTATACGCCAGGCAAGTTCGTATTCGGAATCTGAGATCTCATTGAATTCAAGATAAACCGGCATACCGTCATGCCCAAGAGCTGAGCTAACTAGAAAAAAGAGCAAAGAGACAATGAAAATGNGCGTCATATGAACGTTCAGCTGCTGTTAAAAACGGCCCTGAAATTCAGGACTCGACTTAATCTCAAAGCCATCTATCAGTTCATCTATAGTCTTTTGTTTGCTGTCAAGCTCACGAAGTCGCTCAAGTTCTTTTACCAATTGATCACGAACGTCCCGCAATGGCGGACTTCTCGCCGCCTCTACGCGGGTCAACAGCACCAGATGCTTCCCAAATTCCGAGCTAATTGGTCCTTGCCAAACTTTCTTGTGGGGCAGGAGCTTAAAGACAGTTTGTGCCATCGCCTCTCCAAAATGACTTGCGATCTCTTGCTGAGTACGTCGAACATAATTGAGCCGAAAGGGGAATCTATCGCCATAGTTTGGTGCTTGATCAAATCGAACCCTATTTTTGTTTAACATCTCGAGTGTTTTCTGTGCGAGTTGATCAATGACGTTACCGTGATGCTCTTCGCTAAAAAACACATGCGTAAAAGTAACCGTAGGGGGCAATTTGTAGTCTTCAAGATGCTCTTCGTAGAAAGCCTGAAGTTCGATATTCGTAAATGGTGTTGAAGGCGTCGTCGTACCTTCCGCCAGGAACTCCATCTTCTGCACCATGCGCCGCTTGATGACGTAATCATTTTGGGACAAGCCATATTCCATCGCTTGGCGATACAAGGCCTCTTCACGAATATATTGATTAATGATGTTGGCAAGACCATCAGGCGAGAGGCTGTCTAATTTCTTGCTTGCTTTATCATCAAAAGACTGCGTTCGAAATTGAATGAACTGCACAAGGGAGTCGCGATCGACATTAATCACGCGGCTATTAGTTTTATCTTCAGGGTTCAACCAGGCGTGCAAAAAATAAAGCACTGATCCAAGGATTAGAAAATATGTGATGGGCTCTCGCGATATCGAGCGAACCCATTTTTTCATCAAGGCGTGTACCAAATAGGAGAGGTGTAAGCTCGATCTTGAATTGTTTCCGGAACGTTCTTAGGCCGCGGTAATCCAAAGAAAGCGGCGTCGTATGTAGTCCAACGTGGTATTGGTATTTCTAACACCCTTACATAATAGAAGGCTCTCTCATTGACGGAAAAATCAGGGTCTGTCCAAGTTGTACTGAGTTGCGCCGCACCAATTGAATTCTTATAGCTAGCAGCTTGTACATCAACTGTATTACCAACGGCAGGTAACTTACCGGTCTGTGGGTTTATCTCACGATCGCCAGACCAGGCAACGTCATAGACTCGCTCATGCGTCAAACCTGCAGCATCTCTCCAACCCTTAACAATCTGAATTCTATCCAGGTTGGCGCCATCTGGATCTTTAACGGCCAAAACCATGAAATCCGGAGCCTCGTTTGAAGGCCCTGCAGTCAAATCACCGCCCATCGGCACTCCTTGCCTATAAGCTCTATCTAGATAGTCAGGAGCCAAATCGAGGTCTTCTTCGAAATTCCAGCCACCAAAAAATCGTACAGTAATTCTAGATCCTGTGGTCGCATAAACCTCTCTGCGTTTCATTGCATCAAATAACGAGGCTCTAGTGTTTTCTTTAGCCCAAACAGCTGCATAACCTGACGCTACGATGAGTGTATTTTTCCACATGACATCGTTTGCCATCCTATTCTTCATACGATTAGGGTGTGGTTCAGAGGCGGGAAACTTTCCAAAGAAATTATCTTCTTCCGGCGTTGATAAAGAATTGTGGCCATCAGTACTTCCGATCAAACCAATTTTGAAGGGATTGACACCAAGACTCGCCTCAAAATCTAAGCCTAACTTGAGTGCGCTCCTGGCATATTCGTGCTTGAGCATCCAATCTTCTTTTTTAGCCGTTCGCCCGATATTATCTTCATCCCAATTTTCAAAATCGGCAAATTCATCCGTTGGCGAAAGAGTGGGATGAGCTTCTCCGTCCCCTTTCACCTGGGTCACTTCGTAAATAGGTTCCCACCTAGATCGGGATTCAGCATATTTTCTCGTCAAAGGCTTCCCGTCGACTGTTTCATTTGGGAACATCATGCCGTTAGAGATATTGCCGTTGTGAGCAATAGCCATAACTTCACCGCCCGTCTCTTTTTCGTATCGGTCCAGTGCCGCCCATAAATCCCTAGGATCAAGACTATCCTGGCCCGAGAACGGAGGTAATTGTGCAACTTTGTCTGCTCCGTCGCGATAAACGACGACTCGATGAAGATTATTCCCCCTAATAGCGACAGTCCATTCATAACCAATTAAAGCGGTGAACTGTCCCGGCTNATTATAATGATCGGCGGTTTCTGCAACTTCTTGCCAAATTGATTGCCGAACACTTTCCGGGAATGCAGGGTTATTTTCCGGATCCTGCATGCTAGCCGTGAAGGCTGCGATAAGCGCATCAGGATTCCCTGCCTTCAAAGCATCTTTCCAAGATGTCGCCGCCTCAGTATCGATGACAGAGGGGTCATTTACATTGAAGCGATAAAAACCACCAAGATATTCTGAATGATCCGAGACAACCAAGAAGTCCAAAGGTCGCCTTAACTGAACCTGCATGCCGTTATGGGCCGTCATTGCTTGCCCCTGAGCAAAGAGATACGCGTCTGCCTGCGTTAGATTCATGTTGCCCAAGCTATAAGCGTCAGCACTTAACCTACTGTGCAGATGCGTATCTCCAAAGAACACATCCTTAGGATAGTCTGCTCGAGTCGGCTTCGAATACACGGTCTCCTCTGCAAAGACACACGTAGAGAAGACCCCAAAAAGAACTAACGCAGTAAGTTTAATTCTCAAAACATCATCCCCCTCGAGTTTAAGTCTATTATTAACCTCAAGATCCAGATCTATTTAGAAGCTATNGATGAAATTAACTCCAAGTATCTGCCTCAGTGCATACGGTTCAAGATAAATTGAACCGTATGCGACTTTGGATCTCGTTAACCCTCTTACTTGGTCAAACGAGAGAAGTTGGCATATTATTTCTTGAATGCATCTAATCCCTAGAACCTATATGCAAAGTCAACACCGTATGTCCTAGGGTGGCCATAGTTCCCGCGGTTGTTAGTCCCGGCTACCACTTTGTCAAAGAAGTATTCTTCATCTGTCAGGTTCTTACCCCAAACAGACAAACTCACTTTATCAACTGTCAATGTGGCTCGCGCATTGAGGATGCCGTGTGCATCCTGAGTAACATCGACTAAGGGATCAACTTCAAAATCGAAAAGGTAGTCATCCTTCCACGCATAGTTCATGTTTAGTGACAAGCTTCCCTCGCGACCTCCAAAGTCAATTGAGGAGTCGTACTGCATTGAAAGGTAAGCCGCGAGCTCGGGAGCCCTTAGCATTTCCTGTCCCTTCGCATTGAAAAACACAAACCCGTAACCTATCGCTGCGGGGTCACCTGTCAGTACAGTGTTAGGAGCTCTGCCGGCGGTGTCATAATCCTTGTATTCTGTGTCGAGATACTCAGCATTGAATCTTAAGGTTAGCTTTTCGGTAGCAGCCCACGTCAGGTCGACGTCTAGCCCNATAATATCACTGTCTGTTGCGTTCTCTGTNGTTACGGTTCCTCCNCCGCTAGCCGCCTTCGTCACCTGAAGATCGTCGTAGCTGTAGGCGAAGAAAGCACTTGTAAGCCTAACGGAGTCCGAAAGATCGGCTTTATAACCTACCTCGATCATGTCGATTGTCTCGGGCTCNATTACCGCCCCAACTCTAAGCGGGTGGTTGTATCCGCCGCTTTTGAAGCCTGACGCGAAGGTACCGTAGATGATGCCGTTGTCCAGGTTGTAAGTTAGGGTTACTTTGGGCGTGAATTCGTTCCAGCTTTCTCCGTCACTGGCTGGTACAGGACTCACGGTTGCTACGGCTATTTCAGAGGCAGCCAGAGAATTCTCCTTATCCTCGTAGGTGTACCTGCCACCAACGGTAAGGGTCCATCTTTCATTGAGATCATAGTCCAACGAACCAAATACGCCATAGGCAGTGTTATCGTAAAAACCGTATCCTGTCGACAAACGAACTGTTCCGCCTCCCGCGGGACCAACCCTGAGGTCAAAGTCAGATTCGGCGTCACCTTCAAAGGCGTTAGCCCCAATCACCCAGCTCAGAGGGCCATCGGAATTAGAGCTTAGCTCGATACCAATACCTAAATCTTCTGCATCAAAGAATGCGCTTTCAACCTCAATATCCCGAAACGACGTGCCATCGTAATCACCTGGTTTTGCACTCCTGAAGTCTGCGTAATGAAAGTACGCCGCCAGATCCAAGCTATCGGATAAGCTAGTCTCAAAACGAAGCTGAAAGGAGTCACTCTCTATTTTAGGGCTTCCATAAAATGGATCCGTTCCCAATGAAGAGGCTATCTNNTCCCTTTCACTTGTCGTAATTCCACCCAGAGCAACTCCTCTGGGATTACCACGGTCGAGGCTCACAGCTCCGGAACTCGACAAATCAGTGGCTTTCGATCTGTCGTAGGAAAATTTCAAGGTGGATCTGTCGGATACGTCCCATCGAGCCTTGAGACGCACTGATTGTGCGTCCAGGTCGTCGAAGTCTTCGGCCCCAGGGACAATGTTTTCCTTGAAGGCGTCACGTTGCCTTGATTGTGCCGATATTCTGATCCCAAAATTATCGGTGACAGGCACGTTAACAAAACCGCTAGCCATCTGGTAGTCTTCGCTTCCAAAGCCNAAATTCAGCTCACCTTCAAGATCGTCCGAAACTTCTGCAGTGATGAGACGGATAGCNCCGCCCGTGGAATTTCTTCCAAAAAGCACTCCTTGAGGGCCCTTTAAGACTTCAACACGCTCAACATCGTAGATGTCGAATACCTGNCCTGTCTGTCTCGTCACAAACCGATCATCAACGTAAACAGCAACGGCGCTGTCTAATCCTGTGCCGGTGATTCTTGTGCCTACTCCTCGCATAAATATCTGAACGTTGGCTCCTGTGTTCTGGATAGTTAAGCCCGGAATAGCTTTAGAGATACCGAAGACATCGTCAATCCCAGCATCCCTTAACTGTATTCCTGAAAAAGCCGTGACATCAATTGCCGCATCCATTAGAGACTGCTCTCTTTTTTGTGCGGTAACCACTACTTCCTCAATTCCTCGAGTTTGTGCATCGCTCTCAGCTTGTGCAGTTGAGATCATAAAGCTAGCTAAAAAGCCTAGCGTAATGGCGAATATACCTGCNCTTTGNAAAACACGATTTCTTGTTATTAACATCTATACGTACCCCTCCCAATCTAAAAAATACGCCAGTAAAACCCTTCTTATCGAAGTCTGTTATTTCATGAAAAATTTTATTACTAAACGTCCGGCGCGCATGATCTAAGTAAAGAAATTCAGATGCAACATTTTTCTCAGTAAAATCAATAACTTATTAAATATTCTAATATTTTTATTAACTGTTATAAGTGTTGGTAATATCTTATAGTCTTCGGGTATGGACTTAGACAAAAACTCTCCAGAATTCAGCTCACTATCTCTAAAAGACTTGCGTCACGTGTATTCGCTGTACAACACCCTGAACTTCGTTCAAGCAGCGAAATTGGCCGGAATATCGCAATCAGCGTTGAGCCAATCTATAGCTAAGATCGAGCAACAGATGGGTATTGTTTTATTTAAAAGAACCCGACGCTCTGTAACCCCCACAATTTATGCGCAGGTCATAGCAGAACGCGCAGCCTCGATTATAAATTCTCTCGACGATATAAATTTACATATTGACGCGCTCCGGGGTGTAAGAGAGGGTAAAGTTTCTTTCGGCATAGGAGTCTTCGCAGCCGGTCACTTACTAGAACCGGTAATGTCTAGGTTTCATAAGACCTATTCCGATATTCACATGCTTACATTTGTAGANCATGTCGAAAANCTGCAGAGCAAATTAATAAGTGGTGATATTGATCTGTTCGTAGCAGCACGCGACCCAGAATTCCGCGACTCATTTCCGTCGCGGGACGTACTGTACAAAGAAGAGTTGATCGTTGCAGGTCGCAGGGATCATCCTCTTACTTCCATAGCACCAATCAGCGCACTTGAGCTTATTCGGTTTCCGATAGCAACTTATGACGGCCGATTTTTGAAACGGCAAATTTATCAGCTTCTAGAAAAAACTGAAGAATTCGAGTTGCTCGACGCAAACCTTCCCGCTGCCGTTCTCCAACAACCTTGGATGCTGGCTAACTTTGCCATNGAAAGTGACTATTTAATTTTATCTTCTAAATCTGCAATGCAGCCTTGGTTAAAAAACGGTGAATTGGTAATTATAGAAGTAGCAAATCTCCGCATGGAGATAGAAATCGAACTAGTCAAACGAAACGTTACGAATCCTTCGCCGGCAGTTGCGCGNNTGGAAGAAGTAATTCACCAAGTCATTGATCACCAGCGTCTCAACATCTGACGATAAAACCAAAGTAGCAAATCTCTATGAACACTTTGGTCTGACTAGGGGTGTGATATAAAATTTATAGGTAACGAGAGATGGACTTTGAGGTATTGCCTCAGGCCCCGAGACTTGGGAATTGTCAATTGATAATCAACAAAAACTCACTACTAGATATATATCCAATTAGCATCGTTAAAAATATCTAATTAATCTTCTTTGGGTTCTTCATTACNGATAATAACCATATGACTCAACTTCTCTTATCAATACATATCCTTGCTGGGACGGTCGCTTTGTTTTGCTCTGCTCTGTCTGTCTTATCTGAAAAAGGCAAACAACTTCATGTTTTCTCAGGCAGGGCATACTTCTGGTGCATGGCTATTATCTTCTTAACAGCTATGCCAATGTCGGTTATCAAAAACAACCTTTTTTTATTCCTGATAGCCATCTTTTCTTTCTATCTAGCTTTTGCGGGTATGCGCTTCGCGAGAAACAGAAAGGGCGTCGCAACTACTTTTGACTGGATTGCCGTTGCCTTAATGATCCTATCAGGACTAGGGATGTGGATATTGGCTGCAATCTATTTCTCAAGTAATAATTCGCAATATATCGTGCTTGTCGTCTTTGGATTTCTTGCTATGGCTTTGGGCTATATCGACTTAAGAAGTTATAGAGACGAAACAGCCACAGGGAAAGAAAGAATATCTAGACACTTAACTAACATGCTGGGCGGAACCATTGCAGTTGTTACAGCTGTTTTAGTTGTAAACCCTCCATTTGAACCTGAATGGGTATGGTGGGTGTTGCCAACAGCCGCGATTACACCTGTCATTTTTTGGTGGAACAAAAAAGTCCTAAATTCTTGAACCACCGACCCCAGCATTGTGAAGATCTCAGGCTAATTTAGCCTGCTCCCTTAGTCTAAGAATGTTCACAACCTCAAGCCGTTTAATCAAAAGTAGCGCGATGAGACAAACCATTGATGATTCCTTGTTCATCTCGATCTCTATTTGCTCACGATCTATGACTAACAATGTTGTTTTTTTACTCGCGATAGCTCCAGCGCTGCGCGGCTTATCATCGAAAAGAGCCGACTCACCGAAACATTCGGCCTCTCCGAGATTTGCTAGAATTTTTCCCCCTTGAGAAACTATCTGAACCCCCCCCGTCTCAATAAAAAACATTTCCGATGAAGCAGAGCCAACCGTTATCAAAGCTTCTCCTGGTTCAGCTTTTCGGCGTGCAAAGAGTTTATAATTTTTGTTGATGAACTCATCTTCAAATGCAATNGTCGCAGACCTTCTTGACTGACCGAGTATGCGACCGATACTGTATTTAATAATGGTCTGTGAAAAAACATCCGCACCCTCAACAGCTCTCCGCAAATCGGAGCTACTGAATTGTCTTAGTNTCACGTCAGACTTTTGCTCAAATCGAAATCCGGTCGTTCTGGTGACAATGGCTTCAGCAAAGCCAATTGGATCGTGGGCTTCGAGCGTGTGTGTAGGCANAAGACCTGTTTTTAAGCCTTCTTCTCTGGTCGCAAGAACCGAACCGCTCTCTATGACGTAAGCGTACTCTTTTTGATTAAAGTCAAAGTTATTCTTGAACTGAACGTCCAAAAGCTTAGATTCATTGTCCAATTCTCTAAGCAGGTTTTGTAAGCTTAAAACGAGTTTTTCCTTTTATAGTTCCAGTGCAGTTCTAAAGAAGCGAGACNCCTTTAGAACCAAACATAAAATACTCAAAATATCTGATAATTATATATTGGCTAGCGCAGAAAAACCCGACAGATAGTCCAAACTTTTTAGCTNCTCAGAAGCATTCGTAAAGGAATGAGTTTAAATATGAAAAAAATAGTTTTGCTTGGTTTGTTAGCACTTCATTCGATTTCATCGACTGCTAGATCTGACAACGCACTCGTTTTTCAGTCCGATTTTGGTAATAAAGATGGTGCCGTGCCTTCCATGAAAGGCGTCGCTTATTCGGTATCAAGCGACCTAAAGATGTTTGATCTTACTCACGAAAACACTGTTTTCAATATTTGGGAAGCTGCATACCGATTAAATCAGACAGCGAGCTATTGGCCCACTGGAACAGTCTTTGTTTCCGTGGTTGATCCCGGCGTGGGCACGGACAGAAAGTCGGTTGTTTTAAAAACTAAGACGGGTCATTACTTTGTCACGCCAGATAACGGCTCACTAACACTTGTCGCCGAATCTATGGGTATAGAGGCGGTCAGAGAAATAGATGAAGCCGTAAACCGACTTAAGGGATCTGAGAAGTCTTATACATTTCATGGTCGCGACGTCTATGCCTACACAGGCGCAAGACTTGCTGCAGAAGTCATCGACTTTAAAGAAGTAGGAAAACTCTTACCCGCCGAAGTGTTTTCAATGCCTTATGTNCGATCGCGCATCGACGGANATGAACTCAAAGGCTACGTCCCAATACTCGACGTTCAATACGGAAATGTCTGGACCAATATCGAACGAGAGAAACTTGTAGCACTCGGGATGACTCCGGGTGATTCAGCCCAAATCACTATTTCCAACAAGGACACGGTAGTCTACGACGAAACCATACCCTACGTTAAAACCTTCGGTGAGGTGGGTATGGGCGAGGCGGCAATCTACATCAATGATTTGCTGAATGTCGCTTTTGCAATCAACCAGGGTAACTTTGCTGCAAAGTTTGGCGTAAATTCAGGCCCACAATGGTCCGTGAAGATTGTTAAGGTTAGCCGTTGAAGATTGCTTTGATTCTGAATCTGATGACGGGATCAGATACTCGAAAANTACTACTGCGGAGTACGNCTATATCTATGAAATTCAGGGGAAAGGGGGACTATCCTTCCAGCTGAACTNGCGAAAANATGAATAAAGAGGTTGGAAAAGCTATCTGGCACCTTTGCGCCACTCCCATGGTGGAACAGGGTTCGGCACCGCCCACAATCCCTTTTGTCTACTTTTAGCTGCCTGTTCCAACTTAACTAGAGTCTTGCTCTTCAAATACCTGCGATAAGCCCAAGCATGTCCTTCGGCTACCATCTCGTGATTTATGTTTCTCTTGCCGATGAAGATATCAGCAATGATTCTTTCATATCGGTCTATTCCTGACACACGGGCAAAGACGTTTTTATCCATCACCTTTTCTTCCAAAGCATTTCCTGCTTCGCGCCCCCAGGGTTGATCTAACTCTGGCGTGTCGATGCCATATAGTCGTATCTTACGACGACCCGCCCCCTCGACAACAATTGTTACGGTATCTCCATCAGCCACCTTTACAACACGACCCATCAAATCTTCTGCTGCTAGATCAGGCGACTGATATACCAACACCAGCCAAAATACCGCAATAAACACTTTCATAAAGCTATTTCCCGGACTTGCTTCTAACGTTTCTGGGTGAGAACTATTGGAAACTCTATGCGTGATCTGAGCCCCTGTGCCATCAAGGACGAGAGGGATGACGTTTAGCCGCCCATCATTTGTCGCATTAATTACAAAAATGGTATCTAAGTTTGAGCGTAAAATCAGCTTCAGCCGCAATCGCGAGTATTGACGACTCAGCCTTCTAAAAGAAATAGGTACATGAAAGGAGAGAAGACCAAAGTGCACCAACGCTCAAACCACGCAGCGTTGCTACTTGAGTCTGAATTTGGATGCTTACAAAGAGGCTGTGCGGTCTATTGA
>NZNP01000040.1 GCA_002694945.1 Gammaproteobacteria bacterium
CAATTCGCGCCCATTTCCAAGAAGACTGCTTCGGGGAATTTGTCTATAAGTTCAAGTTTCTCAAGCCAACGGTTCAGTCGATCGAATTCCTGTGGAAATCGAGGAGGAACACCCGTGTTCACATATCGACCATCAGCACAACGCATCTGAGTTTCACCAGTCGGACTGGTTGCAGCATGTCGTCCGGTTTGCCGCTGCACTGTCTCGCCGGCAACAAGCCACGCATAGCTAGCTGCTTCCGTCGTAACATTTAATGCACCAACTATGCTGACATCTATAAATTGCCCTTTACCACCTAAATCGCGATGGAGCAGCGCCGTTAGAATTGAGAGAACAGCGTAGTGACAGCCCGTGTGATATCCCTGGTATCCCCAACCTCGCACAGGCGGCAATGCATGGTCATCATAACCGCAACTCCAAGGGGGGCCGCCAGCGGCCATCAAAGTCAAATCTGTGCATGGCAAATCCGAGAGCGGTTCACCTCTGCCATATGGCGTGACGGCCACATGAATCAATTCGGGCTGAAATTTGCACAATTGCGCATAATCAGCCCCGAGGTTTCTGAGCCGTTGAGTCGGCTCAGATTCAAGTAAGATATCTGAGCTGGCAATGAGTCGCCGGAAAGAGTCACGTCCAGACTCATCGTCAAGATCTAGAATCACAC
Source organism: Gammaproteobacteria bacterium (assembly GCA_002694945.1). Classification (GTDB taxonomy): domain Bacteria; phylum Pseudomonadota; class Gammaproteobacteria; order Pseudomonadales; family Azotimanducaceae; genus UBA9659. The sequence continues at coordinate 665 of NZNP01000040.1, forward strand.
TTCGTTTACTCGTGTTGTAGTGCAAAAAATGAAGGCTACGATGATCACCCGGCTCATCGTCAACGAAAGGCGGGAAGCTCCTGGAGGCATCACCACTGGGCGGCTCGACAAGGATTACATCAGCTCCCATATCAGCCAACAACTTTCCCGCAAAGGAAATGCGTTCATTGGCTAGCTCTATGACCCTCACATGATCAAGCGCAGTCATATAATACCTTCCTCCACCAACTGGGCCACTTCTACCGACGCCATACCTAATATCTCTGTAAGAACCTTTTCGTTGTGCTCGCCAAGACAAGGGCCTGCTTTGTCAAATTGCCAATCAGTCTCTGAAAGGTGAACAGGCAGCCCATCCACACGAACCGTTCCAATAGCATTGTGTTGAACTTCTGGCCAAAGACCAAATGCCGCCGTGGTAACATCGTGATCGATTCGCTCCTGCGGCTTTTGAACAACTGCGACGGGTAACTGCAATTCTCGCAACATATCTTGCAAACTTAACTTATCCTGAAGTCGAGTCCACTCCCCAAGCTTTCCATCAAGCTCGCCCTGCAGTTCAAGCCGTGTCTCGAGCTCTTCAAAATCTGCCGTCCAAGGCTCTCCAATCAAGCCAGCCAAGCGCGACCAATCGTTATTCTGCCGACAGGCGATTGCTATCCAGTTATCTTCCCCCGATGCCGGGTAGATACCATGCGGCGCCATCGGTAGATACTGACTCCGATTAGAGTTAACGCCTGTTTCAGTCCGAAGCGGTCTTCCATTTACCGTCCAGTCAAGCAATGCGGGGCCATTCAAACTGAGCGCCGACTCTGCACAAGCGAGATCGACCCATTGGCCTTCTCCTGTTTTATTTCTGTGTATAAGCGCCAGCATAATGGCCATCGCCATATAATAGGCTCCCGTATGATCCATATAAGAGTAACCCCAGCCCGCAGGTGGTTGCCCTGCGAGGCCAGAGGAAAACGTTAAGCCAGACACAGCCTGAACAATTGGTCCCCAGGTTTTGAAATGGCGGTAAGGCCCAGAATGCCCAAAACCGCAATTGGATACATAAACAATGTCGGGCTTGATTTCACGCAGCGCGTCGTAACCAAAGCCCCACCGATCCAGTACGCCATAAGCAAAATTTTCGGTTACTGCGTCGGATACACTAATCAACTCCCTAAGAATCTCTTTTGCGCGCTCAGTTCGGAGATTGAGGGTGATCCCCAGCTTGCCTACATTGTGATTGTTGAAAGCGCCGCCCATATCGATACCGCGCCGTTCATCTTTGAACGGCTGCATGCCACGCAGTATGTCCCAGCGGCCAGCTTGCACAGGATCTTCTACCCTGATCACCTCCGCACCAAACGCCGCTAACNAACGAGTCGCTCCGGCACCCGCCAACTGCCCCGTAAAGTCACAGACCCTTATCCCTTCAAGTGCTTTATGCATTCTTAGCTTTATGTTCTNCACCGACGTTTAATTNAAACGAGAACTTTGTAATTACCCTTGTTCTAAATGATCGTCGTACCAGGCTTCGACCTGTCGATCGACCAACCCCCATGCAACGGCTTCCTCNACACTGAGGCGAATACCAGTTAAAGCAAGCCAATTCATTCGTTGTCGACCAATTCTCCTCGGTATACTGACGCATCCGCCGGCTCCCGGAATAAGGCCCATCGCAACTTCGGGCAACTGAAAAAAAGTATCGGGTGTCGCGGTGACNTGTCTTGCGAATGCGGGTATCTCAATGCCAGCACCTACGCAAGCACCGTGCANATGGAAAGTATAACGGTGAGCTTCTTGCGAGAGATAGCGGGCGGGCATCCTCGCTTGCCGGATGCGATGAGCTTCTGCCAGGTCCCTCATAAGACCGAATTCTGTCAAATCACCGCCTGCACTAAAACACGGNCCCTCGCNCCAAACATGTGCTTCCTCTATTGTAGAGTCCATAGCTACAAGCTTGAAAGCCTCGGTAAGGTCGTCCCGCATCATTGCCGATAAGGCATTTCGATTAACGGGCGAATTCAAACGAATCTGCACTCGAGCATCGAANCGATCGACAATTACNTTTTGTGNTANAAGATGTTCGTCANGTNTCTTNAANGAAGATTCAACATGATTTTCAGNATTTTTTTGGCCGTGATGNTCGAAATCACGTTCANGACGCTGCGCCTTAAAATCAGATAGCCATGCTTTAAACTCAACTCCTCCCTGGAGAGTACCGTAACCAAGAGACTCAATTACGAGNGCTGAATTCACNGGTAGATCTGACGTCACACGAGTAACTTGAACCAAAATAGCAGACGCTTTTGGATGGGCTTCAATCGCGGGTATCAGCAGGCTCAACTGTTCCTCGTTTTCTACCCCCACATCGAAATGGTCAATAAAACTGCGATTACTGCTTCCTAAACCAATTACTGGTACAGGCTGGCGCCTAATCCACTCTGCAACATCGGCTCTTTGATTAGGATAAAAACTATCCAGATCTAGCACAAAATATTTAACATTCGATGCATCAGCGGCGTTAGGCTCATTCANCAGCGACGCAAATTCAANGCGATCAACNAGATTTGTCATNCTGTCACTTTATGTTCAACATCANACTTCGATCAAGTGAGGCAGTTTGGAGCTATCCATGCANGAACCACTGGAAGGTATAAAAGTTCTAGAAATGACCGTGGCCGTACAAGGTCCCTCGGCTGGTNTATATCTCCGGGATATGGGCGCCGAAGTCNTCAAGNTCGAACCACCNCTNGGTGACGGCAGTCGCTATGTTAGAGCACAACAAAACAANACCCCTGATGGTACGGTGGCCCCCCAGTACGTAGCCGCGAATCGCGGTAAGCGCTCTATCTGTCTGGATATTTCGACAAAAACCGGCAAAAGAGCTGTGCATGCACTATTAAAAGATGCCGACGTATTCCTAACCAATTACAGGCTCCCTGCGCTCAAGAAAATGGGGTTGGATTATGAAAGCCTGAAAACCCAGCACCCCCAGCTAATTCATGCTTCAGTCAACGGCTTTGGCCCAGAGGGCCCAGACGCGGACAAGGCTATGCTCGACGGGGTCGCAGCTAGCCGTGGCGGACTCGTCCATCAGACTGGCTATGCGGATCGGGAATCGTGCTTACCTGGCGCGATCATCATCGACACTGCCGGTGCCATGCAACTTGCTCTTGGGACCATGACCGCCATTGTGGCCCGAGAAAGACATGGAGTAGGCCAACAAGTGCAGACCTCGGCGCTAGGGACCGCTCTGTGGTTGCAGCAGTGGGAACTGACCCACGTTGCCATGACGGGCGCTTCCTTGGAGCGATCAGGCAACCATCACGCCAACATTAGAGGGTTTTATGGTGTCTACCAAACCAAAGATGATGGTGAAATTATGTTAGCGCAGGTCATGGACGCTGAGGCCTGGGATGCCCTGGCAATATTTGCCGATGTTTTCGAACTTTCGCTAGACCCCCGCTTCCAAACACCGGGTCAGAGGCTTGGCGAAGGGCTTACAGAAGCTTCAACTGCAGAACTTCGCGCGATTCTACGCAAAGCCTTTGCGGCTAAAAACACGGAAGAATGGGTAGAATTTCTCTACACGCAACCAGAAATAATCTGGGAAAAAGTCAGGAGTTGGGCAGAGGTCTTGAAGGATAGTCAAGCCCACGCAAATAATTACTTTACGTCAGTAGACATCCCCGGTGTAGGAGCCACGCAAACTGTAGGCAATCTGGTTTCACTCAGTGCCACACCTGGTTCACCAAAAGGCAACCCGCCTGAACTTGGCGAGGGCAATGATGAACTGTTGATCGCAGCTGGCTTATCGAGGGAAGAGATCAGCGAAATCGAAAATACCGCGACCCAGGTCCGAGACAATATTCAACAGGAACTCCTTAAAGTGGCCGCCGCCGCAGCTGTCTATCAGCCAGATTACTAATTAAGCGGCACCCACTGGTTCAAGATTGACATCGTCAGACGTCAGTTCCCGAGTCCATGCTGCGAACTCAACCAATATCCCATCGGGATCTTTAAAATAAATGGATCGCACAAACGTCGTATCATTCAATTCTTCGCTGGCGCCCATTTCTGAATCATCGTGATTAACAATGGGAGTACACTCAACACCAGCATCAGTCAACCGCTGGTGGTACTCCTCTATCTTATCTGAAGCAACATCAAAGGCCACATGGTTCATGGAAGCATGAGCTGATGTGATGGAACCAGCCCCAATAACGTTAGCAGCATTCGATACACCTGGTTGACACTCAGGGGCATCTGGAAACCAGAAAAATGCGAGCTGATCNCCGCCGCCACAATCGAAGAAAAAATGCTGTCCGCCGTCGAAGGGCAGACTAATTGTCTTCGTAAGAGGCATACCCAAAACCCCCTCGTAAAAGTCGACGGTTTTTTTCATATCCTTACAGACCAACGCAAGGTGATTAATACCTCGAAAGTCAAATTTGNCATTCGCCGCCATGAATTTCTCCTATNCANTCAAAAACATATTAAGTAGCCTTGTTCAGCACTGTCAAATACTCAATCGCCCAATGCCAATACTTGAAACAATTTGAACGAAACCAAAGCGGACTTTTACACTGNGCTAAACAATCCTATGTGTACTTAAGTGGCGAAGGCATCTCAAATTTTCAAAAGTTCATACGAGCTATACAGCCACCCAATTCTCTCAACTAAAGCCAAGTCATTTCTACCAAACCTACAAATCTAGGCCAACACAAATGTGCAAGAAGTAACGCCAGCGCGATTAATCAAAGACATTAGCTAACAACCGTCTATTCCAATTACTATTCGAAAAAACTCTGTTCCGTTATATTGCCCAATCTGATCCGAGTCCGAAAAAAAACGTGGCGCACAAAAATCAAAAGACTATAAAAACATTTATTGGCTTGGCGAAGGCCATAGATTGGTACGACGTAAGTTTACAGTCTATTCTCGACGACCTCGATCTAAAATCAGTTAACAGAACGCAATCTATGATTCTCGTTCACATCGCTAGCGGCACTGTTAGACCTTCAGANATAGCCCGCGAGATGGGCACGTCTAAACAAAACATCCATGCCATGTCCCGGCAACTGATTGCAGACGGAATAATCAAGCAAGCACCTGATCCAGAGGACCGCCGGGCTAAGATTTATAACTTTGCTGAGCCAGATCTACAATTACGTAATATCGTTCTAAAGATTCTTGCACACCTAGATAGAAAACTAGNGGAAAAAATTGGCGCTAAATCATTCAAAGAATTAAATGCAGCCCTGTCAGCAGACTGGGGTGACTACGAAACGATCGCACCCAAAAAAATAATCGCTAAGCAAACTAGTCAATATACTTGACGAAAATTCCCATTTGTACAAAACTCGAGTCGACTGCCTGCGCGCGCGGCGCCTTTGATTTTAGCAAACGGAGGAAAACATGTTTCCTAATTATAAAAATAAATTCCTTACGAGCCTTGTATCAGTTTTATTTTGTCTACTTGGTTTTTCCAATTCAGCAGCGTCATCTGAGGAAAGAGCATCACCGGCAATAGAGGAAATAGTTGTTACAGCCCGAAAGCGGGAAGAAAATATGCAATCTGTTCCTCTAGCCGTTTCAGTTCTTAGTGGTAAAGAAATGTTGGAGCAAGGCGGCATGAAGATTGACGCTATTGGACAAATGGCACCAAACGTACATTTTGAAGCAGCCGGCGGCACCAGCGGGGTCAAATCACCACACGTTTTCATTAGAGGCATGGGGCAGGCAGACTTTATTCCCGTGGAGGATCCCGCAGTTGGCATTTATATCGATGGTGTTTATATGGGACGTAATATCGGTAGTGTCTTCGATCTAATCGATATAGAACGAGTAGAAGTCCTGCGAGGACCTCAGGGTACTCTATTTGGTCGAAACACAATTGGTGGCGCAGTGAATATAGTGTCTAGCATGCCTCACAGCGATAGCTTGGAAGGCTCACTCAAAATAGCAGGCGGCAGCGATGATCTAGTAGAAATGAACGCCACAGTAAACATGCCCATATCAGAAAATATAAGCGCCAGATTCAGCCTATTCTCTCGGGAACGCGATGGTTACGTAGACGCAATACAATATGACAACGTCAAGTTAGGCAGCGATGATACCAAAGGAGTAAGGGCCCGAGTCGTTGCTAATTTATCGGACAATTTCTCTATAGACTTCGCCGCAGATTATACAAAATCTGAAGAAACTCCCGGAGCTATAACACCGATCGCAGGTATAAGCGGTTTTAACGGTTCGACGATCACGCAAGGTTTGCCTTCGAATCCTTTCCCCTTCTTCTGGAACGCCATTTACAGCGGAGATCCAGCATCGTGCAACACAAGTACCGGTCAGGCGACCAACACCGCCTGCTACGGGCCTGTTTGGAATACGGGAGATATGTACGAAACTAACTCAGTTTTTGTTAATGGAGCTGGGAGGCAGATCAAGCCCGAGCAGAGTGTAGAGGTTCAGGGCGCGAATCTGACCATGACCTGGAATCTGAATAACGTAGAAATAAAATCCATAACGGCNTATCGAGAATTTGATATTGACCTAGTTAACGATCTCGATTTCTCGCCTCACATTATCTTTGCGAACAACCACGATAAATACGCGCAAGACCAACTATCCCAGGAAATTCAAATTAGCGGCGAAACACCAAATGGGAAACTGAATTACCTTGTTGGACTTTACTATTTTGAAGAAGAAGGGCACGAAGCAATACCAAATCAAATTGCCTTTGCTCCGCCTCTCTCNGGCCCGCCTGACTTTTTCTTTCAATATTTAGACAGATTTATTGACAACGATAGTACTGCTATTTTTGCCCAGCTCAATTACGAAATTACGGAAGATTTGAGACTAACTGTCGGCGCANGAAGGACAGAGAGTAATAAAGACTTTAACCTGCTTACGCAAAGAAGAGTGGGACCCCTTTCCGACCAGTTCGGCAAGCTGACTACTAAAGAAACGACGCCCTTGGTTTCACTATCCTGGGATCTAAATAATGACGTTATGTTATACGCCACATATTCTGAGGGATATCGGGACGGCAGCTACGCTGCCAGATTTACAGGAGCTGTCCCTACACCNCTCCCTAATTATGATCCAGAGTACGTCGACAATTTCGAAATCGGTGTCAAGTCGAGCCTGCTTGACCAGCGCGTCAGANTTAATCTNACTGCATTTAGAATGGATTATGAAGACATTCAAATTTCTGCATCAAGCGATCAAGTTACTACTGCATCGACAAAGGAAAACCTTGGCGAGGCAACCATACAGGGTCTTGAGTTAGAACTGATGGCGAGAGTGAGCAACAACTTCTCATTGGGAGCAAATATAGGCTATCTAGATGATGAAATTGATAGCCTTACAGGTAGATTAATATCAAACACCGTTGAAATTGGCCCAAACAATGACCTGCCGAATACTCCAGATTGGACTTTATCTATTATGGCAAAGTACGAAATGCAACTTTCTAACGGAGCTACTCTTTCATTACGCGCCGATTATGCGGCTAAAGACGATTTCCATTATCGAGCCGAAAATCTGAACGAGACTGAGAACGACGATTATCGAAATCTAAATCTTAACGGGACGTACATAACTGCCGATGGCTCTTGGGAAGCCACTGTCGGAGTAAGAAATGCCACTGACGAGGAATACTATCAATCTGCAACTCCTTTTTCCTCGAATGGTCTAGTTTTCGGGCAGCCCGTTCGCCCGCGTACCGGCTATCTATCTCTTCAATATAACTTCGGAAATTGAGATATGAGTGCAAAAAAGATACCGGACCAATCGGTTACGAGTTATCCCATTGCAGAAGGATTGTTCCTTTAACAGCAAGAATAAGCCGATCTTCTTATGTTGCTAAATGGCAAGAACGCTGTTGTTGTAGGNGGTGGTCAGACCTCAGGAGAGACCATAGGTAATGGNAGAGCTACGGCAATCCAGTTCGCGCGCGAGGGTGCGCGCGTGCTGGTCGCAGACCGGGACCCTAAATCTGCCGAAGAAACAGCCGACCTGATCACTGCAGAGGGTGGAGAAGCGCTAGCTTATCGAGCGGACGTCCGACACGAACCTGATGTAGAGAATATGATTAAAGCTGCGCTCGATGCTTGGGGAGCAATCGATATCCTGCACAATAACGTNGGTGTAAGTATCGCCGGCCACGATGCAAGAATAGAGGATATGACACCGGACTCTTATAACTTGCTGGTAGAAATCAACCTAAGNGNGATGGTCCTGACTACTAAACACGTTCTGCCNTCCATGAGGGAAGCAGGTGCGGGAGTGATTATCAATATCTCTTCTATGGCTGCACGTAAAGCTTATCCCTTGGTGGGCTACAAAACTACTAAAGCCGCNGTAATCGCATTGACGGAGCAGACCGCGGCTCTCAATGCCCGTTATGGTATTCGAGCAAATGTGCTTCTCCCTGGACTCATGAATACCCCAATGGCTATTGAGAGCCGTGTATCAACAGAAAGATCTCGGGAAACCATCATCGCAGAAAGGGACGCTCAAGTACCACTCGGCCGTAAGATGGGCACCGCATGGGACGTGGCTCATGCTGCGGCTTTCCTAGCATCAGACCGGGCAGGCTTCATCACAGGAGTCGCTCTTCCAATTGATGGGGGCACATCAGTTGTATAGTGACTGAAAAANANACATCGGAAAAAAGAAAATTCCCAATTATTAAGGGCAGNCCAGCGCAACGCCTGTTGACTTGAAAGCTTCTAACTTNACCTATTAACTACGCTACGAACCAATCGCTAGACNTTTGGATCTACATTAAGGCGAGCAACTTCTGCCATCAGCCTTAAGGCTTGTTCATCGCCATTGATAGTGAGTCCNGTNATACCGCTATCCTCCCAATCCCTGAAACGTTTCTGAATTCGCTGACGATCGCCAACCAGTGCACCTTGGTCGACAAATTCATCAGGAACTGCATCAGCGGCTTCATCTTTNCGCTTTGCTAGGAATAGTTCTTGAATCCGCTCTGCAGCGTCTCCAAAGCCGCGACGCACCATCATCTCTTTGTGAAAATTCTTGTTTTTGTGTCCCATCCCGCCAACATACAGCGCGATATTGGGCTTCAACCGGTCAAGCGACCCCTTTACATCCTCCGTGACAATAACTGCAGCACCCGATTGGGACTCAAATTGGCTTGCATCTTTACCGGCCTTTTCCAGACCCGCTTTAATCCATGGCTCGTAGAGTCCGTAATTTTCAGGTACCAGCCCAAGAGGTAACCAGCCATCAGCAATTTCTGCCGTCAACTTAACAGTGGATTCCATCCCCGTCCCTAGCCAAATAGGGATAGACGGATTCATGTGCAAAATGGATTTCAAAGGTTTACCGACGCCCATGGCACCATCGCCGCTATAAGGCAAAGAGATCTCCTTGCCCTCGTGGATAACGGGCTCTTCACGTCGAAAAATCTTCTTCATGATAGTGACGTANTCCTTTATCCGATAATAGGGCCGACCCCAAGGTTGCCCGTACCATCCCTCCACTATCTGCGGGCCAGAAACACCGATCCCGCATATAACCCGATTACCTCCTGCCAGCGCATCAATTGTAGCAATCGTCATTGCGGCATTGGCCGGTGTTCTACCAGCTAGTTGAATGACAGCCGTGCCAAGACGAATTCTCTCAGTCTTGGCCGCTAGAAAAGCTAACGGCGACAANGCATCCGANCCATAAGCCTCAGCAGTCCAAACAGTGTCATAGCCGAGTCGCTCTGCCAACTGCACTTTTTCTACGGGCAACTTCATCGCCCCACCCGAATAGCCGAGCATTAAACCTAACTTCATCGTCTTTCTCCGCTGTGTCGATTAACTTAACTACTAGCCTGGTCGGTTGGTTCTGCCCTCAAAGAGATNTGAAGGCCGAATCTTTTCGTACTCTTCAACGACGGGCGCGAATTCTTCCGGTGTGCTTGCATGGATAATGATGCCATCGGCACCAGCTTCAAACTGTGTCAACCAAGACCGCGCACATTCTTTAGCATTTCCAACTGCTGCAGGCCGCCAGGTTTCCGGAATAACTTTTTCAATTTCAGCCAACTGAGCTGTTGTCGCAATACTATCAATCAATCCGCCAACATTTCTTACAGCTTCTGATTGGCGGAAGGCTTCTAGAGCCTCAGAGTCCCAACCATTTATTTCAGCGAGCATATCTCCATAACCNGGTATTTGCAGGTAAGTCGCAAGACGAGCAATAATATATTTCAAGTAGATTTCTTCGCTCACGTCACAGCAAGTCGCATAAACCGACCAATTTAGAACAGAGCCTTGTCGTCTTCCTGCTAGCTTTTCGCCCGCTCGCACACGGGCGATCGAATCAGAAAGCGCTTTGTCGTTCATAAAAGTATGGAGGTGAGTGCCATCATAATATTGACCCGCATGCTCGAGACTCTTAGGACCAAAACCGACATAGAGTATCGGTAATTCCTCNTCCAGATAGTCTGCTACAGAAAGTAATGGATAGACACCAAGGGACCCCTCATATCCTTTTATAGTTTCACCTCGCCATAGTCGACGCAGAAGATCAATAAACTCACGTTCTCGCTCATAAGTAATCGGCTGCATGCCTCGAATTTGCCAACCTAGGGCCACCCCTTTTGCCAAACCAAGAGCGAAGCGACCTTCTGACAAGCGATGCAACGTGCTGCCTATGGAGGCGGTAACGGTGGGATGCCTTTTATTGAGATTAGTTGCCGAGGTGCCGATAAATATCTCGTTTGTNACAGCGGCCACAGCGCCACAAATAGCTGCTATTTCTTTATAGTCAGGTCGCTCTGANATCATTATGTTGCCGATGCCTAAAGCCTCTGCATCTTGCGCTTGCTTCAGGATGTCCCGCGGGGATCGCGTATGACCAGGTAGACCATAAAATCCTAGCTCTGGAAATTTAGACTGATAACTGGGATACATTAAGGCTCCTGTGATTTTTCTTGGTTGTTATTTCTGAACATCGAAATTCACAAGCGACCTTAAAAACTTGGCTTGGTCGAATAAGGCGTAAGCTGAAGTTCGTGGGTCCAGCAAGACCGATCCTGAGTGTGGAGATAGTAAAAGGCATCTGCAATGGCCATGGGATTCATAATAATTTCAGGTTTTTTCTGTGCCATCGGCAATGCGCGAGTACCCGGTGAATCGATTAACCCATCAACAATCACATTCGCGACATGAATGCCATGACTTGAGTATTCTTCGGTCAGGACCTGCGCGAGCGTTCTCATCATAACTCGAGGATAGTAGAGAGACTGACCTGTCTTCCTTTTCCGACCTCGCAATGACGANGCATTATTCGTTATGAAAAAAGAACCACTCCCACGCTTGCGCATTGCAGGCAGAACCTCCTTAGCAAGTAGGAATGGTCCACGACTGGCAATATGTTGCGCTGTGTCAAAAATTTCAGTCGGTACAAATTCCAAGAGCTCCATTTCCGGGGGCAGGTCTCGGCCTTCTAAATAACCAGCATTCAATACCAACACATCTGGATCAGCGAGATTAGAACGAATATTATGACACGCCTGTTGGANAGAAGCCTCAGAGACTAAGTCAAGTTCGACNACGCTAGAATCATGGCCCTGAGCGAGTATAGCTGCNGCAAGNGGTTCCGCGTTTGAGGCCCTNCTAGTTGTCAAAACNACATGATAACCATGCGCTGCAAACTTCTGAGCAATAGCGCCGCCAACACCCCAGCGAACAGTCACCGGAAGGTCTTCGTCAGAAATTTCTTTNCCATGGGCGAGACGGGTATTACGCCCATCTGATTGCCATTTGGACGTAGCGCCAACAACCACGGCAACGGGTTTGAGTGTCATCTCGATCTCCTTGNCTCACTAGTGCACCGATAAAGTTTCCTAGAAAGTTCATATAAACTGAATAAAAATAGTCTCAAACATTGGCAAAACTAGACTAAACAGACCTGCATTAAAGCCCTTCAGCTATTTCCCGCAATCGATACTTTTGTATCTTTCCCGTTGAGGTTTTTTCTAGCGGACCAAAGACGACGGTTTTAGGTAATTTAAAACCAGCCAAATGCTCCCTGCAAAAGGCGATGACCTCTTCCTCTGTAAGACGCTCACCTGAAAGCAAAGTCACAAAAGCACACGGGCGTTCACCCCACTTAGGATCAGATCTAGCAACAACCGCCGCTTCCATGATTTTCGGGTGGCGAAACAATACATCCTCAATTTCGATACTCGAGATGTTTTCCCCGCCCGATATAATGATATCTTTGGAACGATCCTTTATTTGAATATAACCATCCGGATGACACACAGCGATATCGCCGGAATGGAACCAGCCACCCGCGAAAGCTTCCTCGGTCGCAGAAGGGTTTTTCAAGTAGCCCTTCATGACTATGTTGCCTCGCATGAAAACCTCCCCCTGTGTTTCACCGTCCCAAGGCACTGGCTCAAGAGTCTTTGCGTCAGCAACCATCATGGCACCAGCAAGCACGGAGGAAACCCCCTGTCTCGCCTTGAGATCCGCTTTTTCCTGAAGCGATAATTCATTCCACTGATCACGCCACACGGAGACGACCATCGGACCGTAGGTCTCNGTCAACCCGTAGACTTGCACCACCTGAAATCCAAGCTCTTCCATACCCCTAATAACNGCAGCTGGCGGAGCNGCACCAGCGGTCATAACCTTAATACCTGACTTTAGACCTTCGTGTAGGGATTTATCCGCGTTCAGCAATGTATTCAAAACAACGGGCGCACCACANAAATGTGTAANGCCATTCTTCTTGAANGATTCAAACACGGCATCTTCGCGGACATGTCTCAAACAAATCGTCAAACCAGCTACGGCAGCCANCGTCCAGGGAAAGCACCAACCGTTACAGTGGAACATCGGCAAGGTCCAGAGATAGTGCGGATGCAGTCCCATCTCCCACGTCAGAGCATTATTCACAGCATTTAGATAAGCTCCTCGATGGTGATAAACGACACCTTTCGGGTTACCAGTCGTACCCGATGTATAATTCAACGATATCGCATCCCACTCATCGCTTGGACGTATTGGAACGAACGCTTCTCGCCCTTCTGCTAACAAACTTTCGTAGTCGACAGAACCCAGTCGCCGGCCACCTAGATAGAGCGGATCGTCAACATCGACGACCAAAATGTCGCGATCAAGTATGCCCAGAGCAGCTTCAACGACTTCGCTAAACTCTCGGTCAGTAAAAAGGACTTTAGCCTCTGCATGATCGAGTATAAAAGCGACAGCTGCGGCATCTAGACGTGTGTTAATGGCATTAAAGACACCACCTGACATCGGCACAGCAAAATGTAACTCAAACATCTCAGGGATATTAGGTAATATCGCGGCCACTGTATCACCCTTGCTTATTCCTCGTTGCGACAAAGCTGATGCTATAGCGCAACATCGCTGATATACCTCTCGCCATGTCCAAGTCGACTCTCCGTGCCTGATAGCTGGATAGTAGGGATACAAAGTCGCGGAGCGCTCAAGGAAACTGATCGGCGTAAGGGCCTCATAGTTGGCTGCGTTCTGCTCTAAGCCCTGATCATAATTTGTCATCTATCAACCTAACTTCAGTTTGCAAACGAGATCTTGCCATAATTTCAATCCTTTACCTTTTAACAGTTATCTTAGCGGCCCCGCTGATGTCGTCATCCCGCAGGAACCTCTTGCGGTGGAAGTGTCTTGGAGGCTGAATCGTCGGGAGCAGAATATCAATCAAGCAGCAGGAATTAACCAAGCATAACGTGTCGCTTCATCACGAGTAAAAAGTTACTTATAACACCATCTGTCCGAACGAACGGCCTGCATTGAGCCTTATACAAATTCGTCCATCGGGCATGTATTCAAATGTCATCTACTATCAAACTTGAACAGTACTTCGTTCTGCATCAGATAATATGTTGATCCCGCAGAGCAAGAATCTCTGACTCGGAGTAACCCAGATTTTTCATAATTTCATCAGTATGCTGACCTAGTTCAGGCACGTTGCCAGATGGGCTAAGGGGCGTGCCGCTCATTCGAATAGGAGTACCGACTATCCGCTGATTCGAACCGGCATTGTCTTTTGCTTCCTGGAAATAACCGTTTTGCCAAAGGCCTTCATCTGCTACAGCTTGTCTATAGTCCCTGACTGGCGCGTAACGAACACTCATAGACCGAAGTTCATTAGACCATTGCTCCGTCGTCTTGGTCTTAAAGACAGGATTCAATAACTCGAATAATTCATCTAAGTCTTCCCGGCTAGCCAGCAAACCCTGATAGCGTTCGTCCAACGCTAGCTCTGGCTGCCCCATGGCGATAAAAAAAGCGTCGCGACTATCAGGTGGTACACCTATGATGCCGATCCACCCATCACTGGTTTGAAAAATACCGTAGACTCCTCTCAACAATGGGTGAGAGTAATGACCCCGGCCAGGTACTTCATCGGTCAAGAGAAAATGAGTATATTCTGAAGCTTGCGCCCAGATTTGGCCGCCGACGAGGGATCCCTCAATCAGCTGCCCTAAACCGGTTCTCTCACGGGAGTAGAGGGCAGCCAGAATTCCACTAAGAAGGTTCTGAGATGCTATGTGATCAGCTATTGTTGCTCCGACCGGCGACAAAGGCGTGCCATCGTAGCCTATAGTGCTGACTAACCCGCCAGCACACTGTCCGGCCAGATCAGCCCCTTCCATCTGTGCATCAGGACCAATGGGACCAAAGGTGGAGCCTGCTGCGCAGATTATACTTTTGTTTACCATGCACAAGTCGTCATACCCTAGACCCCACTCCTCGAGCGTGCCAGGTTTAAAATTGCTAATTACTACGTCCGCCGAGCGCACCATTTGCTTAAAGATACTTGCTCCCTCAGTGGTTCTCAGATCAAGGGTCATACCGCGTTTACCTCGATTAGAGGCCTCGAAATATGGCGCTCTAAGATCAGTTTGGGAACAAAATATCCATCGAGCCAGGTCTCCAACTTGGGGGAGTTCAATTTTAATAACATCAGCGCCCATGTCAGCTAAAGTCGCTGCCGCCTGCGGCCCCTGAACTAACTGACCTAGATCCAACACTCTGATGTCTGCCAATGCTTGCTCCATAATCCACTTCCTAGGCCAAACTGCAGGCAATTTGTTAAATTAATCAAAAGGATAGCACGGAGATCCAAAATCAAAAGAGAAAGCTCGAGCCTTACTTTAGCGCCACTAATTTAATCGTTTCATGCTAATATCTGCGGTCATTTTTTATCGTCGTAAATCCTGAACAATGACTAAAAATACAGACGATCTGCGGATCGCTGAGATGGAAGAACTGATTTCGCCGGCGAGACTAATCGAAGAACTGCCAATTTCGAAATCAACTGCCGAAACGGTAAGCCATGCCAGACAAGCAATTCACAATATCCTTACCGGAAAGGACCAAAGAGTTCTGGTAGTTGTCGGCCCCTGTTCCATCCATGATACCGACGCTGCGAAAGACTACGCCCAACGTTTAAAAAAAATCGCCAGCCGACTATCAAAAGATCTTTTTCTTGTCATGCGGGTCTACTTCGAGAAACCAAGGACCACTGTCGGATGGAAAGGACTTATCAATGATCCCGATCTGAATGACACATTCAATATCAATAAAGGCCTTCGTGTTGCACGCTCATTACTTCGTGATTTGGGAGATATGGGCATTCCCTGCGGAACAGAGTATCTAGACCTTATCAGTCCTCAATATCTCGCGGATCTCATTTCATGGGGAGCCATCGGGGCTAGAACGACGGAAAGTCAAACCCACAGGGAGCTTGCTTCTGGACTCTCGTGCCCTGTGGGTTTCAAGAATGCGACCGACGGCGATGTACAAGTGGCCGTAGATGCGATTGGTTCTGCCACGCAGCCCCACCACTTTCTATCAGTAACAAAGGGTGGACATTCGGCCATATTCAAAACTGCTGGTAATGAAGATTGCCATGTGATTCTGCGCGGAGGCAAACAGCCTAACTACGATATGTTTTCAACAGAAGATGCCGCGGCGCTCCTTGAAAAAGCTAATCTTCCTCCAATGATTATGGTGGACGCGAGCCACGCAAACAGCCGAAAGATTCCCGCTCGCCAAATTCATGTTATACAGGATATTGCGACCCAGATTGCTCGTGGCAACCAAAATATCTTCGGCCTCATGATTGAAAGTCATATCGTCGAGGGCCGGCAGGACGTCGTCGCTAACCAACCGCTTACCTATGGCCAAAGCATTACCGACCCCTGCATCAATTGGACCGATACAGACATGGTACTAGAGGAACTGGCCAGCGCGTCACGAGAACGTCGAAGCTGACCCATCATGATGGCTACCACTGAACACTTCGATGTTGATGACGTCAGCGCGTTAGCAACACTCAAAACTCTTGCGGCCGAATCACTTCGAAACCCCGTTACTCGCAAGAAGAATTTGCAATTTCCAGTCCCGGACGTACCTTGACTAAGCCTTCAAGTTATTCGATTAACAGAAGACTGACCGGTCTCTTTGACACCGATGATATCAGTGTCGAAGACCAGGATTTACTTGAATACGGTCAGGACTGGACTCGATTTTATAAACCTGACCCATCGGCAGTCGTCTTTCCCCGCAATGCTCAGCAGGTTCGAGACTTAGTTGAACTTGCCCGAAAAGATCATCTCGGGCTCGTACCATCTGGAGGGAGAACTGGCATGTCTGGCGGCGCCTGCGCCATCGATAAGGAAATCGTCGTCTCTTTCCAAAAAATGAACGCTATCATGGAATTCGATAGGGACGATGCCACTCTGACTGTCGAGCCAGGAGTCGTAACTGCGAACCTTCAGCAGCGCGCTTGGGACGAAGGGCTATTCTACCCAGTTGACTTTGGTTCAAGCGGATCGAGCTATATCGGAGGTAACATCGCTACGAATGCAGGCGGTATCAAAGTGTTACGTTATGGTATGACACGCAATTGGGTAGCCGGTCTGAAAGTGGTTACTGGCAATGGCGATCTTTTGGAACTTAACGGAGGCTTGGTCAAAAACAATACTGGTTACGACCTACGCCATCTCTTTGTCGGTAGCGAGGGAACGTTAGGCTTTATTGTCGAAGCAACGATGAAATTGACAGGGCAACCACTGCCAGCCAGTGTGGTGCTACTTGCCGTTCCCAACATGTCAGATTGCCTAAAAATCCTTCAAGTATTTAGGAAAGGTCTAACACTAAACGCTTTCGAATTTTTCTCTGATAACGCCATGGAGAAAGTTCTTTCGGTGAGCGAATTTTCAAGACCAATTGACACCGAAAGCCCTTACTATGTGCTTCTTGAGTTTGAACGGAGCGACAAAACAGCCCTGGAACGTGCAGAGGCCTCTTTCGCCAAATGTCTTAAACAGGGCTTGTTAGTTGACGGTATTATTGCGAGCAGTGAACAGCAAAACAAACAACTCTGGCAATATCGTGAACGAATCACAGAATCAATTACTTCCAGGACTCCCTACAAGAATGACATCGCCGTACGACCCAGTCAGGTACCAAGCTTTCTCCGCGCCATCGAACAAGTAACTTCTCGATATTTCCCGGAATTCGAGATCGTCTGGTTTGGTCATATCGGAGACGGTAACCTTCATTTGAACATTCTTCGCCCTGAGGACTGGGACGTCTCAAGCTTCAAAACTGCCTGCGATGAACTAAACCATCACATTCTAGATCTTGTCAGTACATTCAAGGGCAGCGTATCAGCTGAGCATGGTATTGGGCTGCTGAAAAAAGCCTATCTACCATATACGCGGAGTGAGCGCGAAATCGATCTTTTAAGGAACCTGAAACAGGTTTTCGATCCTGACAGTATTATGAATCCAGGCAAATTAATTTAATGTTAATTGAGGCGCAGGATCGTAGGCTCAAGACGAGCCAAGACCGTTGACCCACGCAGCGATTAACCCATATTGTGAAAACTAGACAAGAGATTGAAAAACTAATCATATAGCTCTTAAAACCCTAGTACCGAATACAAGAAGACACAGAAAATAAAAAGTCGAGACGGATTACAAAACCGTGAAAATTGATCTTCTAGACCCAAACACCTTTAAAGGCGGTCATCCACACGACCAATACGAGTGGCTCAGAGAGCATCAGCCTGTGTTTTTTCACGAAGAACCAGAGGGTAAAGGGTTCTGGGTCGTGACCCGTTATCAAGATGTCTATGATATTGGCCGTAACGCAAGATTATTTTCCTCAGAGCCAACAATTTCGATCGCCGATCCGGACCCAGCTCAGCCCAACTTTCAGGGCGATGCCAAGATGATGCTGATGATGGATCCGCCAGAGCATACAATTCACCGGAAATTGATCAGCCGAGAATTCACCCAAGGTCCAGTAAGAGGGTACAACCGGCGAATCGAGCAACTGGCAACGGATATTGTAGATGCTGTGATCGACCGTGGAGAATGCGAATTTGTATCGGAGGTCGCTGGCGAAATGCCAAGTTTCGTTATCGCAGATTTAATGGGAATACCCCTAAGCGACGGCCGAGAACTCTACAAGCTTACGGAAATCATCCATAGCGCACCCGAAACGCAGGCGGAAAATGCTGCAGCAAATGCAGTAAGGAAAATGTTCGAATACGGGCAGGAAGTCATAGACACCAAGCGAGCAAAACCCAGCGAAGACCTCGCGAGCAAGTTGCTATCTGCCGAGATAGACGGAAGAAAACTTACTGATTACGAATTTCTACTATTTTTCATGCTGCTGATTGACGCCGGAGGAGACACCACCCGAAACCTCGTGGCAACGGGGATGTACGAATTAATGCAGCATCCTGACCAACTCGCGTTGCTCTTGTCCAACATCGACGAACACCTGCCAACCGCCCGCGATGAGTTACTTCGCTGGACTTCACCAGTGATTTACATGCGTCGAACAGTCAAAGCGGACACCATCCTAGCCGATCAGCAGCTTCATGCAGGAGACAAAGTCGTGATGTATTACGGCTCTGCAAATCGTGATTCGGCGATGTTTGAGAGAGCCGACGAGCTCGACATTACTCGCACCCCTAACAAACACATTGCATTTGGTGGCGGCCACCATGTCTGTCTCGGTCAATGGTTTGCCCGACTCGAGATCGATGCCATTCTAAAAGAAGTTCTCACTAGGATGAAAAATTTAAAACCGGCAGGCGACGTGAGCTGGATGCAAAGCAACTTCATATCCGGGCTAACAAGCATGCCGGTCTACTTTGAACGATAGCGCTGATTTAAAAAAATAGGCTCTCTCAACGGCCGATACTATTGCTGCTGCTGTTGCTGCTGCACTCTGATCAAACCAGACATTTCTCGTCCTGCAGACAGGTCTAGCAACTTCTCTTTCTGCGCCAACAAATCTTCGAAACTGACATTTGGGTCATCGAATTTCAGTCCCTCATTAACAAAAGTTGCGCTCCTCCTGAAGTTCCCATTCCCACCATGGAATGTCATGCCGGTTGGGGCATCCTCTGAACACATAAAAAGCACCACAGGTGTCACCATTTTGGGATGCCGCATAGGTTCAGGGTTATCAGGATTGACATCACGCCCTGGTATAGTGCCTATCAGGCGGGTTTCAGCGGCTGGAGCCAGGCAATTTACCCGGATATTTTTCGAGACACCCTCGATAGCAAGCACATTCATAAAACCAAGCATACCCATCTTAGCCGCGCCATAATTAGCCTGACCGAAATTGCCAAAAACACCCGACGTGGAACTAGTAAAAACGATTCGACCGTACTTCTTGTCATACATAATCGGCCACGCCGCTTTCGTCACGTATGCCGAACCATTTAAATGAACATCCATAACGATATCCCAGTCGTCCATTTCAAGGTTTTTGAAACTCTTGTCGCGCAGAATGCCAGCGTTATTGACCAAAATGTCTACCGTTCCATACGCAGCAACTGCATCATCTATTATCGATTGAGCACCAACTTTATCTGAGACAGATGCCTTGTTAGCAATAGCTTCGCCACCAGCAGAACGAATCTCTTCGACCACCAAATCGGCCGCGTCACCCGAGCCTGTGCCATCCCCTGCTCCGCCTAGATCATTAACAACGACTTTGGCTCCACGGCCCGCGAATTCCAATGCATGCGCCTTACCTAAGCCACCACCAGCCCCAGTAATGACAACGACTTTACCTTCAAATTCACTCATTTTCTGTTCCCCCTATTCCAACAGTTAATAGCTATTGATGATAAGGTGAAAGTACTACTAATACAAAAGAGCCAAACTCCGACAGGACCGAAGACAATTTTTGGAAAGACGACAATTACTTGATCTAGTCGTGATAGAATCGCCCGCTTCTGGCGAGAGACAAAACTGAGGAAAGATGATGCAGGAGATGAATGAAGAATCTACGGAGAACAAACAGCCGTCTGTTAGCTTCATGGACGAGAAGCTCTTCAAATCGCGATCGATTTCTATCTTTGGTCAAATCAATGAACGGATTGCCAGAACCGTCACAGAACAGTTGCTGGCTTTAGCCGCCGAGAGTGACGAGCCAATTACCATTTACATTAGTTCACCTGGTGGCCACGTGGAATCGGGTGACGTCGTTTATGACATGATCAAATTTATCAAGCCAGTAGTTCGTGTCGTCGGAACCGGATGGGTTGCCAGCGCCGCCACAAACATCTACCTAGCTGCCAAACCAGAAAATCGTTTCTCGCTGCCCAATACACGTTATCTAGTCCATCAGCCCAGCGGCGGTTCTCGGGGTGACGCAACAGATATACAGATCCAGGCAGAGCAAATCCTTAAGACGAAAGCGAGAATCAATAAGATCATCTCCGAAGAAACGGGACAGACCCTGGAAAAAGTCGAACAAGACACAGACCGGGATTACTGGATGTCTGTTGACGAAGCCATCGAGTACGGCATTGTAAGTAAAGTAGTAAAGTCGGTCAGCGAGATCGGGTGAAACGAGCGTGCGTCTATTGCGGCTCTAGCTCGGGAAATGACCCCTCATTCACCGAAGTCGCCATAACACTGGGACAAAGCCTAGTTCGGCATAAGCTAGACCTCGTGTATGGCGGAGGCCGCGTCGGCATTATGAACGTCATCGCAGAAAGTGTCCTCAACTCTGGGGGAGATGTGATTGGAGTCATCCCACAATCACTGATGGATCGAGAGGTCGGCCACGACGGTTTAACCGAACTTCATGTCACGAGTAACATGCACGAACGTAAGTCAACCATGGCAAACCTTAGTGACGCTTTTATTGCGTTGCCAGGAGGCCTCGGGACGCTGGAAGAGCTTTTTGAAGTATTGACCTGGAGTCAACTCGGTTTTCACAGGAAGCCCATTGGACTGCTAAACACCGCAGGCTTCTATGACAGTCTTTTAACCTTCCTCGAGGAAACTGTAAAAGCTGGTTTCATTAAGCCCGAACATCATGCTCTCCTTACCGTAGCAAAAGAACCAGAAGAACTAATCGAGGCTATTAAGACAGCAAGACCTACTGAAGTAGACAAACTGGGTCATACACACCAAACTTCGCCAGCTGATACTTAAATCTGACTTGAAGTTCACCGAAACATCACCATATAGTCAACGCATACTTAATACATGAAATAACTTATGACCCGTCTCTTCCTATTCATCGCTACTAATCTGGCCATTGTCTTCTTGATCAGCATCACCTTCCAAATCCTTGGCATAGACGGCCTTTTAATGGCAAATGGTGTCGACATGAATCTAAATGCCCTGCTTGTGATGTCTGCGGTAATAGGCTTCGGCGGCTCATTTATTTCATTGGCCATCTCAAAATGGTCTGCTAAAAGATCTATGGGGGTTCAGGTCATTACTAGCCCCTCTAACCCTCGGGAAAATTGGCTAATTGAGACAGTCAAGCGTCAAGCAGATCAAGCTGGTATTGGCATGCCCGAAGTCGGCATCTTCCCATCCAACAGCGTTAACGCATTCGCTACGGGTCTTAGCCGCAATAATGCTTTAGTAGCCGTCAGTAGCGGTCTTCTGAGCCAGATGACTACAGAGGAAGCTGAGGCAGTCCTTGGCCATGAGGTTGCTCACGTGGCGAATGGAGATATGATCACTCTCGGTTTAATACAGGGAGTCGTAAATACCTTCGTTATCTTCCTCTCTAGGATCATCGGTTTTTTTGTAGACAGGGTTATCCTTAAAAATGAACGTGGTCTCGGTATCGGTTATTTCATCAGCTCTATCGTCGCTCAAATGATTCTGTCTGTTTTTGCAACCATGATCGTCATGTGGTTTTCGCGTCGACGAGAGTTTAGGGCTGATGAAGGCGGTGCTGACCTTGCAGGGCGAGAGCAAATGATTGCTGCCCTCAAAAGATTACAAGGCGATTCGGCCGACGACCTGCCCGCAGAATTTGCGGCATTTGGTATCTCAGGAGGAAAGCCAACAGGCTTTCGAGCACTCTTCATGAGTCATCCGCCACTCGAGGAACGCATAGCAGCACTTGAAGCCCGTCTGTAATTTCAGCCATGAATAGCTCGACGATATTCGATAATTTCGACGAGAACCCGTTTCATCAATATTTGGGACTAAGGCTGATCGAAACCAAGCCAGACTTCGTTAGGTTAAGACTCACTATCAAGGACACAACACCCACAGGCATTGGCGGCAGCGTCAACGGTGGCGTACTTTCCACCATGGTCGACATGGCAGCAGTGCCTGCAGTGTTCTCGAATATGCTACCTGGTAGCGAGCCTGCAGGCACCGCGGACCTGCAGATCACCTACCTCCGACAATCACATGGCGAATGGGTCGACGCCGAAGCCACCGTTGTAAAACGGGGCCGACAGCTCTGCACCGTCCAGGTAGACATCAAGGATTCGGAAGGCCAACTCTGCGCGATCGGACGCGTACTTTACGCGCTGAGATCAAATTAGGAACAAACTAGTTTCAAATATTGTCTGGAGAGCAGGCCCTCACCGCTAAGGGTAATGCATTTGAATCCGCGTTTATTAACAGAAAATGCCAAGCCTCATGAACTTATCAATGCTCGTTCATTCCCTCCCAGGCATTACTCAGAAAACGGCGATTAACAATATAGATCGCTCTCAACCTCATAGCTCAAGTGACTGCCATCGCCAAAATTATCAGAGCAACCGTCAGAATACCGAAACCGAGAGCGCTGTAGCCCAAGATCTTCAAAGTTGCTGAATCTTTTTCATCAAATACAGACATTGATAGGGTCTCTTACTTAACCAGAATGGGCTATAGACTAATGATTAAGTGGACTGAGTCAAGAATAACGACACCCATCGGTTCAGAGTTTGTCATGGTAGTATCGCTAGATGACACAGAACGATAAAGTAGAAGATAAACGCTTCGCCACACTGCACGAACTAGTGGCGACAGCAAGGCATAATTTAGATCAAACAACTTGGGATTACGTCATCGGCGGTTCAGATTCGGAAACGACAGTACGCCGAAATCGCAGCGCCATAGACTCTCTTGGTTGGGTCCCAAGAGTGCTGAAGGATGTTAGCCGCGTCGACCCTTCAACATATTTTCTTGACTCAAAATTATCAATACCTGTTCTGCTTGCCCCAATCGGTTCCCTTCAGGTGATCGAAGAAGGAGGCGGTGCAAGTGCCGCGAAAGCTGCTGCTGAGTCAGGGGTAATGAGCATCGCCAGTTCAGTCTGCGAACCATCGCTAGAAAGCATTGCGGCAGCATCTGACGCACCCAAAATTTATCAACTTTATGTTCGTGGAAACGATAACTGGGTTGCTAACATGGTTGAGCGGGCTATCGCAGCTGGCTACAAAGGGTTTTGCCTAACTGTCGACACAGCTGTTGTAAGCAGACGAGAACGTGATATCGCCAAACGGGTTATACCTACATCACAACAATCGAGCGAAGGGATCAATTACCAGGCCAGTCTGAGCTGGACAACCGTCGAAATGATCAAAGCAAAGTTCGATATACCACTGATCATCAAAGGCCTGGCGCATATCGATGATGTCCAGCGAGCGTTGGACTGCGGTGTCGACGTTATTTACGTGTCAAATCATGGTGGCCGCCAGCTTGATCAGGGAGTGGGCACCATCGCCCTCCTGCCGGAGATCGCGACGCTTGTTGACGGTCGCGCGGCGATAGCCATTGACGGTGGTTTTTATCGTGGTAATGATATCGTTAAGGCAATCGCTCTCGGTGCAGACGCCGTCGGTATTGGTAGGCTCGAAGCTTGGTCACTTGCAGCTGGTGGTGTTCCCGCACTTAATCGCTGTCTATCACTACTGAGTCAGGAGATCAAACGCTCTATGGCGTTGCTCGGCGTGACATCTCTCGACCAGTTGAATCCAACCTATATCAGGGAAACACAACGGGTCTCCGACTCAAATATACTAAGTGCGTTCCCCCTCATTGACGATTATCCAACTCTGTCTCACTAGCGGATGATTGCCACTGGAGTCTGAGCACTAACAGCAAAAGTATACCTAAACTACAAACCAGCATCGGAAAAAGGGCACTCTTCAGTGCTCGATCGGATGATAGGAAGTCAGGATAACCTGTCTGCCAAAGCACCCATTCTGATCCGATACTAGACGCCAATGATGGATGGCCAGATACAAGCATCACAAAGCCGTCAGACGTTTCAGGGTTCAAGCGTACGGAGGTATTGATAGCCGGTTCGTTTGCTCCGTCATGCCCAAACACGAAGTCTCCATGAGAAGCTTGCACATATAGAATCGTTCCAAGACCCCAAATTCCGGAATTCATCAGAAAACCATGAGGCTCTCGCATCAACAAAACAGTATCGGAATCGAGGGGAAAATTTTTATCATTCAGTAGCGCCTGCACTAGCTTTGACAAATCTGAGGCGGAGCTCGAAAAAGACGTCGCAGCTGGGGATGCATACCTGTAAGTTGGCGCTAGAGAACCGTCAACATCGAAAGATTGAGCTGCATTGACTTGGTCGCCGAGAAATTTATAAGTCGATCTATGCATCTCGAGCGGATGGAGGATTGCTTTCGTCACATAATCAGCAAATTCAACCTTGCTCACCTCTTCGACCAACAATTGTAAAATTAGATATCCGCCGCCCGAATAAAGGAACTCGCGGCCCGGCTCTCGCCCAACAATTATTTTAACATCCGCTTTATTAGACGCCCTAGGGTTGTTTAATTCAGCTTCTGTCGAAGGCAGAACTTCGTCACTTTGGTAATCCCCAAAACCCAACCCATCCGTTAATCCAGCAGTGTGGCTAAGCAATCTTCTTACGGTAACACCGTTATTATCGAACTCAGAGTTCGGTAACTGCCATCGAGTAAGGTAATCTGAAATGGGTGCATCAAGATGAACTAGACTTTTCTCGACTAACGACATTACTGCTAAAGCAGTGATCCACTTACTAAGAGACGCGGTGGGAAATAAGGTGTCCTTATCGACACCACCTTTATAAAATTGACGCACAACTCGGCCATCTTCGATGAGTATTAAGGCTGAGGCGCCACTGTTTTTTGTGTCGATTTCTTTCCGGGCCCAGTCGAAAAATTGGTCATAGTTCTCGCGATCGGCGACCTCTTCAACCCACCATCCATAGAAAGCTGCTGTTAAAGCTAAAACAGCACAAATCACAGTGGCAAAAACCCAAGCAAAGAAAAGCTTGATCCAATTCAATCTGACTACTCCTTTCAGAATACTAATTAGCACCCGCGGCAGAACCACGAGTACTCTTTACAATTCTGGGAATATGACTAGACGTAAGGCTGTTAAGAAACACAATCATTTCTTCTGCTTCAGCTGAAGTCAGCGAAAACGGTTTCACAAGCGGATCAAGACCAGGGTTGGATACTCCTCCGTTAGAATAAAAC